>CADAKE010000153.1 GCA_902788445.1 uncultured Eubacteriales bacterium
AGGGATTAGGGTTCAGAGTACAGAAGAACTTCTGTCCAAAAGCCTTTCCCTCGCAGGGAATGCCGTTCATTTAAGACGAAACAATACCAACCAAGTGACTGTAACATGGATAACAAACAATGTCATCCCGAGCGGAGTCGAGGGACCTGAGAGCATTGTCATGAATCAAGCAACAGGGTGACCAGCTTTCAGGTCCCTCGACTTCGTTTCGCTCTCGCTCCACTTCGCTCGGGATGACAAAATGAGGTGTCGGTTGAAAAGTCACTTAGTCAATTTCTTTGCTGTTTTCTTAAGTTGACGACATTGCCTGCGCGGGGAAGGCTTTTGGACGGAAGTTCTTCTGTACTCTGTACTCTGCACTCTGAACCCTACTCCCTAATCTCTAATCCCTTTTTTCTTTTGCAAAATAATACGGCGTTCACCCAAAATGTGTTGCGGTTTTGTTGCGGTTCGTCCTGTATTATAATATGTAGCTGTCGTATTCCGTCCTCCGCGATCAGGCGAATGAGACAGTGTTGGGCATATCACAACATCTGAGACGCTCCTTTCATGGGCCGACCGTGAGGGAAAGAATAAAAAAGGAGGAATCGTTTGGTGAAAAAGATTTCAACCCTGCTGCTCGTTCTGCTTCTGCTGTGTCTGGCATCCGTTCCTGCGCTGGCGGAAAATGGGCCCGCGCTGCTCTCGGAGTATTGGACGGAAGATTCAGCGGCGGTGGATGAACTGATCAGCCTGTTCCATCAAAGCTCCGTCCTGATCCAGGCCAATCCCACAAAAACGGAATTCTATTCCATGGACTAAGTGATCTTGATTTGGGAGTATTCTTAATACATAAGGAAAGGATGGTTTCACATGAAAAATAAACTCTTCTGACGTACTATTCGTCCATCCGGGATATCGGCCTGGACAATCACTACAGCGTCGATATAAACCGTGATGGCGCAATCGATGAAAACGATACGTATATGGGGCGTTACAATTTCTATATGCTGACCAGTGAAACCTCCTTCTCCTGCGGAAATACAGTCCCCGTGATGGCGAAGCTGAAAGGGATACCGATCATTGGCCGCAGGAGCGGCGGCGGAGCCTGTGAGGCATTCAAATACATTGATGCCTGCGGTTCTCAGTTCTACAGTTCCGCTGAATTGGTGGTTGGAATATTCAATGATGAGGGAGCCTTTACCAGCGCCGACGGCGGCGTGGAGCTGGATTATGAACTGGAACCGGAAGTTTGGTATGATCTCATCGCATTGAACCGTTTTCTTGAATCGCTGAGCCAATAATTGCACGGATTCCTACAAAATCAAATATGAAGGAGGAGATTTTCCATGAGCACCCTGACTCAAAACACAAGGAAGCCACAGACGCTGCTGCACTCCAACCCGATCCTGAGCCGATTAAGCAAGATTACTGAAAGGACGGACACAAACGCGGCGACTTACGCGGGCATCGCGGGAAAAACAACGTATTTCCTGTTGATTACGTTGGTTGGCATGGTCGCCCAGCTGCTGGTCAAAGCGGCGCTGGCCTCGGAACCCATCTGGCAAACCATTCAAATCTATGAGAAGTTCACCCTGACCCTTTCCCAGAAGGAGGCCATGATCCTGGGCGGCGTCCTGGTGGCAGGTTTCCTCAGTGAACTGGTGGGCATTTTCGCCCGCAAAACCATTCCTGTGACCGGCTCGCTGTATTCCGCCAGCCAGGGCTATGTGATTTCCTTCCTGGTATTCAACGTGCTCAAGGGCTACGAATATCTGGGCCTGGAAGCGCTGCTGCTTACCATCGCCGTGGTGGCGGTTATGAGCTGGCTGTATTCCACCGGTGCCATTAAGGCGGATAAAAAATTCCGCACGGTGCTTTTGTCTCTGCTGCTGGGCAGCGTGGGGCTGGGGCTGCTGAGCGGCTTGGGCTTCCTCATTCCCGCCACCCGGCCCTATGTGCAGGCCATGATCCAGAATTCCGCGATCAGCATCGCCATTGACGTGGTCGGCCTGATCATCGCCGCCCTGTTCCTGATCAGCGATTTTTCCATGATTGATACCTGCGTCAAGGAAGGGTATCCCAAGGAGTTTGAATGGTCTGCCGCGTTCGGCCTGGTATTCACCGTGATCTGGATTTACTTAAAGATTCTGGATCTGCTCACGCGGTTTGCCGGCAAGAAGAACGACTGACGCGGCGATTATTGCACCCCCAATTGAATCTTGAACAAATCCACGGAAAAATGTAGGGGCGGATATGATCCGCCCGAACCAAACAGTATCCTGCAAATCACGAAAAAGTTCACGGGCGGATGATATCCGCCCCTACAACTTTCCTGAAAGATTCAATTCACGAATTGATTGGGGGATCAATAGAAAAGGAGAATGCTGGATGAATACCATTTTAAGTGTAGCCTGCGCCTTGTTCTTTGGCTCGTCGGATCTCTATGACATTGTGCCGAGGGCTTTGTTCATCGTGGGCGCGTGGGCGCTGCTGCAAAAGTCTGGGCTGAAGGGCTGGTGGGCGCTGATTCCCGGCGCGCGGGAATATCAGCTTTCCCGCTGCGCGGGCCGCGAGCCGGAAGGCCGGGTGTACAGCGTTGTGACGGTGGCGCTGAACGTGGTCGCCGTCATTCTTCCATACCTCCTCCCGACCAATGTGGCGGGCCTGGAGCAGGAAGCGATCGTGGAGCTTTATGGGGACAGGATTTTGATTTTAGCCATCATCAATATCACGCTGGAAATCATCAAATTCATCTACGTGATTCGCGTGTGGCGCGGGATGATCTACGTGTACGGCGTGCGCAAAAGCTGGCTGTGGCTGTGCCTGCTTTCCTACACCCAGTGGATTCCGGCCCTGATCTGGGGGTTCAGCCCCAAATATCAGCCGGAGTGGAAGGTGGAGGATATCAAGGCGGAAATGGCCCGCATGGCTACCTCCGGCAGCGCCAAGGTGATGGACGAGGGGCTGACCGTGAACCTGAAAGAGCGCACGGCCACGGAGTTTTTCCAGAAAAAAACCTTGCTGCGGGACATTCATATGGCTATCCCCCAGGGCCATATGGTGCTGCTGCTGGGCGGCTCCGGCGCGGGCAAGACCACGTTCCTGAACGCGGTCAACGGCTACGAGAAGGCCAATGCCGAGGTCATGCTCAACGGCAGCAACATGTACACCCAGTACAAGAAAATGCAGTATGAGGTGGGCTTTGTGCCCCAGAGCGAGATGATGCGGGGCAAGAATACCGTCCTCAACACCCTGATGGACGCGGCCAAGCTGCGCCTGCCCATGGACGTGAGCGCCGCCGACCGCAAGGCGCGGGTGGAGGAGGTCATGGAAATTTTCGGCCTCACCCCGGTGAAGAACAACCTGGTGGAGAAGCTCTCCGGTGGGCAGAAGAAGCGCCTTTCCATTTCGATGGAGTTCATCTCCAACCCCTCCCTGTTCATCCTGGACGAGCCGGACAGCGGCCTGGACGGCGTCATGGCAAGAGAACTGTTTGAGCAGCTCAGGAAGATCGCGGACACCGGCAAGATCGTCATCGTCATTACCCACACCCCGGACCGCGTGATCGACCTGTTCGACGACGTTATCGTGCTGGCGAAGGACAGCGCCCGCACAGGGCGGCTGGCTTATTACGGCAGCATTGAGGACGCCCGGAAATTCTTTGGGCGGGACACCATGGAGCAGATCGTCAAATCCGTCAACCGCAAGGAAGAGGGCGGCGACGGCCTGGCGGACGAGTTCGTGATGAAGTATGCAGAGGAGGCGGCGCAGCATGGCTGAGATGAATGTGAAAAAGGATACCGGACGCTTGCTTAAGGCCCGTCACCGCGGACGCATCGGCCAGATTGGGATTTACTTCTCCCGGCAGCTGGTGATGTTTCTCTACCAGAACGACTGGAAGGTGCTGCCCATGGCGGCGCTGATCGCGGGCCTGGTGGGCATGGTCATACGCAACCGGCTGTTCATCAACATGGAGGGCACGCTGATGGGCGGCTTCGCGCTGGTCATGGTGTGCATCTGGAACGGCTGCTTCAACTCCATTCAGGTCATCTGCCGCGAGCGGGACGTAATCAAGCGGGAGCACCGCTCGGGGATGCACATTTCCTCTTACATCGTCTCCCACATGCTGTATCAGGCGCTGCTGTGCCTGGCGCAGACCGCGGTGACGCTGTACGTGACCAGTGTCGTGGGCGTTCAGTATCCGGCGGAGGGACTGTTTACTCCCTGGATGATCGTGGACTTCGGCGTTTCGCTGTTCCTGATCACCTACGCCTCAGACATGATGTCGCTGTGGATTTCCACGCTGGCTAAGAACACCACCACCGCCATGACCATCATGCCCTTTGTGCTGATCTTCCAGCTGGTGTTCTCCGGCGGTATGCTGTCGCTGCCGGGCTGGACCCACTACATCACCCCCTTCACCATCTCCAACCCGGCTTTGAAAGTCATCGCGGCCCAGGGCGATTACAACAACCGCCCGGTCATGACCATCTGGAACCAGCTGGACAAGATGCGGGGCAAGGAGCTCAGCGCCACCGTCACCGTGGGCCAGGTGGCCGACTTCCTGCAAAACGAGGACATCCCCGCCATCCAAAAGCTGCGCGACACACAGCTGACCCGGGTTTTCCAGCTGGGTGAGCTGAAGGACATGATGCAGGGCGAAGCGTTCCAGGCCTTCCGGCAGGAGCATGTGCTGGAGCAGATGTCCGTCGCTGATATCCTCAAGTCCGCGCGGGAGGCGGACAGCTTCCAGGGTGTGCGGGAGCAAGTGATCAAGCTGGATGGGCCCGGGATGAGCGTGGGAGAAATCCTCGATACCCTGCTGGCGGATACGGAGGTCATGGAGCGTCTAACTGAAACGCCGGTCGTCTCCACCACCACCGTGGGCGACGTGCTGGACCTGCTGGACGCGGAGGGCCTGCTTGAAAAGTACAAGGACGTTTCGCTGGGCAAGGACGTCTACGTGCGCGATCTGATCGACCTGGTCACCGGCAGCGAGACCCTGCAATCGTTCCGGGATCAGAGCTACACCTACTCCACCACCGTGGGCGATTTGGTGAACATGATCGGCGAGGATCGTGTGAAGGATCTGCTGCAAAACAAGATCGCCGACGCCAGCTACAATTCCGACTACGACAATACGCCGGACAACGTGATGGGCTACTGGCTCACGCTTTCCCTGTTCGTGCTGGCCTTCGCGGCGCTTTCAATGATCACGCTTGAATTCATCGACAAAGACAAGCGTTGACGATTTGTTTAAAAAGGTATCTGTTCAGTTTGGCATGATTTAAAGGGCACTTTAAGTTTGTAAACGTTCCATTTGTAGGGGCGGATATCATCCGCCCGTATTGTGGAAATATGCGAATGCATGAATCTCAGGCAACCCAGT
>CADAKE010000154.1 GCA_902788445.1 uncultured Eubacteriales bacterium
ACCGCGCCGCCGGTGACGCCTTCCACGTAGTACTTTTGCAGGCACATGAACAGCACCGTGACCGGCACGGCCACCAGCACGCCGCCCGCGCAGAACATGGTGTAGCGGCTGGCGATCTGGTCCTTGCTGAGCCAGTTATAGAGGCCAACGGCCACGTTGCTGCCCGCGGAGGAGCCGAAGGCGATGTAGCGCGCGAACACGAAGTCGCCCCAGGGGCCCATGAAAGCGGTCAGGACGGTGTAAATCACGATGGGCTTGGACAAGGGCAGAATGATCTTTTTCAGGATCTGGAACCGGGTCGCCCCGTCCACGCGGGCCGCTTCGTCCAGGGATTTGGGGATCGTGTCAAAGAAGCCCTTGGAGACGTAATAGCCCATGCCGGAGGAGGCTACGTAGACCAGGATCAGGCCGGGCACGGAATTGGCCTGGGTCATGCCAAGGTCTTTCAGCACGCGGTAGAGGATGATCATGGTGAGCATCCCGGGGAACATGCCCAGAATCAGCATGAAGCGCATGAGGGCCTTGCGCATCTTGAACCGGAAGCGGGAGAGCGTGTAGCTCATGCACAGCACGATGATGGTTTGCAGCGCGGCGGTGAACAGGGCCGCGATGAAGGTGTTCAGATACCAGCGGGGGAAGTCGGTCTGGAACAGGTTGCGGTAATTATCCAGGCCCCACTGCTGGGGTATCACGTAGCCCACCTGCCAGGTGCTTTCCACGCGGAAGGACTGGAGCAGGATGCAGACGAAGGGAATCAGCCAGATGGCGCTGATAACGATCAGCAGGAGATAAATGGCCGTGTTGCCCAGCGCACGGGAGGCTTTCAAGCCCATGTGCTTTTTCACCGGGCCAGTGGGCGCAATCGCGTTTTGTTGGCTCATCACTGGAAATCCTCCTCATTCTTGATGGACGGCAGCACGTTGTACACCACCAGCGAAATGACCGCCACGACCACGAACACCAGGATGCCGACGACGGACGCCAGATAATACTGGCTCTCCGCGCCGGTGGTGATCTTGAACAGCCAGGTAATCAGCAGGTCGGTGTAGCCTACGGTGCCCGCTGCCGAAGACGCCGCCGGGTTCGTCGGCGCGCCGCCGGTGAGCAGGTAAATGACGTTGAAGTTGTTCATGTTGCCGGTAAAGCTGGTGAGCAGGTACGGCCCGGTCACGAACAGCATATAGGGCAGGGTGATCTTGGTGTACTGCTGCCAGGGATTCGCGCCGTCGATGCGGGCGGACTCATACAGGTCAGCGGGAATGTTCATCAAAATACCGGTGGCGATCAGCATGAGGTAAGGAATGCCGATCCACACGTTGATGAGGATCACCGTCACGCGCGCCCAGGTGGGGTCGTCCCAGAAGGGCAGCGCCTCCGTAATCCAGCCCATGCTCATCAGGAACCCGTTCACGATGCCATTCTTGGCGAACATCTTGGAAACGTACAAAAGGGAAATGAACTGCGGAATGGCGATGGTGAGCACCAGGATGGTGCGCCACACCTTCTTGAGCTTGATGCCCTTCTTGTTGATGGCCATGGCCACGAACATGCCCAGGAAGTAGTTGGTGAAGGTGGCGAAGAAAGCCCAGATCAGCGTCCAGGACAGCACCTCGCCGAACGTGGCGGCGTAACTCTGCGTGCCGCTGCCGCCCGTCACCGACCAGGAGAGCATGGTGTTGAAGTTGGTCAGCCCCACCCAGGAGAACAGGTTGTTGTAATAGCCGTCGTGGGTGCCGTCGTAGTTGGTGAAAGCCACCAGGATCATGAACACGATGGGCAGCACCGTGAACACTAAGATGCCCGTCATGGGCAGGGCCAGCAGCGTCTTGTGGAACTGGTCGTCCACCAGGGAGCGCAGGTCGTCCTTGCCGGAGCGCAGCTTCTTGCCGGAGGCCAGAATCTTTTCCGCCAGCTGGTTCTGCTTCACGTTCTGCCGCCAGGTATAGATGAAGGCGATAATGAAGAAAATGGTCAGCACGCCGTAGAGCAGGATCTTGAAGGAGTTGTCATTGTAGGTCGTCACGTAGGTATCATAGATTTCATTGTAGCTTTCGGTGGGGCCCACCTTGCCCAGCGAGGGCAGCATGGACAGCCAGTAGCCGCCGGTGAGCGCCATGTATCCGATGAAGACCACCTCAAACAGCAGGAACAGCACGCCGCGCAGGATCTGTCCCCGGGCGAGGCAGCCAAAGCCCATCACCAGATAGGAAATTTTCGTTTTCCAGTCGCCGTGAACGAAGGTCATTACAATGTCCTTCGCTTCGCGGCCCACGGCCAGGCACGCGCCCTTGATGGCGTTCCAGATCGTCAGGCCCAGGTTCTTCAAAAATGTGGGAATGCCCAGCACAGCTTTGAGCAGCTTGTAATTCAGCTTTTCCCATTTGCTCAGCTTCATGGCCTGCTTTTCGTCGCCGCCCGCGTAAACGCCGTACAGCTTGTCCCACTTGACCACGCAGGTGGCCGCCAGCGGCAGGAAGATCACCGCCGCGATCACGCCCGTGACCCACATCGGCACCCCGATGCCGGAGAAAATGCTGCCGATCAGCAGAAACAGCAGCACCGCCAGCAGCACGATGCCCAAAACCACCAGCGCCATTTTCACGCCGGAGGCTCCGGTTTGCTTGGTATCATTGCTCATCCCGTTCTCATTCCTCTCTTGTTCAAGTGTGTTGAACGGCTCTTTTAGAAAACGGCCGGAGCCAATCGGAATTGGCTCCGGCCGTCCGGCTACCGATTGCAAAAATGAATCAATCGGGGTTTTTCCTTTTGCTTATTCAGCGGACAGGGACACTTCGCCGGTGGTTTCGTTGAACACCACGAAATAGGTGCCTGCTTCTTCTACCTTGAAGTTTTCGGCGGGGAAGTTGTTGTCCCAGCTCAGGCCCTGACGAACCTTGAACTCGGTGCCCGCTTCCATTTCAAAGGCTTCCTCGCTCTTCCATTCGGAAGCGGAAACCTTGTTCATGGGGAAGTCCTTGTCCCACATGGAGCCTGCCACGGCGCCAATCACAGTCCAGCCGAACTTCACGTCGTCGCTCATGGTGAACAGGGCGGAAATCTTATCGGTGTAGTTGTCCAGGGCGGCCTGCAGGCCAGCTTCGTCGGTGGCGGCCTTCACGTCGTCAGCAATCACCTTGGCGATATCCCACCAGGAGCCGTGGATCTGTCCCTGCGGGACGGAGTAGGGAGCCTGCGCGATCAGAGCGGCCAGGCCGGGGTTGGCCTGCACAGCTTCGGAAGCCTGGGCGTTCACGTTGGAGGGGCCCCAGGACAGCGCTTCGAAGCGTTCCATCTGGCATTCTTCGCCAGTCAAGTACTGGGCCAGGCGATGCAGGGCGGCGGCCTTCACGGCGTCTTCCTGGGGCTTCACGCCCAGCAGCTTGCAGCCGTTGAAGGAACCGATGTGGTACAGCTGGCCGTCCACTTCAAAGGAAGGCAGGTCGGCAACGCCCATGTTGTCGCCCAGCATCTTGGAAATGTCCTCGAAGGCCCAGGTGCCGGTGACCACGATGGCGGCGTCGGAGGCGAAGGCGTCAGCAGCGGAGGAACTGAGATGGAAGGGAGAATCCACCAGCTTCTTGATGCCCTTGGCGGCGATCAGGCCCTGGGGGCTGTTGAAGGTGTCATGCACTTCCACAAAGGAGCCGTCCGCGTCGGTGACCCATTCGGACACGCAGCCGGTGCCGAAGAAGAAGCCGGCCAGATACCAGGCGGAGGTGTTGGCTTCCATGGCGAAATACTTCTGGGCCTTCTCGCAGTCAGCGATCAGGGCTTCCAGGGAATCCACGTCTTCGTCGGGGATGACGGACTTGTCATAGTACATGAAGTAGCCGTTGTCGCTGGTCAGGGGGTAGGCGTAGAGGGTGTCGCCGGAGGTGGCGGCGGCCACGGTGCCCGCGTCGTTGTTGGCGGTCACGGTTTCAGCGGCCTTCACGCCCAGCTTGGCCAGCGCGCCGGCCTGCACCAGACGGGCGAACTGGTCCTGCGCGAAGCAGTAAATGTCGCCGCCCGCGTCCACGTCGGTGATCATGTTGGTGCCCGCGTCCGCTTCGGAAACGGGTTCCACAGTGGCGTTGAACACGATGCCCGCGTCATTGGTCTTGTTGAAGTTTTCGATCTGCTGCTTGGTCAGATCGACGGCTTTTTCGGCCACCCAGACAGTGATGTCATAGGTGCCCGCCAGGCCCTCCGCGAAAGCGGACCCAGCCAGGGACAGCGCCATGACGAGCGCCAGCGCCAGTGCAAGGAATTTTTTCATGGTATAGACTTCCTTTCTAAAATAATGTATATAGACCAAATACAGCCGGTAACGTTTCCGAACCAACCTGCTATCTGGCCTTTTATCCACTGCCCATTGTAATGATTTTTGGTAGTTCTGTCAAGCATTTTTTGTGTTTTTTACGCTATTTTGTATACCGCCTGACAGACCGATGGCGGCAAAAAAAGAATTGGCAAGACGGTTTCCACCGCGTTTGGAAATTTTTTCAGCTGTGGTCGATCTTCTTCACGCCATGCTTTTCCATCAAGATGCGCTGGAGGTATAGTACAGGCCGATTTCCTGCCGAAGGGCAGCCAGGAAATTTTCCCGCCTGCCTTTCCAATGGATAGCGTTCATCTGGTCGATGATGGGCTGGATGCGGTGGATATGTTCGGCAAAGGTGATCATATCCCGGCGGCGCTTCTATGGTGCAGTCGGCGGGATGATAGGGAAGAACAAGGAATAGGCGCACAGCAGGATAATCACGTTTCAGTTGGATGCCAGCTCCCCCTGCCAGCCGATCTAAGTTGCCGTACATCCCCACATAAAAATCGGAAACCTGCTGTCGCTAAACAAGCATTCAGCGGCATCTATTATTTCCAGCAGCAAAGTCGGTCCTGTTTCCCGGTGCCCTATAAAGAAGCAAGATGCCATTCGCATCACCGCATTTCTAATAATCGCATTGATAATGCGATTATTAGAATGCTGTTAATAGTCCCGGACAATCTAAAATTTACTATTGACAAATGCTGTGGCTTGATGTATAATAACATTGTTTGAAGAGAAAATGTTGTTTCCCGTGTTTCACTCCGGAAAGCAAGCGAGAATGTTCTTTTCTTCAAACACCACTTGAGAAAATGGTCGCATGGCTCAGTTGGTAGTACCTACTGGTACCTTCGTAGGAAGTCGCATGGTCGCATGGCTCAGTTGGTAGAACCCACTGGTCAAGTTATCAAACTGCCGGTTCATGAGTATCTCAAGTGACCGGCCCACTGGTAGACAAGAC
>CADAKE010000155.1 GCA_902788445.1 uncultured Eubacteriales bacterium
ATTTCCGAAAAGGAAAGCAGCGCCATCGCGGCGCGTTACGCCGCCGTGTCCAAAATACTGGAAGAGGGGACTTGGAAAAGCCTCCTGGATATTGGCTGCGGTTATTCTCCCCGTTTCCTGTTCTGTGAGCGGGTGGGCATTCATTACGTGGGCATAGATCTTCCCATCATCGCGGAAGACCTACAGAAATACGCTTCCGCTTCGGAAGCAAAGCATTCCGTTTTTGTGGGCGGCGACGCTACCAACGCCGCGACCCTGCTTCGCGCGGCGGATATGCTTACCGGAGAGGTGCTCATTTCCTGTGAGGGGCTTTTGCATTATCTGACGGAGGATGAGGCGGATCACCTGATTGGCGGCATCCAAAAGGCGCTGTCCAGGCATGGCGGGGCATGGATTACTTCTGACTTTGCCTCAGCGCCGTTTGACGTACATGACGAGCTCTATGGGAACGCCCTTCCCTTATGGAGCGAGGATAAAAAGCTGGCGTTTTTAGAAATTCACGGCATGATGGTGGAAAAGCTCCCTGCTTCGGACGGCGCGGCAGCCTTGTGGAAGATGACGGCCGACCCCTCTTTCGTCGGCGTGCAGCAGGGCGTCCGGCAGCTTGAAAACCTGACCATTGATTACCGCTTGGGCGGCACGAGAATGTTCTTCATGATTCAGGGGCGGATTGATTCTGTCAGCGCGCCCGCGTTGCTGTCCATTTATGACAGAGTCGGCAATGAGGTGACCTCCGTAACGATCGACGGAACAAATCTGGCGTACATCTCATCCGCCGGATTACGGACATTATTGATGATGGCGAAAAAGGGCCCCGTGAAGATTATCGGCGCGACGGAAACCGTAAAGGACATCATGAAAACAACAGGCTTTGACCAGATTCTCACAGTAAAGTGAGGATGATGCGGGCCATTCAATAGAAAAGGGAACATTGCCGATGAGAACAAGTTGCTGTGGATGATAACCCGATCATTGTTGAATCGGTGCGGGAGGAGGCGCTGTGGCTTTCTGTTAAAGCCCATCACCCCGGACCAGCTTCGCCGGGCGCTGGACAATCTTCGCTATCCGCTTTCCAAAGAAACGGAACCAAGTACCGAGCGCCTGAAAGTGTGCTGCTTCGGGCAGTTTGAGGTCTGGCACAATGGGCGGCCCGTCGCATTCCAGCGCAGCAAAACAAAAGAACTCTTTGCTTACCTGATTGACCGGAACGGCGCCATGTGCACGACCCAGCAACTAATCAGCATTCTTTGGCCGGACGCGCCGGGGGATGCTGGGCATTGATCCGGCCATGATGGACTGCGATTATTACCGCTACCTGTCCGGCGACGCGGAGGAAAAGCGGCTCTTCCACGGGGAATACAGGCTGATTCACGAGACAGAGCTCATCGAAAAAACATCGTAATTGTTCAGCCGTTTCATTCATAGGAAACTTTAAGTCAGGATCGAGGGATTAGGGTATAGGGATTAGGGAATAGGGTTCAGAGTGCAGGGTACAGAAAAACTTCTGTCATTACTAATCCCTAATCCCTATGCCCTACTCCCTTTTTTTCTTTTGCAAAATAATACAGTATTCACACAAAATGTGTTGCGGTTTTGTTGCGGTGCATCCTTTATTATATCATAAAAGAAAGGAGATTTGTTATGAATCATCTAATGAAGAAAGCCCTCAGCATGTTGGTTGCGGCTGCAATGCTCCTGAGTCTCGATCTTCCGGCTTTTGCGGAAGAGATCGACTACACTACGAGGACGCGCCTTCGTGCCGCAAAACCTGATGATGCCCTCCCCGGCACTGCGCTGTCGGGGAAGGCATTTCGGAATTTGCCCTATAAAGGCGCGGCGATTGAACGCTTTCTGTTCGCAGCCGGAATGAATACAAATAAGCAAGGGGGACAGGGCGGCGGCGTCCTCCTCCAGTGCATCGTCGGCGTCATCGGGAAATTGAGCGCTACATCCGACGACGGTATGGAATCCAGCGCCGATCAGTAAGCAATGGGGCAATGGCGTGAATTTGAAAAAAACTCTTGCTATCAACCAAGTAACATTTCCATCAATCATCCTTCATTGTCATCCCGAGCGAAGTCGAGGGACCTGAAAGTTGGGTATAACGTTGCTTGGTAGAATACGTTTCTCTCAGGTCCCTCCACTCCGCTGCGGCTCTCGCCTCCGCTTCGGTCGGGATGACAGTGTTAGTTGTTCGATATAAGTTTCCGATATTGTTTCATCCTAAATTGACGACATTCGCAATGGGGGGAGAAAACAATCTGAATTTGACAATCTGGAAACCCCCTTGCTTTCAGCTTTCCAAATATAGTAAAATTCATTTTGCTGAAATGCAAATACTTCAAAGGAGAAAAACGATGCCTTATTCCCCCATGGAAGAAAAGCGGCTGATCGCTTCGATTTTCAGCGATGAAACGCCCTTATTCCGCACGCCCGCGGAGCCCGACGTGGACGACACGGTGTCCATCCGCCTGCGCATCCTGAAGGACGCCGGGGCCCAGGTAACCTTTTTAACCGGAATGCCCACCCGGACGGTACGCCCCTCTATGAAACAGCGACCCTTTGCGCCGGGAGTTTCCCGTTTGGGGCGCCCTGACTTTTGACCACGGCAAGCCCGAGGTGCGTTCCTTCCTGATCGCCAACGCCATTTACTGGATCAAAGAATTTCATATCGACGCCCTGCGGGTGGACGCGGTGGCCTCTATGTTGTATAATGACTATGACCGCTCCCAGTGGCGGCCCAACAAGTTCGGTGGCAGAATGAATCTGGAAAGCATGGATTTTCTGCGGCAGTTGGAAGGAGTGCGACGGCTATTCCCACCGCTTGACCTACAGCCTGCGGCCCTTTGAGGCAATCATTGTAGAGTTTCCCACTTAAAGGGATGATTTATCATTGCGGTATCGTTCTAAAAATGTACACATCAAATAATTAGAAGAGGTGAACGGCATGAAAAAGTATTCTTTGCTGACGGTTCTGACTGCTCTGATCATGATGCTTGAAAGCGTCACGCTCGCCCATGCCGAGGTGATCCCGCCCTACGGCGAGGGCCAGATCGGCCTCCATGCCGCGGTGCTGTGCGCGGAACTGTCGCTGCGTGAAGCGCCCGACGCTTCCTCCAGGACTGTTCAGACGCTGAAATACGGCGACTTCATTCTCGTGACGGAGGTGCTGGACGGATGGGCGCGCTGCGTTCTGGGCGACGCCGAGGACGCGGCCGCGGGCTGGGTCAACGCGGATTATATCGTCGTTGATCCCGCCTGGTACAGGACGGAGGAGCGGACGCCGGTATATGCATGGAATGATACGTCGGCCCCCAAGGTCGCGCTTCTGGATGCTAATACCGAGCTTTTTGATCCGGACACGTTCCTGCCGATTTTGAAGGACGAGGGAGAGTAGCTTCTCGTCAGCCTGCGCGGGGCGGTCGGATGGATTCATCGGTGATTCTTATCCTTTTCTTTCGGTAGGAGACGAAACGATGTCGGTTTATTACTGTGCTATTATTTTTTTGTGCATTGCGGCTTTGGGCGTTCTTTGCCTATTGGTTCACGAAAATGCCAGAATCAAATATCGGGATAAGCAGCTGCTTTATCTCACCTATGTGTTGATCGCCTTGTCCGCCCTGACGGAATACTTTGGCGTGCTTTTGGATGGCCGGGAGAATCTTTCGCCTTATGCGCTTATCATCTTAAAGTATGCCGATTATACCCTGACGCCCATGGCAGGCGGCGCGTTGATTTTTCAGATGAGGCTGAGGAACCGTTGGAATCACGTGGTCATAGGCATGCTCGTCTTTAATGCGGTTTTGCAGTTAATCTGCGCCTTTGGTGGGTGGATGGTAACCATTGATCAGCACAACCATTATACGCACGGCCCGCTTTATGGTCTGTATGTTATGGTTTATCTGGCGATTATTTTCATCGTTCTCCTGCAATTCATCCTCTTTGGCCGCTCCTTCCGCAGGCAAAACCGCATGAGCCTGTACGCAACGATCCTGGTGGTGATCGCGGGCATTATCATTCAGGAGTTCTCGGGGAGAGAAGCCCGAACCTCCTATATCGCGCTGACCATCGGCGCTTTACTGCTGTTCATCCATTACACGGAATACACCTCCCTGGAAATGGACGACCACCTGAGAAGCCAGCAAATCCAGCTCGACACGGACGCACTGACCGGGATGCTCAGCCGATACGCATATTCTCAAGCGCTCAAATCCTATGCCGATACCGGATCGCTGCCGGGGACGATCGCAGCCTTCACTGTTGATATCAACGGGCTGAAGCAGGTCAATGACAGCTTGGGCCATGAAGCGGGAGACGAACTGATCCGCGGGGCGGCTGAGTGTATTGTGAACGCATTGAATGCGGAGGGAAAATGCTATCGTACCGGCGGGGATGAGTTTGTAGTGCTCACAGAAATGGATAAGCGGGAAGCGATCAAGGCCCTTCAACAACTAAAAAGGGAAACAAGGCGGTGGCGCGGGAATGCGGCGAAATCACTGCGCGTATCCGCCGGATTCGCTTTGGCGGCTGACCATGCCGGTCTTACGGTGGAAGCGCTGGTACGGGAGTCCGACAAAGCAATGTACAAAGCCAAGACCGCGTATTACCAGCACGCAGGAAGAGATCGGCGGAGACGGAGACAGACGTCTTAAATGCAATTACAAAAAATACATTTGCAATATTGAAACGGAGGAAAAGAAAATGACCATCACCAAGAAACAGAACGGAACGAACCTGGAAATTACCCTGGAGGGCCGCCTGGACACCACCACCGCACCGGAACTGGAAAAGGAACTGAACGCCAGCCTGGACGCGGCGGACACCCTGACCCTGGACTTTGCCAAGCTGGATTACATTTCATCCGCTGGGCTGCGGGTGCTGCTTTCCGCCCACAAGGCGATGGCAAAGAAGGGCGGCATGAAGGTCGTCAACGTGAACGAGATCGTAAGTGAAGTGTTCGATGTGACCGGCTTCGGCGATATCCTGACTATTGAATGAGTCAATAGACATTCATGAGGAAAGGAAGGGGAAGAATATCATGAGCTATTGGGTTGTTTTGCTGGTCAGTTTGTTGGCCTGTTCGGTCGGGTTTCATATGTACATATGGTTTTTTCTGTAGGCTACGGGCTGTCTATTGCGGCAATCGGCATTGCGCTGTCAGTGGGCTTTGGAAGCGGTATGGGCATCGCGGAATGGCTTGCGTGTTTACTGCTGGTTGTTTATGGGCTTCGTCTGAGCGGTTACCTGCTGATCCGCGAGAAGAAGAGCGCGGGCTATCGAAAAGTGCTCAGCCCGGAGATGGAGCGCAGCAAGCGGATGCCGCTCGGGGCGAAGCTGGGGCTGTGGGTGGTCTGCGGCCTGCTTTATACGCTGATGACGATTCCTCTGTTTTTTCGCCTGAAGAACGGGGCGCAAGCCGATGCCATGCTGTGGATCGGCCTGGCGGTGATGATCTGTGGGATTGTCCTTGAAGCGGTGGCGGATATGCAGAAGACCGCTGCCAAGAAGAAAAACAGCCGCCGTTTTGTGGATTCCGGGTTCTATCGCATTGTGCGCTGCCCCAATTACCTGGGAGAACTGGTTCTTTGGCTGGGTATGCTGCTGACGGGCGCCACCGCGCTTCACGGCGTTTGGCAGTGGAGCCTGGCTTTGCTTGGCTTCCTGCTGATTGCCTGGGTGATGTTCAGCGGTGCGCGGCGGCTGGAAATGCGTCAGGATAAAAACTATGGCGCTGATCCGGAGTATCAGAAATATGTCAGCAGCGTGCCAATTATTATTCCTTTTATACCGTTGTACAGCGTGAAAAAGTATAAGTTCCTGGTGGCATAAGACACTGTTACAACGAATGGAATGACAGAAAAGAAATAGGCTTGAACAATGGACGCCATGGAGGGAGAAAAAACCATGAGGAGATTTAAGAACTTTGTGATTGGCGGTATTCAGAGCAAGGTGTTCAACCTGATCCTGTATACGGTGCTTCTGCTTACCGCCGCTTTCATGGCGGTATCCATTTATCAGAACAATACGCTGACGCAGTTGGTGGCGGAATCCAGCCAGCGGCAGCAGGAGTCCATCAGCGATATCACCGATCAGGTGATGGACGCGGTGGTGAATCAAAGCCTGGAGCGCTCTAACCGCACGGACGCGGCGATTGTGGACGCCATGTTCACGGACGAAGCGCGGCGGGTCATGTTCCTGGCGGATTACGCGACAAAGCTGTTCGCCCATCCGGAGGAATATGAGCCCAAGCCCTATCACGGCCCCCGCGCCGAGGATGACGGAAAATGGACGGCCAAGGTGATTTACGCGCCGGGCGTGGACCCGGAGGACCCGGCCATCCAGGAAAAGCTGGGGCTGGTTGCCAATTTGTCGGAAATCATGGTGTCCCTGTGTCCTTCCTATGAAGCCGCTTCCATGTACATTGGCCTGCCGGAAGGGGCCCATTTGACCGTGGGCGACACTTCCTCCGGCTGGCTCGATGGCGACGGCACCATCTCCTATGACCCCCGGGAGCGCGGCTGGTACAAAAACGCCGTGGCGGAAGGCAAGCTCAGCTTCTACGGCAACGAAACGGATATTGATACCGGGGCCTATTGCATCGAATGCGCCGTGCCGGTTTACGGCCCGGACGGCAGCTTGCGGGCGGTGGTGGGCACCGATCTGTTTTTGGATAACATGCAGGAGGTACTGCAAGGGCTGTCCGTGGATGGAGAATACTACCTGCTGGTCAATCAGAATGGGTGGATCATCCCGGGCCCGCAGACGGAGGCTTTCCCCATGGAGCAGGAAAGCAAATCCGTCAACGTGCTGGAAGGCAAAGAAGCACTGCTGAAGGAAGCGGTTTCTCAAGCCCTTGCGGGAAACAGCACCGCCGTAACGGAAGGCGACTTGTCGGGCAGCCGATATTATTTGACGGCTTCGCCCGTTCCATCCACGGGCTGGGCGCTGGTATCGGCATATAACGAGGAAATCACAAAGCAGCCCGCCGTCCTGCTTCAAAACAGCATGGCGCAAATCCAATCCGAGGCCACCGCCGTCTACCAGGAAAAGACGGGCAATTCCCGCACCACGGCCATGATCTTGCTGCTGGGCGTGATGCTGCTGGCCCTCATTGGCGCGCTGGTGGTGGGCGGCCGAATCGTGAAGCCCCTGAACACTATCACCAAGCGGATTTCTCAGCTCAACGAAGGAAACCTGGAATTCAAAATGGAGGACGCCTACAGAACCGGCGATGAGGTGGAGGAACTGGCTGAATCCTTCGCGGCCATTTCCCACAAGACCGTGGAATACATGAACAAGGTGGTGCAGGTGACGGCGGAGAAGGAGCGCATCGGCGCGGAACTCTCCCTGGCCACACAGATTCAGGCGTCCATGCTGCCCCACATCTTCCCGGCCTTCCCGGAACGCAGCGAATTTGATATTTTCGCCAGCATGGACCCGGCCAAGGAAGTGGGCGGCGACTTCTACGACTACTTCCTGATCGACGACGACCATCTGGGCCTGGTGATCGCGGACGTGTCCGGCAAGGGCGTTCCGGCGGCGCTGTTCATGATGGCCAGCAAGATCATTTTGCAGAGCGTAGCCATGATGGGCTATTCTCCCGCGGAGATTTTGAGAAGAACCAACGACGGAGATTTTGAGAAGAACCAACGACGCCATCTGCTCCAACAACGAGGCGCAGATGTTCGTGACCGTGTGGCTGGGCATTCTGGAGCTTTCCACCGGCAAACTGATCGCCGCCAACGCGGGCCACGAATTCCCGGCGCTCAAGGAGCCAAACGGCGCGTTTGCGATGTATAAAGACAAGCACGGCTTCGTCATCGGCGGCATGGAGGGCGTGCGCTATAAAGAATACGAAATCCAGCTGAAACCGGGCAGCAAGCTGTTCGTGTACACCGACGGCGTGGCGGAAGCTACCAGCGCGGAGAAAGAACTGTACGGCACCCAGCGGATGATCGACGCGCTGAACGCCGATCCTGCCGCCTCGCCCCAGCAAATCCTCAAAAACGTGCGAGCCAGCGTGGACGGGTTCGTGAAGGAAGCGGAACAGTTTGACGATTTGACCATGCTTTGCGTGGAATATAAAGGCAAGGCGGGTGAACAGCCTTGAAGGAATGGAGGGGAAAAGCGGCGCTGGAGAACATCCCAGCCGTCACAGCCTTTATCGACGAGCAGTTGAAAGCGCTGGATTGCCCGATGAAAGCCCAAATGCAAATCGACGTAGCCATCGACGAGCTGTTCGGCAACATCGCCCACTATGCTTATGGAGGCGAATCTGGCGACGCCGCGGTGCGGTTTAACTTCGACGAGGCCAGCCGCACGGTAAGCATCACTTTCATCGACGGCGGCGTGCCCTTCAATCCTTTGGAGCAGGCCGACCCGGATGTGACCCTCTCCGCGGCGGAGCGAAGCATCGGGGGCCTGGGGATCTTCATGGTCAAAAAGAGCATGGATCAGGTGGCGTACCGCTATGAAAATGGATGCAATGTGTTGATCATATACAAACGCATTTCAGTCTCGTAAATGTCAACGAAATCCTCAAAGAATTGTTCAATATGACTGATTATGCAGACAATCTGACGATTGGATAAAGAAGGGGTTCCACAATGAAGAAACGGCTTTTCTCGTGTTTCACCGTCCTACTGCTTCTGTTGGCCTGTTCTGCCTTTGCAGAGAATTCCGGTGGTGCCCCCGCCTGGCAGGCCTACAACGGCAAGCGTATCGGCGTGCTGACCGGCCCGCTGATGGAGGGGATTGCCCACGAAAATTTTCCGGACAGCGAATACCTGCTGTTCAACAGTTATCCGGACTGCATCACCGCGCTGCTGGCGGGGAGGATCGACGCCTATTTAGGCGACGAGCCGGGGCTGAAATCCGTCCATGCGGAACAGCCGAAAATCGACTACATTCACGAGCGCATCACCAACCAGGAATACAGCTTTGCATTCCGCAAAAATGACGAAAAAAGCGCCGCCCTGTGCGCGGAGCTGAACGCTTTCCTTGCGCTCTGCCATCAGGATGGCACCATGCAGGAACTGGACGATATCTGGTTCGGCGTGGATGAGGAGCGAAAAGTCGTGGACATGTCCGACCTGACCGGAGAGAACGGCACGATCAAGGTCGTGACCACCTCCACGGATATGCCCTTTTCCTACATCAAAGACGGAAAGAACGTGGGCTATGATATCGACCTGGTGGTGCGCTTCTGCCGCCATGCCGGGTACAAGCTGGAATTGGGCGACGTGGATTTCGCCGCCCGTATCCCCGCCATTCAGTCAGGCAAATATGACTTCACCACCGATATGAACGTGACCGAGGAACGGAAGGAGCAGGTGCTCTTTTCCGATCCCACCAGCTCCGGCGGCGTGGTGCTGGCGATCCTGACGGAGAACAGTCCTGCAGAGGTTACGAACACTCAGGCTGATCAGGAAAAACAGCCCATCACTTCCCTTTCGATGCTTGCCCAGCCCGGAGTCAACATCGCCGTGGGACTGGATACGCCCGCGGAAGGAGCGCTGGCGCGGGATTATCCGGATGCGAAGATCATCCCCTACACCGATATTGTTTTGGCGTATATGGACGTAGCCAACGGCCGAATGGACGCCTGCGTGAGCGCGCGGACGGAAATGGCATTTGCCATTCAAAACGGATTTACCGGCGTTCGCTTGCTGGACGAAAATTATTTTTCCACGAAAATTGCCGTGGGCATTTCGCCGGTATCGCCCATTCCCGATCTCAAGGGAAAGCTGAACGCCTTTATCGCGGAGGCCAAAGCAGACGGTACGCTAAGCGATATGTATGACCGTTGGGTGACTCGCGGCGAGGATACCCTGCCCGATATTCCCAAGGCGGAAAATCCCTCCCTGACATTGCGCGTTGGCACGACGGGCTCCGTGATGCCCTATTCCTACTATGTGGGCACAGAACTGGCGGGCTACGATATTGAATTGGCCCATCGGTTCGCCAGCTGGCTTGGGGCTGAACTGGAATTCAAGGTATACGATTTTGGCGGCATCATCCCCGCCGCCGAGGCGGGCGCCATCGACTGCATCATGTCCAATCTGTTTTACACAGATGAAAAGGATGAAGCCATTCCCTTTTCCGATGTGCTGTTTGAGGTGGAAATCACCGCCATGGTGCGGGATGATGGGCAAGGAGAACCAAGTGTACCAGAGGGTGGATTCAACTCCCTTTCCCAGTTGAACGGCAAGCGCATCGGCGTGCAGACCGGTCAAACCTTCGACGCCATGATCGCCGCCCGGCTGCCGGAAGCTACGCTGGTCTATTACAATAACAAAGCCGATCTGATCAACGCCCTCACCACCGGCAAAATCGTGAGCTTCGCCGCCGACGAGCCGGTCGCCAAGGTGCAGATGCAGGAAAACGACAGGCTAACCTATGTGCCTGAATATCTGGACAGCTTTGAATTTGGCTATGTGTTTGCCAAGAACGAGGAAGGCGCGAAGCTGCGGGGTCAGATGAACGGATACCTGCAAACGATTCAGGCCGACGGTACGCTGGCGGAGATTGATCGGCGGTGGTTCAGCCTGGATGACGCGGATATCTATGTATTCGAAATGCTCCGTAGAGAGGGCGTGGAGGAATACTTAAGCAAACGATGGTGTCCAACAACTGATACTACCACAACAAGAAATTCAAGGAAACCGCCGAAGCCCACGGCCTGGCCTTCAGCCACCACCACACCTACGGATGGACGGTAACG
>CADAKE010000156.1:0-5522 GCA_902788445.1 uncultured Eubacteriales bacterium
TCCCATGCTGCTAAGCTGACGACATTGCCTTCAAGGCACCCTCCATGAACAAATTTGTTCATTCATGCGTTCACCATGCTGAGTGGCTGCGGGCCGAACAGGCCCCTGCCTCGTGTTTGCCCACACAATCCACAAGTGACTGTATGCACGATATGTGGAAAACAGAAGCCAACATTTTCAAGGAGGGTAAAAAATTGCACACTACTTTTCCAGAAGTTATCCACAAAAGAAAGCACGTGCTGTGGATAAATCAAGCGTCGATTTTCGGAAACGCTTTTTTCCACACGGGGAGGACGGCGAGGATGAGGCTGAGGCAGCCAAGGATCATGACGCCGTAGCACACGTCCATGCGCATCCAGGTGAGGAAGCCGATTTTCTTTTCCAGCGCGAACTCCATGGCCATGATGATGCCGCAGCCGAGGAGGAGAAGGCCAATGCCTTTCCAGAGGGCGGCGGGCCTGCGCTGGGACGGAGGCAGCATCCGCCAGCAAATGATCAGCACAGTGAGCACGGCAATGCCGCTGAACAGCTGGCTCGCGCGGACGAAGCCCCACTTGAGGACGGCGTCCTGCCGCATGGATTCCCAGAAGGGCTGGCAGCCCGCGTAGAGGAGCGCCAGCAGCAGCGCCTTCCCGCCGGGCTTGCGCTTTTTCATGCAGAGCAGGATGAGGAAAATGATGAACGCGGTGACGGCCTCGGGCAGGTAAACGGAAAAGCACCAGATGCCGTAATAGTTCTGTTCGCCGAGGGGAAAGCGGAAAAGCGCGGAGGGGTCTTCCCAGGCGACCATGCTTTTTTCCTCAAAGGGGTCGAACCACTCTTCGATATCGTAGCCATAGCCCAGGCCGACGAGCGGTTCCGCCATGCGGCAGACGGCGATCATGAGGGCTGTCGGCGCGGCGGCGGCGTCCAGGATGCCGCCCATGGACTGACGGGTGATTTTCGCGGTCAGGCAGCCCGCCAGGATACCGCCCAGCATCGCGCCGTAGAGCATGTAGCCGCCGCGGGTAAACTGCCAGAAAAACGCCAGCCCCTGGTCGAGCAGCCAATCCAGCCGCACCAGGGAATAGCTGAGGTGCGCGAACAGCAGCGCAAGGGGAATGGAAAGCACCGCGAACCAGCTGACCGTGCCCTGCTTCAGCCCATGCTTCTTTCCAAGATAGTGCATGAGCGCGAAAGCGACCGCAGCGGAAAGCGCCAGAACCAGCCCGTAGGGATACAGCCTGACGGGGCCCAACTCAATTGCCCGCATCGCTTATTCCCCCACCACGGCGGAAGCGAAGTAGATCAGGCCGGAGATGCTGCGGCTGTTCAGGGTTTTGTGGACGCGCTTGCCGTTCAGCATCAAGTTGGTGCTGCCGCCGCCGTCGAGGTTGAACGCCACCTTGCATTCGGGGAACACTTCGTCCCGCACGATGAATTCGCCCATCTGGAACAGCTTCATCCCGCTTCCGTTGCCGCCGTCCACTTCAAATATGCCGTATTCCAATTCACCCAGCTGGCAGATGGCGATGCGCTGGGCGCAGAGGTTCGGTTCGCGCCGGTCGTTGTTTTCCACGGTGATTTCCTGGGGTTCGCCGTCCGCCACCAGCACGGGGCCGAAGGAGAAGGCGTTGATGACCGTGCGGCCGTCGGTTTCCAACTCATTCAGCTTTTCCTGGAGCGTTGCTTCCGTGGCGTTTTTCACATAGGAAAAGTCGCCCCGGTCGTCGATGATGAGCACGTCCCACTTTCCGTTGGGCTTATTGCGGTATTCCACGCCCTGGCGCACCACGTAGCTGGCGTCGTACTTATACTTGACGAAATCGTCGTTGCAGGCCACCACGGAATTCAGCTTGGCCGCCATGTCCTTGGGGCGGGACTGGTCGGGGTTGCTGTAATCCTCAAAGCTCAGGGTGGTGCGAAGCTGGGTGGGGTCGGTGATCTTGATGCGAACCCAGCGGCACATCACCCAGTCGTTGCTGTACTTGGGCTTCCAGTTCTTCTCCTGCATAATAATATGAATGGATTCGTCCTGATATTCGTTTTCGGAAATCCATCCGCTGGGGGAAAGGGGCTGGCCCGTCACTTTCATGTCAAGCGGCAGGGGCTGCACCTCGGCCAGCGCGGGGGTGGAGAAAAACGCGGCGATCAAAACGAGCATCACGGCCGCGATGCACCAGCGAATCAGGTTCGTTTTCATACGATCGTACACTCCTTGCATTGATAACGGAACATGACGCCCGGGGATAGGCATCATACCCCATTTTCTTATTTCGTCACGCTTCTTTCTTTTTCCTGCTATTTTTGGAAAAAGAAAGCGGACTGCCGCCCGAAAAAGAGCGGCAGTCCGGAAATGGGAATGCGATTGTGAAAGGGAAATCAGAACATCACGTTCAGCAGTTCGATGCCGTCGATCTGCACATCGAAGTAAGGCGCGGAGCGGAATTCGGATTCATGGAAGTAACCGTCGGCCACCACTTCGGTGTCGGGGGTGAAGGCTTCGTCGGTGTCCACGTCGGCGGTGTAGGAGGTCAGGGCAGCGCCGTCCTTGGTGATGAAGCCCTCGGTGGCGGTGTCGAACACCTTACGGGTGCCGGCCACGAATTCAGCCTTGGCGGCTTCGATGGCTTCCACGGTGCCCTCGGCGGCCACAGCGGTGTTCACGTCGGTCAGCACGACGGAGCCGGTTTCGATGGTGCCGGTCCAGTCGGTGTCGATGGCTTCGCCTGCGGCCTTCTGGTTGACGATGTATTCAAAGTAGGGCGCCCAGTTGATGCGGGAGGACACGATGAAGGTGTTGGGGCAGCTTTCGATGGTGGAGCCGTTGTAGGAAACGTCGGGGATACCGGCGTTTTCACAGGCGGTGGGAGCGCCCATGGAGTCGGCGTGCTGGCTGATCAGGTCGCAGCCCAGGGCGATCAGGGCTTCGGCGGCAGCCTTTTCTTCTTTTTCATCGTACCAGGAACCGGTGAACTGCACCTTCATGATCACGTCGGGGCAAACGCTCTTCGCGCCCAGGTAGAAGGAGGTGTAGCCGGACACCACTTCGGCGTAGGTGAAAGCGCCGACGTAGCCCATCAGAGGCGCGTCGCCCTTCAGGTTACCGGCGGCCTTGATCTCGTTCAGCTTCATACCGGCGGCGATGCCAGCCAGGTAGCGGCCTTCATAGATCGCGGCGAACGCGTTGTGGAAGTTGGGCAGGTTTTCGGTGTGGGCCATGGTGCCGGTGGCGTGGCAGAATTCCACGTCGGGCAGTTCCTTGGCGGCCTGGAGCATGAAGCTTTCATGGCCGAAGCTGTCGGCGAAGATGATGTTGCAGCCTTCGTCCGCCAGATCCAGGGCGGCTTCGTAGCATTCGTTGGATTCGGGGATATTGCGCTTGATGATCACCTGGTCGTCGCTCAGGCCCAGCAGTTCCTTGGCTTCGTTCACGCCGTTGATGAAGTTGAGGTCGTAGGTGGAGTCCTCGTCATGCAGCAGGATCACGCCCAGCTTCACAGAATCCTTGCCTTCGGCCAGCGCGGAAACGCAGCCCAGGCACAGGGCCAGAGAGAGCAGCAGAGCAATCAGTTTCTTCATGTTTGATTTTCCTCCTCCAGATTGGTTGGATGGTGATGGGGCTGTAATTGTTCATTCGTTCCTGAAAGCGGAGAGAAGAGAGTACAGAGTACAGAGTGCAGAGTTCAGATAAGATAGCTTAAGCGATGGGGATTGAAATTTGTAAGACGAAATGATCTGCACTCTGCACTCTGTACTCTGTACTCTCGTTCCGTTCCTGTTTTCAAGAACGATCAAATGCACAATTACAATGTATCTTGTCAGCCGTCGGAAAGGAGGATCTTGCCGTCCTCAATCCCGGATACGACTGCCAAAGACTGAACGTTGACGCCCATGGCGCGGATGTTCTTTCCGCCGGGCATGAAGCCCTTTTCAATGCCGATGCCGATGCCGATCACTTTGCAGCCCGTCTGGGCGCAGAGGGCCATCATGCCCTGGCAGGCCTGGCCGTCGGCCAGGAAATCGTCCACGATCAGCACGCGGCTGCCCTGGGGCAGGAACTTCTTGTCCACGCGGATGATGTTTTCCCGCTTGTGGGTAAAGGAATAGACGGACGCCTGGGCCACGTCCGGGCTCTGCACCACGGTCGCCGCCTTCTTGGCAAACAGCACGGGCAGGTCGCCCATGGCGTGGGCGGTGGTCAGCGCCAGGGCGATGCCGCTGGCTTCCACGGTCAGAATCAGGTCGGGCTCCTCCCCGGCGAACCGCTTCGCCAGTTCTTCGCCCATGCGGTACATCAGGCCCGTGTCGATGCGATGGTTCAAAAACATATCCACTTTAATAATATCCCGCCCGATGGCGATCCCATCCCGGAGAATGGCTTCTTTGAGTTCCTGCATCCTGTGCGCCTCCTTCAAAAGAATCGGCGAAAAAACCGAACATTAAAAAGAAAACCACTCTTATTGTACAGAAAAAGTGCAAAAAAAGCAAGCGTTTTTCCAAATTATTTCGTGATTTTCTTCACTTGCCGGATATGGGAAATAAAATTCCGAAGGTTTGTACCGCATGACCATTTTCAGCAAACGTTCTTCATGCATTGTTTACTTTATGGATAAAGGGAATAGGGAGGAGGGATTAGGGAGTAGGGAGGAGGGTATAGAGAGCAGAGTACAGAGTACAGAGAATCTACCGTTCAAAAGTTTTCCGCTGTCAGGCAATATTGTCAACTTAAGGAATACGATAGCAACTTTGATGTGTATATATGGGAAGCAGCCAAATGCCTTCCCCTGGCAGGCAATGTCGTCAACTTAAGCAAAATACTCTCTGAAATCAATCAAGTGGCATATCTATCAACCAAGGCGAATCTGGCGAAGGATACTTACCAATTGAGCGCGGACAGCGTGCCCGTGTCTGTGAACGGCGATACCACGTTTAACGTTCTTTCCGGCATGAATACCTTCAATGGCACCCGGTCTGCCGCCCAGACGGCGAACGCATGGACAGGGATTGAAAATGAGGAATACACTCCTTCCTATGAAACTGTCGCGGCATTCCAGCCAGCGTCACAAAACCAGGACACCCGGAGCTACGATACCCAGACCGCGGTGAACAATCAGGCGAAGCCTTCTTTCTTTGGAAACAACGGCACAATGCCCGTGAACGGTGGAAACGCCCCGGCAATTCAGGGCGGCGCCAATGCGCAGCAGCAGGGTGTCCCCGGCCAGGCGGGTATGGGGATGCAGCCTCACCAGCGCCATGGAAAACTCCGCAGCGAGCTTGGAAGCGGACATGGACAACGCTGAAACCATCGTGATGAGCGAACAAAACAGCCAGGTGAAAATCAGCGATTCCGGCACCTATGTGGTTACCGGCTCCTCCAGCGACGGCAACATCACCGTCAAGAAATCCACCACCGGCGTGGTGCTGATCCTGGAGGATCTCGACCTCACCAGCACCACCGGTGCGACCGTGTCCATCAACAAGGAAGCGGAAGTGAAGGTCATCATCTCCGGCAATGTGACCCTGACCGACGCGGAAAATCC
>CADAKE010000156.1:5539-9987 GCA_902788445.1 uncultured Eubacteriales bacterium
ATCAAGGCGAAGGCTGGCTCCAATGTGTACATCACCGGCGACGGCACGCTGAACATCTACGGCAACGCCAAAAACGGCATCAAGGCGGGCGACGACACCCACCTGATGATCGACGGCGTGACCCTCAACATCAAAGCGGCGAACGACGGCATCAACGCGAACTACGATCTGTCCCTGCTCAGCGGCAGCATCACCATCGAGGCGGGCGACGACGCGATTCACGCCGACCATATCCTCACCGTGGGCAAGGCCGACGGCACTGGCCCGAAAATCAACATCACCGGCAGCGAAGAGGGCCTGGAAGGAACAGTCGTGAATATCTACGGCGGCGACATCTCCGTGCGCGCCAACGACGACGCCATCAACGCGGCCAACAAGGACGGCCTGTATGAAAGCGAACTGCGCTATGCCGTGAACGTGATGGGCGGTTCCGTCAACATCAACAGCGGTTATGACGGCATTGATTCCAACGGCGACGTGAACCTGATCGCGGGCTCCGCCACGATCACCAGCGCCAATATGGGCGGCGACGCGGGCATCGACTACGACGGCGACCTGTATATCTCCGATCAGTTCAATTTGAACAACAACAGCGGCGTGGCTGGGCCGGACGGTATGCCCGGACAGATGAACGGCCAGCAGCCGGGGAATATGAACGGTCAGAATGGGCAGATGACGCCGCCTGACATAAACGGACAAAACAGCCAGCAGACGCGAAACAATATGGACGGCCAGAATGTCCAGCAGAGTTTTCAGAACATGAATGGGCAAAGCAATCAGCAGGCTCCCTTTGCCATGAACAGCCAACAGGGCGCTCCCAATCGGATGGGCGCGCAGCAGTCCATGAATCCTCCTTCTTTCCAGCAAGGATGGAATAACGGAGCCAATAAGTAATACTGTTTTACAAATGGAACAGTAAAAATCGCTTCTCCGCGCATCGGCATCTCCCGCCTTTGGGAGATGCTTTTTTGATGATGGCGATTGAATTTGCGGCCTGCCGAACCCTGTCGCTTTGCATAAAATGCCAGCGTATTTTTGTTTTGAAAGGGCCACAATAGCAACGACCTTGAATGAAGGAGGTGAAAAGCAATGAATCAGTCTGGCAGCAACTCCGGCAGCCGCGTCAACGTGCCCGAAGCCAAAGGCGCGCTCGACAACATGAAGTTTGAAATCGCCCGCGAACTGGGCATCAACTTCAAGCCCGGCTACAACGGCGACCTCACCAGCCGCGAAAACGGCTATGTGGGTGGGTACATGGTCAACCATCTGCAACCAGTGGAAGCAATTTTTTCGGACGTCCGGGACCCCGATTTTCCTTATACATGGCGGTGGTTTTGCTGCTGCCGTCGTTCAGGAAAACGTCCAATTGGATGTGGTTTTCATCAATGGTGGTGACCTCGATTTTGTCCACGATGGCGTCCATCACAGCGGGGGTAATGTCGTCAGGGCTCATGATTTTAGATGCGGATTCCATCATCTTTTTCATCCGGGCCAGCCGCTCCCGAAGCTCGGCGTTGTCCTGCTTTTTCTTGGTCAGCTCTTCCACCTTGGCGGTCATATCCGCGATATTGGCTTTGATTTCCGCGCTCATGGTCAGGAAATCTTCATCGCTGATCTTGTTGTCCAGATTGAATTGCAGCAGCTTCGTCCGCTTCTGCTTTTCTTTTTCGATCTGGATTTCTGTTTTCAGGATTTCCTTTTCCACATCGGCGGACTGGCGCATGGCGGAAATCTGGTCGATCAGGCCTTCCAGCGCTGCGTCGGCTTCGCTGCCGAACTCCTGGAACATCTGGAACAGCACCTGCTTGATTTCCGTTTCATAGATGCGCCGGGAAGGGCACACGTTCTTCCCGTGCTTCTTTTTGTTGGAGCACATCCAGGAGCTGTCCAAATCCTTGTCGGCGGTGTGGCGCACCGAAGAAGTGCGGTGATACAGCGACCCGCAGTGGGTGCAGAACATTTTGCAGGACAAGAGGTTCCCGTGATTGTACTGCCCCCGGTGGCTCTTCACGTCGTTGCTGCGCTTTTCCAGGATCAGGTTGGCCCGGTCCCACAGATCCTCCGACACGATGGCGGGCACGTCCCCGGATTCGTCTTTGTAAGTGACCCACTTTTCTGCCGGAATCCGAATCTGTTTTCCGTCGAAGGGATCGGAGATGGTGGTCTTTCCCCCGCAGAACCAGCCTTTATACTTGGGATTGCGGATCATCTGGGCCATGGTGGCGTGGTTGATGGCGGTGCCGGTGCTGCTGCGAAGGCCCCGGTCATGAAACATCCGCTCCAGCTGATTCAGACTGTAATCCCCAGTTGCGAACAGCGTGAACACTTCCTTCACAAACGCCGCTTCCTTGGGGTTGATCACCAGCTTTTTATCCACGTAATCGTAGCCATAGATGCGGCTGCTGCCGAACACCCGCCCGTTCTTGATGGCCTGCCGGTCGCCGAATTTTACACGTTCGGAAATCTTCCTGCTTTCGTCTTGAGCGATGCCGCTCATGATGGTCAGGCGCAGTTCACTATCCGCGTCCAGGGTGTTGATGTTGTCGTTGGTGAAGTAAATCCCCACCCCGCACCGTAGCAGGTCCCGGGCGTTCAGCAGTGAATCCACCGTGTTCCGGGCGAAGCGGGAAACCTCCTTGGTCAGGATCAGGTCGAACATCCCCAGCTTTCCGTCCCGCACCATGTCGTTGAACCGCTCCCGCTTCCGGGTGGACGTGCCGCTTTTTCCTTCATCGATATAGCCCGGCACATATGTCCAGTTTTGCTTGCTTTTGATGAAGTCCTGGTAGTACTGCTCTTGATTCCCCAGGGAATTGATCTGCTCGTCGCTGTCCGTGCTGACCCGGGCGTAGAACGTCACCCGCAGAGGCAGGTCGTAGATGGTCTGGGTCTTCAGCCGGTCCCGAATCTGGTACAGGTTCATGGGCTTTCCTCCTTTGGGGTTTTTCTGGGGGGAACCATTCTTTGCTGTTTATTCGCATGGCCTGCGCTTCGCTTGCCCGCGCTCTTACTTTCTGCGTTGCTTGTCTGGAAGCGCGCCAGGCGTCCCTTTGGGCCGCCTGACTATAAGAATGGTTTTCCCCAGACCTCCTTCCAAGAAAGCCATATAGGGTTCCATTCCTTTTTGACATCTCCAAATAACTTTTGCAAATAAGCTGCTTCCCACTTTCGTTCGCTGTGCGTCAGCTTGATGAAGATCCTCCAAGAAAAAGGTCATTCATTCTTTGTTGTTACAAAATAATTATACTCAGTAACACGTTGATTGTAAAGAGGTAAGTTCTCTTTATTTCGTATAATTTCCGCAAATTCATCCTGGCTGATCAGCTTTTCGCGTTTTAAAACATTTGCATAGTACATGCTCCAGAAAGTTCTTGCCGCTCTGTTTATCATCATAAATATACCTCCCGGTAATAGAGTTTCACTCTATTTGAACTTTCATACATCGTTTTTTGAATTTCTTTTCTGTCATCAACGCTTCTTTCTGCCGTATTTCGTCTCTGCTCCCCGGCTGGTTCTCCCTTCGAGAACCGGGCGTGTTACAGGCTGTGATCTGCGAAATCACATCATAGCCCCGCTTTGCCGTTGCCGCCCCCGGCTGTCGCACATTGCAGGGACTCCTCCCCAGTCATCGGGAGGCCGTGAGGAAGTATCTTTCACCATGATGCCAGCCGTGCTCGCGTTCGCGGCCCGGCTGGACGGATAATCTGCCTTTGGCAGATTTCCTCATCACTTTACCCGTGAAGATCATCGCGCGCCTGCTTCGCCTGGCAGGTTCATGCGTTGCGTGGATCGCTCCGGCTTTCGCCATCGTCGCGCCGCCGCATATTCGCTCCTTCCATGGGTCAACGTACCTGTAACCCGGAATGTTTTGTTTTCAAGGTCATATCAGCGAAATTTACTTGCTTGAAGTTTGATTTCAGTTCTGATCACCCAAGCAATCTGCTGATAGTCTGAGAATTGCCGGTTCCTTTGGAAAAATGTCTCTTTACTGTGAATGCAATTCACTGCGCATAGAAAGCGCTGCGGCATTCATCGGATTACATCAATATTATATCGCAAAACGGGAACATATGTTGGCGGATTTTCCGCCATTTCGGGCCTTCTGTGGCGGATTTTCCGCCATTCTGCCAATTTTTTACTTTTCCTTATCGCAGTCCGAAATATCCGTCTCTTCTGAATGGTCGGTTCTATTCTGCATTGGGCATCATCCTCCTTTGGTAAGCTATGCATGTCACACCCCTCCCTCTTTTGCATAGACATTGCGGCTTCATACCTAAAGAATTCTTTCCTGTCACGACAATCACCATGTATATTATATGATAGGAAACGTACTTTGGATGGTGTAAAATACACCATAAAGGTCTCGTTTTTGGTGTAATAAACACCAGCTTTCCTCTTGACAATTTGAATTATACCTATCCGGCGACAACTGCCACCCCATCACTCAA
>CADAKE010000157.1 GCA_902788445.1 uncultured Eubacteriales bacterium
TCATCGGCGGTGAGATCAGCCGAAACAAGCAATCTCGCCATCATGGCGAGTTGCGCCGATTGAGGCTGCGGATCGCACAGGCCCTCGCTCCGGTTAACATGCATCATGCGATAGTTGAATGGAAACACCGGAGTTTTTATGCGGAGACAGAACGCGCGTGAACTGATTGATATTTTCGTGGGAATGTGATAAGATAAATTGACGGCGGTGGGCGAAGCATCCTCCGCTGAGCAGACAGAAACCGGGCAGGATACGGATGATGGAATCATTGGAAACGAAGGGCATGAACATCAGGATTGTGGTGGCGGCGCACAAGGCGTACCCGATGCCGGAGCAGCCGATGTACCTGCCCGTGCAGGCCGGGGCGGCCAGTCATGAGCGCCTCGGGTACCAGGGTGACGACACCGGGGAAAACATCAGCGCGCGCAATGGCCTTTACTGCGAGCTGACCGCGCTGTACTGGGCCTGGAAAAACCTGGATGCGGATGCCGTCGGCCTGTGCCACTACCGCCGGTATTTCCAGGAGCCGGGCAGCCAACAGCCCATCCGGGAGGAAACCGTGCAGCGGATGCTGCAAAAGACGCCGGTGATTCTGCCGAAAAAACGGAACTATTTCATCGAAACCGGGGAAAGCCAGTTCATCCATTCCCATGGGGAGAAAAGCCTGGACGCGCTTCGCGGCGCGCTGCGCGACCTCTCCCCCGCGTACCTGCCGATCTTTGACGCCAGTATGCAAAGAACCGCCGGGCATCGCTTCAACATGCTGATCATGCGCCGGAAAGAATTTGACGCATACTGCGCCTGGCTGTTCGCCATTTTGTTTGAAACGGAAGCGCGGCTGGATTCCCCCGCGCCGCGCATCATGGGCTTTTTGTCGGAACGCCTGCTGGACGCATGGATCGAAACGGAACGTGTGCCCTATCAGGAAACAGCGGTTTACCACACGGAAAAAGAAAACTGGCTGGCCAAGGGCGGCAAGTTCCTGGCGCGAAAAATCATCGGCTCCAGGGACGGCTGCGGCCTGCGGTGACCGGTGCCAATACAGGACAGGATGAAATGAAACAGGCATCCATCAAAAAAAACTTTCTCATGAACGCGCTCCTTGCGCTGTCCAACGCGCTGTTCCCGCTGATCACGTATATGCACGTGTCGCGCGCGCTGCTGACGGTCGGCATGGGGAAGTTCTCGTTCGCCACGTCCCTGATCGCGTGGTTTTCCATGTTCGCGCAGCTGGGCATCCCGGAATACGGGGTTCGCGCGTGCGCGAAGGTGCGCGATAACCGGGAGGAACTGACGCGCACGGCGCACGAGCTGCTGCTCATCAACCTGATGACCAACGCGGCGGTGTATCTCGTTTTCTTCCTTTCGCTCGCTGTCGTGCCGCGATTGCAGGGCGAAAAGACGCTGTACATCCTCATGAGCACGACCATCCTGCTCACCTCGCTGGGCATGGAATGGCTGTATAAGGGCCTGGAGCAGTATACCTATATCACTGTCCGCTCCATCGTCTGCAAGGTGATCGCGCTGGCGCTGGTGTTCCTGCTGGTGCGGGAGGAGAAGGATTATATCATTTACGGCGTTCTTTCCATCTTCGCCGCCTCCGCGTCCAACGTGCTGAACCTGGCCTTCGCCCACAGGCACATCGGCTTCCGTCCTGTCGGGAAGTACAATCTGGCCCGCCATATGCGGCCGGTGCTGGTCTTTTTCGCCATGGCCTGCGCCACCACGATCTACACCAACCTGGACATTCTGATGCTGGGCTTCCTGCGCTCGGAGGCGGACGTGGGCATTTATAACGCTTCGGTGCGGGTCAAATCCCTGCTGGTCAGCGTGATCACGTCGCTGGGCACGGTGCTGCTGCCCCGCGCGTCCTATTACGTCCACCACGGGCGCATGGAGGATTTCCGGGACGTGAGCCGCAAGGCGCTGCGCTTTGTGTTCCTGGCGGCGGCGCCCTGCATGACCTTTTTCTTTTTGTTTGCCGAGCCTGCCATCCGCGTGCTTTCCGGGGCCGAGTTCCTGCCCGCCGCCCGCCCGATGCGCCTGCTGATGCCGACGCTGCTTTTGATCGGCGTCACCAACATCCTGGGCTTTGAAATCATGGTGCCGACCGACCGGGAAAAGCTCGTGCTGTATTCCGTCGTCGCCGGGGCGCTGGTGGATTTGATCCTGAACGCCGCGCTGATCCCGGCCTATTCCGCGGCGGGGGCGGCGTTCAGCACCCTGATTGCCGAAGCCGCGGTGCTGTTGATCCAGCTTTGGTTTCTGCGGAAAGAGACGCCCGGCATCTTCGCGGGCATCCCGTACACGAAAATCCTGGCTGCTTTGCTGCCCGCCGTGCTGCTGTCCTTCTGGACGGTGAGGCTCGGGCTGCATGATTTTCTCACGCTGGCAATCGCGGCGGCGCTGTTCTTTGGCGGATACGGCGCGGCGCTGCTGGTCGCCCATGAACCCATGGCGGTTGAAGCGGTCGGCTTTCTTCAAAAGGCGCTGAGGAAACGGTTGAAAAAATGATACAGGAAAAGAAGCCGCTGGTGTCTGTGATCGTGCCTGTCTACCAGGTGGAAGCGTATCTCGAAAAATGCGTCCTGTCCGTCTTGCGCCAGGACATGCGGGACTTTGAACTCATCCTGGTCAACGACGGTTCGCCCGACGGCTGCGGCGCGATCTGCGAGCGCTTCGCCCGCCAGGATCAAAGGATTCGCTACATCCGGAAGGAAAACGGCGGGCTGTCCGACGCGCGGAACGCCGGCATCGGCGCGGCGGCGGGCGAATACCTTTCGTTCATCGACGCGGATGATTTCGTGGAGCCGACGTACCTTAGCTACCTGCTTTCCCTGACGCGCGAAGCGCCGGGCTGCAAGGTGAGCCAGGCGAACCATTTTGTGGAGCGGAACGGAAAAAGCAAGCCCAGCGCTCCCATCGAAGGAACAGCGGTCTTTTCCCCGCGCGACGCCTTTGAAGCGGTGCTCTACCACGACCGCGTGGACGTGAGCGGATGGGGCAAGCTGTACCACCGCTCTGTGTTTGAAACGTTGCGGTTCCCAAAGGGCAGGCTGTACGAGGATACCTGGCTGTTTGGCGACGTGCTGAACGCCACCCCTGTCTACGTGTACGGCGGCCAGCCGCAATATCATTACGTTCAGCGGGGAAGCTCCATCGTCAACCAGGCGTTTTCCGAAAAAAACCTGCAATACTTGGAGGCCGTGGAACGGCTGACGGACATTGCGATGAAAACGGAACCCAGCCTTGAAGCGGCCTGCCAACGCAGAAGGACGCACGCCTGGCTGAGCGTGCTGCGGTATATGGAAGATTGCCCGCCGGAATACGCCGCGCTTCGGGATGAACTGCGCCAAAAGGCGCTGGCGTCCGCTCCCCAGGTGTGCGCGGACAGGCGGACGCCAAAGCGCGACAAGCTGGCCCTCCGGCTGCTGAAAGCGGGGTATTTCCCTTTTTACAAGGTCTGGCGGCTGTACAGCAGGGTGCGCTGAGCGTGAAAAACTTCCGGAAGGAAAGGCGGGAAGCCATGAGCAAAAAGGTTCTGACGGTCTCGGTCGCCGCTTACAACGTGGAGGCGTACATTGAAAACGCACTCCGCTCCCTGTGCGTTCCGGAAATCATCGACAAGCTGGAAATCTTCGTGGTCGACGACGGCGGGACGGACGGCACGCTGGGCATCGCAAAGGCGTTCGCGGCGCGGTATCCCGCTTCCGTTTTTCCCGTACACAAAGAAAACGGCGGCTACGGCTCCACAGTCAATTACAGCCTCAGTCACGCGACGGGAAAATATTTCAAGCTGTTGGACGGGGACGACTGGTTTGATTCCGAGGGGCTTAGGCGGCTGGTGAGCGAATTGGAAAACAGCGCCGTGGATATCGTCATGAACAACTACAAAACCGGCCCCGACCCGGAACACCTGACGGTGCGGGACTTTTACGCCGAAGAGGGCGGCGGGGTGAAGGACCTTTCTTCCTTTGTCGCAAAGCGGGATTTCGGCATGTGGGCCATGACCTTCCGCACAGAAATCCTGCGCGCCTGCGGGCTGACTCTGCCGGAGCACGTCCTGTATACGGACGCGCTGGTGGTCGCCTATCCCTTGGCCGCCGCGAAAACGATGCGGTTTTTTGATTTCTCCGTCTATTGCTACCGCGTCGGCCGCGACGGGCAGAGCATGTCCAAAGAAGCCATCAAAAAGCATTACCGCGAAATGATCGGTTTGGACGAACGGCTGGCGGCATTCTGCGCCCGGCAGGAAAGCAGCCCCAACTATCCGATCATCCGGAAACGGGTCAGCGAGTACCACGCGGGCACCGTCCATTTTATGCTGCTGCTGCCCGTCTGCCGGGAAAGCCTGCGGGAAATCAAGGCGCTGGACAAACGCGTCCGCGCCATTTCCGAAGACGTGTACCGCTTTTCCGGGCAGGCGGGCCACACCGGCGCCCTGCTTCGCGTGATGCGCCGCACCGGGTATCTCCCTTATTGGGGGATGAAGTTCCTCCAGGGAAAGCTGAAATACTGATTCACTTCCCGATCACCGCCACGGCCTCGATTTCCACCAATGCGTTCTTGGGCAGGGCGGAAACCTCCACGCAGGAGCGGGCGGGCTTGCCGGTGAAGTATTTTCCATAAACAGCGTTGAACGCGGCGAAGTCGGACATGCGCTGGAGGAAGCAGGTGGTCTTGACTACTTGCGTCAAATCGCTCCCCGCCGCTTGCAGCACCGCGCTCAGATTTTGAATCACCTGCTCGGTCTGGGCTTCGATGCCCTGGGCGTCGATGTTCCCGGTGGCGGGGTCAATGGCGATTTGTCCGGAGGTGTAAACCAGCCCGTTCACCGCAATGGCCTGAGAATACGGCCCGATGGCGGCGGGGGCGGAGGGGGTGTGAATAACGTTGAGCGATGCGGACATTTCTTCGATCTCCTTCTCTATGTCGGATGATATGAGGGGCGCGGAGTGCAGAGTGCAGAGTGCAGAGTGCAGAGTGCAGAGTGCAGAGTGCAGAGTGCAGAGTGCAGAGTGCAGAGTGCAGAGTGCAGAGTGCAGAGAATCATGATACTGAAAATGAAACGGTCAGTCAAGCGCTGACTTGCTCCTCAGCAGGGCAATCGCTTATTGAAATTAAGTTACAAATCTGTTTCAATTTAGAGAACAAATGTAGGGGCGGATATCATCCGCCCGCATGGTCGGGCAAAATCATCGACACCAAATTGGCATAAATGATTACATGGTTTTTTATTTCCAGGTCTCACATTATTTCGTAAGCGATTGCCCTGTGATTCTCTGCACTCTGTACTCTGCACTCTCATTTTTATCCTTTATTCCTGCTGGGAAAAATTGATCAGGTTCAGGTCATACGGCGTCACCTGGTAGACCTCGTAGTTCAGCCAGTTGGAGAACAGCAGATAGGCGTGGGCCTTCCACTGGAAAATGGGCTCCTGCTCCGGGTCGTCTTCCGCGAAATAGCGGCGGGGGATGGCGGGGTGGATGCCCTTTTTCACGTCGCGGAAATACTCATGGGCCAGGGTCATGCGGCTGTATTCCGGATGGCCGGTAATAAAAATCTTGCCGTGGCGCTTGTCCTGGATGATGAATGGCCCGGCCAGTTCGGAATCCGCCAGGATGGTCAGGTTTTCGTTGGCTTCGATATCCGCGCGGTCGATGCCCGTGTAGCGGGAATGCGGCGCGTGGAAAATGTCGTTGAACCCCCGCGTCAGGTTTTCCTGGCGGTAGAGGGTGCGGTGGCTGTAAATGCCGGAGAGCTTTTCTGGTAGCGGGTGCTTCTGGATGCCGTAGTGGTAGTACAGCCCGGCCTGCGCCGCCCAGCAGATGTGGAGGGTGGAAGTGACGTGGGTGTTGCTCCAGGCGAAGATCTCGCTGATCTCCTGCCAGTAGTCCACCTCCTCAAAGGGCAGGTTTTCGACCGGCGCGCCGGTAATAATCAGCCCGTCAAAGCAGCGTTCCTTCACCGCGGAAAACGCCCGGTAATAGCGGCTCAGGTAATCCTCCGGCGTGTGCTTATAGCGGTGGGAATCCAGGCGCAGGAAGGTGGGCCGCACCTGCAAGGGAGAATTGGAAAGCAGCCGCAATAATTGCAGCTCGGTATCCTCCTTGTTTGGCATGATATTCAAAATGGCGATTTCCAATTCACGAATGTCCTGCGTGGCCGCCCGGCTTTCGGGCATGACGAAAATCTGTTCCTCGCGCAGCTGCTGCACCACCGGCATGGCCTCGTTGATTCTGATGGGCATACTCCTACCTCCTTGCGCTAAAAGGAAAAGCGAACCAAAGCGGTTCGCTTTTTCTTCCGCGCAGAATCCATTATACCGGACGAATCCTGCCGCGTCCAATAGATATATCAAATGTGATCTTATAGAGAAAATTTATAACCGCGTCTCTCAATCATCCCCGGGCTGGGTCAGGTCGAGCTTCGGGCGGTGGAGGAAGTGGTGGATGAGACGGCCCAGGCCCCGGTGCCAATGCCCGTTCGCCATGAAGCGGATATCGTCGGCCATCTTCATGGTCAGCATCCCGCCCATCATCTTGGCCATGCCGCGGAAGGGCTCGTTGTAGATGAACAGGGTGTTCAGGTCAGGCTTGCCATTTTCGACGGCCTTGTCGATCTTGTTCTTGAAGAATTTCGCCACCAGCCGCATGATGGGATTCTTCGCGTAAGCCATCTGGGCAAAGGCGTCGTTCATTTCCAGGGGCTTGCTCCGATCCCACAGCTTCTGCGGGATGGGATGGCCCAGCAGCGCTTCAAACTCCGCGTCGCTCACGTTGTTCACCGCGCCGAAGCGGTAGCTGGCGAACGCCTGGTCGGGGTAGGGATTGGGGGCGTCGGTGCCCGCTACGTCGAAAGTGCTCTTTAACCGAATATCCTGACTGGATGAGCAGACAAGGATTTCATACGTGCCGCCTTCCGTTTCAAAGGCGTTGGTTTTCACGTTGAAATACCGGAAGGTGTAATCGTCAAAAGGAATGGCGACGCGCTTCTTTTCGCCCGCGGCCAGGCTCACGCGGATAAAGCCTTTAAGTTCCCGCTCAGGCCGGAAGATTTTCGCCTCTGGCAGGCGCACGTACAGCTGGGCGATTTCATCGCCGTCCCGGCTGCCGATGTTGGTGATATCGAACTCCACGCCGTCCTTAGTTACGGTCAGATCATCATACGCGAATTTCGTGTAGCTGAGGCCAAAGCCGAAGGGGAAGCGCACGGGCTTTTTCGCGGTGGTGAAATAGCGGTAGCCCACGAACAGGCCCTCGCGGTATTCGCTGGTGTATTCGGTGCCGGGGTAATACTTGCTGACGGGAATGTCGTCATAGGTCAGGGCGAAGGTTTCCGCCAGCTTGCCGCCGGGGTTCACCTGGCCGCTGAGCACGCGCAGCATGGCCGCCGCCGCCGCTTCGCCGCCCAGGCATCCGTACACCAGCGCCTGGCACTTGTCGATCCAGGGCAT
>CADAKE010000158.1:0-5159 GCA_902788445.1 uncultured Eubacteriales bacterium
GAAGCCCTGAAACAGGCAAAGCTATCCTTATTGTACCATAACCACAACGTGGAGCTCTTGCAGGTGAAGCCGGGGCTTCGGGCCTATGACATTCTCCTTTCTGACACCGACCCGGCGCTGGTGAACTTTGAGTTTGACAGTTATTGGTTCACCGACGGCGGGGCCGACGCCAAGGCTTGGATGCGCCGCTTGGGCAGCCGCATGAAGCTGTGGCACGTCACCGACCGCGGCAGCCGTCAGAGCGGCCCCGCCATGACCCCCATCCTGAAATGCGACAGCGTCGAACTGGGCACGGGCAACATGGATCTGGACGCTATGCGGGAAATCGCCCTTCAAAACGGCATTCAGGCCGTGGTGCTGGAAAGCCATAAAAACTGGATCGACAAGGACCCCATCAAGAGCCTGGAAAAGAGCGCCGAATGGCTGAACGGGAGGTTTTGAATATGAAGCTGCTGCCTGAAACCTGGCAGGCAAAATGGATCGACCCGGAGCTGCCCCACGACCCGGAAGCCAAGCAGCCCGCGTCGTACCTGCGCCGCCGCTTTAACGTAAAAAGCACAGAAAATGCTACTTTCTATATCACCTGCCACGGGCTGTACGCCGCGTTTATCAACGGCCAGCGGGTTGGCGATTTCGTGCTGGCCCCCGGCACCGGGGATTATCATAAGCGCCTGACGGTGCAGCGCTATGACGTTTCTTCTCTTTTGAAAATAGGCGAAAACGAAATCGTCATGATCTTGGGCGACGGCTGGTATCGGGGCGGCGTGGGCATCGACGGGCTAAGGAACTATTACGGCTCCGATCTTGCCTTGCTGTGCCAACTGGAAATCGGCGGCGTGCCCGTGCTGTGCAGCGACGAGAGCTGGGAGGCCACCCAGCAGGGCCCCACCCGGGAAAACGATCTGGAAATCGGCGAAGCCTACGACGCGCGGATGGAATCTCTGACCGGATGGCACGGCGTGACAGTGCGGGATTTCGGCTATGCCAACCTGGCCCCCACAGAGAGCGTGCCCATTCTGGAGCAGGAGCGCTTCCCCGGAAAAATCCTCACTACGCCAAACGGTGAAACCGTCATCGACTTCGGCCAGAACCTGGCGGGCTACACAGAATTTCGCGTGAACGCCAAAGCCGGGCAGAAAATCACCCTCTGGCATGGGGAAACGCTGGATGAAAACGGCAATTTCACCCAGAGTAATTTTGACCCCGGCGAGCGCAACAAAAACGGCGGCATTCCGCAAAAGATTGAATACATCTGCAAGGACGGGCTGAATGTATACAAACCCAGTTTTGCCTTGTTTGGCTTCCGTTACGCCAAGGTGGGAACGGAAGTTGATTTGCGAAACGCCCAATTCACCGCCATCGCCGTGTATTCCCAAATGCCGCAGGTGGGCTTCTTTGAATGCGGCAACGCCGATGTGAATCAACTTTTCCAAAACAGCCTGTGGAGTATGCGCTCCAATTTCTGCGACGTGCCCACCGACTGCCCCACCCGGGAGCGGGCGGGCTGGACGGGAGACGCGGGCGTGTTCGCCACCACCGCCGTGTATCTCACGGATTGCTATCCCGTCCTGCGCAAATGGCTGGGCGAATGCCGTCTGGCCCAGGCGGAGGACGGCCTGATCGCCAACATCGCGCCCATCAACGATAAGCGGGATCAAATTTCCATTGCGCTCCAGGGCAGCGCGGGTTGGGGCGACGCCTGCATTTTGGTTCCCTGGGCGCTGTATCAGGCGTATGGCGACAAAACTATCCTGGATGAAAACTACGGCATGATGGCCCGCTGGCTTTCCTTCTGCGAAAACCGGGCCAAGCAAACCCGGCCTCAGAACGAAGCAAACCCCTGGAAGGAATACCTGATGGATCAGGGCTTCCATTTCGGCGAATGGTGCGAGCCGGACGTGAACAACATGCTGGCTATGCGCAAGAACGCCATGGAGGGCGCTCCTGCGGTGGCTACGGCGTATTACTTCAAATCCGCCTCCCTGCTTTCTCAAATCGCCCGCACCTTGGGGAAAGAGGAGGACGCGGAAAGGTACGCGGCGCTGGCCGAGAACATCCGCAAAGCCTGGCGCTTCACCTGTACCCAGGAAGGTAAGATCGTATCCGACCGCCAATGCGATTACGTGCGGGCCATCGCCTTCGGCCTGCTGACGGGGGACGAAGCCCAGACTGCGGCGGACGATCTGAACCGGCTGGTCATTCAAAACGGCTATCACCTGAACACCGGCTTCCTGTCCACGCCCGACCTGTGCCGGGTACTGGCGGATTACGGTTACGTGGACACCGCCTATAAACTGCTGCTTCAGGAGGACTGCCCCGGCTGGCTCTACGCCGTCAAGAAGGGCGCCACCACCATCTGGGAAACCTGGGACGGCGTGCGGCCCGACGGCACGGTACATGATTCCTTGAACCATTATTCCTACGGGGCTATTTCCGGCTGGCTGTTTGACGGCGTGTGCGGCATCCAGTATCATGATGGAAAATTGGCGATCGCCCCCAAGCCTCATCCCTCCCTGGGCCATGCAAAGGCGGAATGGCGCGCCCCCATCGGAACAGTGAAAAGCGGCTGGCAATACGAAGGAAACCGCCTGAGCTTTGATATTTCCGTCCCCGTTCAAGCGCAAATCAAGCTGCCAAACGGCCAGGAATATACAGCAGAGAAGGGAGAACATCGGTATGAAGTATTATTGTAATCCCCTCAATATCAACTATCGCTATCAGTTCAACGCCGACCCCCGCCGTCACGGCCAGATGCAGATTTGCCGGGAGGCGGCCGACCCTTCCATGATTTATTATGAGGGCCGGTATTACATCTTCGCCTCCATGACCCTGGGCGTATGGGTGTCGGATGATCTGGTGAACTGGGAAAACCACCGCCTGCCCAAGGAATTGCCCCTGTACGATTACGCCCCGGACGTGCGGGTGAAGGACGGCTGGGTGTGGCTGTGCGCCTCCAAAAACGACGCCAACTGCGACCGCTGGCGCACGAAGGATATCCTGAACGGCCCCTACGAAAAGGTGCCCGGCAGCTTTCCCTTCTGGGACCCCAACCTGTTTGTGGACGACGACGGGCGGGTGTATTTCTACTGGGGCTGCTCCAACCAGACGCCGATCTGGGGTGTGGAGCTGAACCCAGACACCATGCAGCCCATGGGCGAAAAACAAGTAATGATCGAAGGGCATCCCTTTGAAATCGGCTTTGAGCGCGTTGGCGAGGACAACAGCACGCTGCCTGCCAGCGAGGAAGAGGTGGAGCGGAAGTATCAGGAATTCTTCCAGCACAACGCTGTGCCGGAAAGCCAAATCCCGGCGCACTTGAAGCCCATGATCCGGGGCATGTTCACCAACCGCCCCTACATCGAAGGGGCTTGGATGGACAAGCACTGCGGAAAATACTATCTGCAATACGCCTGCCCCGGCACCCAGTACAACACCTACTCCGACGGCGTGTACGTGGGCGAAAGCCCCTTAGGCCCCTTCACTCTGGCGAAGAACAATCCCTATTCCTATCATCCCGGCGGCTTCCTGCCCGGCGCGGGTCACGGCAGCACCATGCAGGACGACCAGGGCAATTGGTGGCACACCGCCACCATGCGCATCAGCGTGAACCATGATTTTGAGCGCCGGGTGGGCCTGTGGCCCGCGGGCTTCGATGGGGATGGGGAACTGTACTGCAATCAGCGCTATGGCGACTGGCCCATGGCCGTGTCGGGCTTTAAGCAAGACCCCTGGCGGAACCCCGCCTGGATGCTGCTGAGCGTTGGGAAAGCAGCCTGCGCTTCCTCCTGCACCGAGGGCCACGAAGCCAATAAAGCCACAGAAGAAAACGCGCAGACCTGGTGGCAGGCGGCGACCAACAGCCGGGACGAATGGCTGACTGTTGATTTGGGTAAGGCGTTCCGCGTCCACGCGGTGCAGGTCAATTTTGCCGACAACAAGATAGACGTTCCCTGCCCCGGCGAGATCCGCCCCGGCACCCAGGCCCGGTACATCGAGGAACGGGATTTGAAAACCCAATGGAAGCTGGAAGGGTCTCTGGACGGGGAAGCCTGGTTTGTGATCGAGGATAAATCCCAGGCGGAAACCGACCTTTCCCACGATCTGATCGTGCGGGAGGAGGGCTTTGCGGCCCGGTTCCTGCGCCTGACCCAGATGGCGGTACCCTATGAGCAAAAGCCCTGCGTTTCCGGCCTGCGGGTGTTCGGCCTGGGCGAAGGGGAAAAGCCCGCCGCGCCCGTATTCACCGCCCGGCGCACCGGCGATTTGGATATGAACGTACAAATTCAAGCGCAGGAAAACACCTTGGGCTGCAACATCCTGTTCGGTGAAAGCCCGGAAAAGCTGTATCACAGCTACATGTTGTTCCATGACGGCGAACAGCGCGTCGGGGCGCTGATCAAGGGCCGGGAATACTTTGTTCGGGTGGACGCGTTCAACGAATGCGGCATCACCGAAGGCACCTGCGTGAAGCTGTAAGGAGGTACAAGAATGGCATTTCCCAAGGGATTTCTGATCGGCGCTTCCACCGCCGCCCACCAGGTGGAGGGGAACAACATTCACAGCGATTACTGGGCCCAGGAGCAGCTGCCCCACAGCAGCTTCACCGAGCCCAGCGGCATCGCCTGCGACCATTACAACCGGTATGAGGAAGATATCAAATTGATGGCACAGGCGGGCCTGAACGCCTATCGTTTCTCCATCGAGTGGGCCCGGATCGAGCCGGAGGAAGGAAAGTTCGATGAGCAGGAGATTGAGCATTATCGCAAAGTGATTGCCTGCTGCAAGGCAAACGGCGTGGAGCCCATGGTGACGCTGATGCACTTTACCAGCCCGGTCTGGCTCATTCAAAAGGGCGGCTGGGAAGCGGAAAGCACCGTAGCTTATTTCCGCCGCTACGCCGCTTACGTGACCGAAAAGCTGGGCGGCGAGCTGCGCTACATCTGCACCATCAACGAGGCCAACATGGGCTTGCAGCTGGCGGCCATCTCCCGCCGCTTCCGGCTGATGGCGGAGCAGGCGAAGAACGCGAAAAAGGCCGAGGGCACCGTGCAGGTGGGCATGAACTTTGAAAAAATGATGGAAAACATGAAGTATGCCGCCATGGAGAACGCCCAGGTGTTCGGCACGCCCCAACCCCAAATCTTCGTTTCCTCCCGCAC
>CADAKE010000158.1:5183-8964 GCA_902788445.1 uncultured Eubacteriales bacterium
GCCATCAAGGAAATCTGCCCGCAGATTCAGGTGGGCATCACCCTGTCCCTGCACGATCTCCAGGCCCTGCCCGGCGGCGAACAATTCGCCCGGGACGCCTGGGACGAGGAATTCCGCCACTATCTGCCTTTCATCCAGGGCGATGATTTCCTGGGCGTACAGAATTACACCCGCACCCAGTACGGCCCTCAGGGGCAGCTTCCCTGTCCGGAGGGCGCGGAACTGACCCAGATGGATTATGAATTCTATCCCGAAGCCCTGGAGCATGTGATCCGCAAAGTGCGTGAGGATTTCAAGGGCGACCTGATCGTGACGGAAAACGGCATCGCCACCTCCGACGACAGCCGCCGGGTGGAGTTCATCCGCCGGGCGCTNGAGTGGCAAAAGGGCTATTCCATGACCTTCGGGCTGATCGCCGTCAACCGGGCAACCATGGAAAGAACGCCGAAGGAAAGCCTGAATTTTCTCGGCGGTTATCGCGCGTAATCTTCGTTTGTCCCGCAAAATACATGCGATTCTCTCATAAAAATAATTCCCGTCTGCCGGCTTCGCGCCAGCAGGCGGGAATCTTTTTTTGAGAATCCCGGAACGCGTCTTTCCCTTTGAAAAAACGGCCTGGAATGAAAAAGCGTACCGCTGCGCCGCCTAACCTTCCCGCGTGAGCACGCCGAAATGATCGGATACCACAGGGCCCGCGATGCCATTGAAGACCACGCTGGATTCCCGGGTGTGTCCCGGCTGCCCTGCCAGGCAAAGATCAAGCCGGAAACCATCCACCCGCTGATTCCTCCAGCCGTCGATCTGGTGAGGCACAGTGACGCCGCTGTCCCGCCTGTCCGCCCGCTCAAAGCAGTCCTGCCAGCCGTCAGCCAGCATTTGATCGTAGCCCTCGCCCCGGATGTGCGCGGGGGAGTTGAAGTCGCCAAGCAGCCAGCAGGGCTCCGTCAGGCTCCGGGCAAAGGCGTTCAGCCGCTGCCACTGGCCGAGGAAGGGGTCCTTTTCGTCTCCCCACCAGCCCATATGCGCGGAGAAAAACCAGCCACGCGCCGTGCGCACGGCCACGGCCTTGCGGCGAAGCGAAACGTCCGGTGCGGAAAGATCCAGCACCCGAACCTCCAGCAGGGGCTCCCTGCTCAGCAGCGCCAGACCCTCCTCCCACCGGGCGTACCCGATGTGGGCATACGCCCAGCTCCAATGATAGCCCGGCACAGCTTCCGCCAGCAGGAGCGCCCAGTTGTTTTCCCGGATCACGCCGCCCGCGGGCACAAAGCCGCTCTCCGTCAGCCGCTCCTGAGCGGCAGGTTCCGCGCCCACGGATTGATTGACCTCCTGAAGGGCGACGATATCCGGCCGCTCCTGCCGGAGGAAGCGGGCGGCAAGAGAGAGGCAGGAGGCGTTGTCCGCCTCCTGCCAGCTGTGCGTATTCAGGGTGAGCAGCGTGAAATCAGCCTTTGACAGCGCCATTGGTGAGTCCTCCGATGATTTGCTTCTGCATGAAGCAATAGAGCACGATGATGGGCAGCGAGGCCAGCACCAGGCAGGAGAAGGCCAGGTTGTAGTCCACGTTAAATTCGCTTTGATAGTTGTACTGGAACAGGGTCAGGGTCCACATGGTGTTGGAGCGGTTCAGGCACAGCAGGGGCAGCATGTAGTCGTTCCAGATAGCCAGGCCCTCGCGGATCATCACCGTGGCCAGGATGGGGCGCATCAGGGGGAAGATGATGCGGTAGAAGGTCTGGGCGGTGGTGGCGCCGTCGATATAAGCCGCTTCCTCCAGGGAGGGGGAAATGCTGGCCAGGTAGCCCACGTAGAGGAACATGCTCTCGCAGGTGGCGTGGGCCAGATACAGCAGCACCATGCCCGTGGGGTTCATCATGTTCAAGGCGCTCAGCAGCTTCACCAGCGGCATCATGCGCACCTGGAAGGGCAGGAAAATGCCCAGCAGGAAGAAGAAATACAGCCCCTTGAACACCTTGCTCTTGTGATACATGCCGCGGCTCAGCGCGAAGGACATGGGCGGCATCACCAGCAGTTCCAGCACCAGCGAAAGCACGGTGATATAAATCGTGTTGCGGTAGGCGTAGCCCAGGGTGGGGTTGCTCAGCACTTCCTGATAATTGCCCAGGTAAAAGGATTTGGGCAGGGTGAAGAAGCTGTTGGCGCTTTCGCCCGAGGTTTTGAAGGTGGTGATTACGGTGATATACAGCGGGAACAGGATCAGCAGCGCGCCGACGATCAGGATCGCGTAGGCCACCGCGTCCATCTTACGTTTGCTTTGTCTCACTTACTCCACCTTCCTGTCATTCGTAAATTTGATCTGGACGAAGGAGATCACGGCGATAATCAGGCCGGTGACCACAGCCTGGGCGATGGCGTAGCTGAAGCGGTTGCGCTCCCACGCGTTCTGCCAGATCAGCATGGCGATGGAGGTGGTGGCGCCGCCGGGGCCGCCCTTGGTCATGGCGTTGATGTAGTCGAACACGTTCAGGCCCTGCTTCACCGCCAGCACCAGCACCACGCTGAGGGTGGGCAGGATATAAGGCACGGTGATGGATTTGAACTGGTGCCAGGCGTTGGCTCCGTCGATGGAGGCCGCCTCGTAGAGGTCAACGGGGATGGTCTGGAGGCCCGAGAGGAACAGCAGCGTAGGCAGCGCCACGCCCTGCCACAGGTGCACGAACAGGATGCCGTAAATGGCCAGATTGCGGTCGGCAATGATGTTCTCAGACAGGACGGCGCTTCCGATGGCCTGGCCGATGGAGGGCAGCACATAGAAATACACCTGCTTGAACACCAGGGCGATGGTGATCATGGACAGCACGGCGGGCATGAAATACAGGGTGCGGAAAAAGCTGCGGCCCTTCATCTCCCGGTTCAGCAGCATGGCCAACATGAAGCCGATGATGACGATGCCCGCCACCAGGAACAGGGAATAGCGCAGGTTGAACAGCAGCGCGTTGCCGAACCGTTTGTCGTTGGTAAAGACCTTGACGTAGTTGTCCATCCCAACGTAGTTGAAGCTGGTGCCGATGCCCGTCCAGTCCGTCAGGGAATAATAGATGCCCATCAGGATGGGAAGAATCAGGAACACGCAGTACAGTACCAGGCCTGGCGCTGTCATGAGCAGATAGGTGACCCACTGCTCCTTGCGCATCAGGCTGTTGGCCTTGTTCTTGCGCGGTAAGGCGGTCATACCGGTTCATCTCCTTTGGCTGATATAAAATGGGGGCCGCTGCCGCGCAGCAGCGGCCCCAAACGGGGTTTGCGCTTTGGATCAGTTGTTGTAATAGTCCTCGATGGTGAGCTGGGCTTCGTCATAGAAGGCTTCCAGATCCTGATCCAGAATCAGGTTGGTGGCGGCGTCGCCCAGGGCCTTGCGCAGGCCGGAGGGCCACACGGCGTTGAGGCTCAGAGCGGTCTTGCCGGCGCTCATGGCGTCGTTGATCTTTTCCAGCTGCTTCACGGAATACACCACGCCTTGGATCACGTTCGGGCTGCCCTCGATGTCGGTATAGGTCTGAGCGGTTTCGGTCCTGCTCAGGAACTCCAGGAACTTGAGGCACTCTTCGGGGTGCTTGGTGTTGGCGGAAATGCAGAAGCTGGTGTCGATGGACACGATAACGTTGCTCTTTTCATCGTCCACGGGATTGGGCAGGGGAATCATGGCCACGGGCAGATCGGGGTTGAAGCCCAGCAGCGTGCCCAGGGACCACTGGCCGTTGATGGTCATGGCCGCGCCGTCGTTCAGGAACAGCTGATAGGATTCGTCATAGCCGGCGCC
>CADAKE010000159.1 GCA_902788445.1 uncultured Eubacteriales bacterium
AACGGACAGCGAACGGAAAGAAAGAAAAGCAAAAGCACGGCATTCCCATTCCCAATTACACGTTAGGTGAGGAAATCTTCAACGCCATTTCCCACGGCGTCGGCGCGCTGCTGAGCGTGATTGCGCTGGTGCTGATGCTGATAAAAGCGAAAACGCCGCTGGCAATCGTGTCGGTCTCCGTGTTCGGGTTTGCGATGATCGTTCTTTACACCATCTCCTGCGTGTACCACGCTTTGAGCAGGCGCGTCAAAGGGAAAAAAGTACTGCGGGTGATCGACCACTGCAACGTGTTTTTCCTGGTGCTGGGCACATATGTGCCGGTGTCGCTGCTGGGTGTGGGCGGCTGGCTGGGCTGGACGCTGCTGGGCATCGTGTTCGCGTTCGCGGCCACGGGCATCGCGCTGAACGGCGTGAACGTGGAAAAATTCAAGGTCATCAGCGTGGTTTGCCATCTGGTCTGCGGCTGGTCGATCCTGGCGGGCATCCCCGCACTGCTGAACACCATGGGCCAAGCGGGCGTTTCCTGGCTTCTGGCAGGCGGATTGGCCTATACAGTCGGCTCCATCCTGTACGGCATCGGCTCCAGGAAACGGTACATCCACTGCGTGTTCCACATGTTCTGCCTGCTCGGCACCTTCTGCCATTTCTGGGCGGTCTATGGGTATCTGCTGTGAGATTGATTTTCCGTCGGGAAAACGGTATAATGATGCTGGAGAGAAGAAAGAGCGCTTTACAAGATAGAAGTTAGGAGAGAGGAGATAACTTCTATCTTGAAGACTTAAAGTGTCTTTGAAAGCCACATTCACGATGATGGGGAGAAATGATTCCATGTCCAACCATTCCAAAGCCCGCAGGCAAAGCTTGATGATGGCGTTCTGCGGCATGGCGGCGGGGCTGTCCCTGGTGATCATGCTGATGGGCGGCCTGATCCCGATCGCCACCTACGCCGTGCCGATGCTGTGCGGCCTGCTGCTGCTGCCCATTTTATTGGAGTTTGGCAAAACCGCCGCCTGGACGACGTTTTTCGCCGTGGCCGCGCTGGCGCTGATGCTGGACTTTGACAGGGAAGCGGCGTTCTTTTATCTTTTCATCGGTTATTATCCCATCGTGAAGTGGCAATTCGATAAAATCAAAAGCAAGGGGCTGCGCCTGCTGGTCAAAGCGCTGCTGTTCGCGGTGTCCATGGGCGTCATGTACGCGCTTCTGTATCTGTTCTTCCCAGCGCTTGCTGTACTTCAGGATTTTGAGGAAATGGGGATGATCCTGAGCATCCTGTTCCTGCTGGCCTATGTGTTCTGTATGCTGCTGTACGACCATCTGCTCGTGGGCTGCGTGATGATTTACGCCAATCGAATCCGGCCCAAGCTAAAATTTCTGAAATAACTGTTTCAGCGATCAAAATATTTTTGCAACGGATTGTTCTTCCGCCTGTGACAAGTCATGAAAAAATGCTTAACAAATCCGCCTTCCTATGGTATACTATAATTGATACCTTATCTCTGCATGTTTTGTACGCAAGGAGGAAACGGCTGGATGGATTCTTACAAGCTGCTCATCACCGGCGGCATCCCGCTGATGGGCGAAACCTATGTGTCCGGCGGAAAGAATACATCCGTTGCGGTGATTGCCGCGACTTTGCTGTCCGATGAAATCTGCGTTCTGGAAAACCTGCCAGACATTGAGGACGTGCACGTATTGATCGACATCCTCCGTGACCTGGGCGCGCAGGTGGAATACCAGCCGGAAGCCCGCCGCCTGACGGTGGACCCCCGGGGCGTGAATTCCTGCAAGGTGCCTTACCGGCAGAGCCAGCGGATGCGGGCCAGCTATTACATGCTGGGCGCGCTGCTGGGCAAGTTCGGCCAGGCGGAGGTCGGGTATCCCGGCGGGTGCTCCATTGGGGCCAGGCCGGTGGATCAGCATTTGAAAGCCTTCCGGGCCATGGGCGCGGAAGTCAAAGAACGCGGCGCGAAAATCACCGCCAAGGGCAAAATGGTGGGCAATTCCGTGGTGTTTGACCGCATCACCGTGGGCGGCACCATCAACGCCATGCTGGCCGCCGCCCGGGCCGAGGGCAACACGGTGCTCTACAACGCGGCAAGAGAGCCGCATGTCGTAGACCTGGCGAACTTCCTCAACTCCATGGGCTGCCGCGTGAAAGGCGCGGGCACCGACACCATCCGCATCACAGGGCAGAAAAAGCTGCATGGCAGCACCTACACCGTCATTCCCGACCAGATCGAAACCGGCACCCTCATGATCGCCGCCGCCGCCACACGGGGCGACGTGGTGATTCACGGGTGCATTCCCACCCATATGGAATCGCTGACGGCCAAGCTGCTGGAAATGGGCGTGGCGGTGAGCGATATGGACGACGCCATCCGCGTGCGCACTGTGCGCGGCCACCGGGCGGTGAACATCAAAACCCAGGAATATCCCGGTTTCCCCACCGATTTGCAGCAGCCCATGAGCGCCATGCTCACCCGGGCCAGCGGCGACAGCGTGGTGATCGAAACCATCTTTGAATCCCGCTTCAAGCACTTGATGGAAATGCGCCGCATGGGCGCGCAGGTGCAGATCCTGGATCAGACCGCCATCATCCAGGGCGTGAGCGAGCTCTACGGCGCGCCCGTCACCGCCACCGACCTGCGGGCCGGGGCCGCGCTGGTGATCGCCGGATTGATGGCGAACGGCGTAACGGAAATTTATGAACCCGGTTATATAGAACGGGGCTATGAGCATATCGAAGAAAAGCTGCGCGCGCTGGGGGCGGATATCCGCCGGGAGCCGCTGGAGGAAGGCTGATTCCGACGCGGCTTTTTGCCGCGCGCTTTTGTATATGCTTCCGCTCCTCCAACTTTGGAGGAATTACGGAAGGGTGAATATTTTTGAATGCCTTTGAGGTTTTGGGCCTGCCCAGGGACGCCACCGAGGAACAGGTGCGCCATGCCTACCATACCCGGGTGAAAGCCTGCCACCCTGACCAGTTTATCGACGGCCAGGAGCAGCAGCGCGCCCAGGAGCAGCTGATCCAACTGAACCTGGCCTACGAGGAAGCCCTGCGCCATACCGCTGGCGCCCAGCGCGGAGCGGCGATGAACGTACTCTCGCCGGAGGAAGCCAAGAAGCTGGCGCTCCGCCTGATGGCGCAGCAGCGCTATGAAAGCGCGCTTTTGCAGCTGAGCCACGTGGAGCAGCGGGACGACGAATGGTATTACATCCATGGCCGCCTGCTCATGAACATGCGCCAGTATTCCACCGCGCACCAGTCCTTCCGGGAAGCCGTGCGGATGCGGCCCGAAAACCGGGATTACCGCCAGGGCGCGCTGGACGCCGCCGTGGCTATCAAAAAGCACCAGAAATGGCGCTACCGCGTGGCCGACTGGGCGGGGAACATCTTCCACCGCGCCCACCGCCGCGGACTGCGGTAAGCCGCGCTTTGATTACGCAGAGAGGAGACCTGCCGAATTCGGCGGTATGAAAGCCTATGAATCTTCCGAACAAGTTGACTCTGATCCGGGTGGCCATGATCCCGCTGTGCCTGCTGCTGTGGGCGCTGGGGCAGGCCGTGCCCGCCGCGATCGTGTTCGCCCTGGCGGCCATCACGGATTTTTTTGACGGCTATATCGCCCGAAAACAGAATATCGTGACCGTGTTTGGCAAGTTCGCCGACCCGGTGGCGGACAAGGTGCTGGTGCTGACTTCGATGGTGTTCCTCTGCGCGGACGGGCGCATCCCCGCCTGGGCGGTGTCCATCGTGGCGGCGCGGGAGCTGCTGGTGGACGGGCTGCGGCTGGTCGCTGCCGGAAAGGGCAACGTGATTGCCGCCGGCTGGCTGGGCAAGATCAAAACCAACCTGCAATACTTCTGCGTCATCGCCGCCATGCTGCTTCCCCAAGGACACTGGCTGACCCTGACGCTCACCATCCTCATGGCTATCATGACTCTCTGGAGCGGCGCGCAGTACGTGTGGGGCCACCGGGAAATTTTCAAGAACGGCGGGATGTAATGCACGTTCTTTCTGCTGATAAAGAAGGAGAGTCCGCGTGGAAACATATATCGCTTATTTTGATGAAACCGGTGACGATGGTATTATTGAAACATCAAGCGACACCTTCGTTCTCACAAGCCTTTATATGTCCTCCCAGGCTTGGCAGAATAATTTCGACAGCATAAAAGAATGCCGGAAACAGCTGAAAGAGAACTTTGGTTTCCATACATCAGAGGAAATGCATACAAAGCATTTTCTGACAGATAAAGGTTTGTATCGGCCTTACGGCTGGTCTGCTGAACAGCGCCGGGAAATTTTGAAATTATATACAAAATCCATCTCCCGGCTGTCTGCTTCCTCCGTGAATGTTGTCATTGATAAAACAAGGATAACGCATCCGGAAACCTATCAGGTGCTTCAAAACGCGCTGACCTATAATATTCAGCGCATCGAGAACGACAGTAAGCAAAATTGGAATTACCTGATTATCACCGATCCCGGTCGTCTGCCTCCGATGAGAAAGACTGCCCGGGAAATCCGTGCTTTTAATCCGATCCCCTCGCAATATGGAACCGGCTATCGGAATCAGCCGATCAAAAGCCTCATCGAGGATATCTTGGAAAAAGATTCAAAAGAATCGTATTTCATTCAGATCTGTGACTTTATCTCTTATTTTGTTCATCTTTACTACAAAACAGTTCATCAACAGAAAGATTTGCCGAACCGCGTCGGACGTGTGATCGATAAATCGTTTGTAGGCAGTGTGATGGCTACGCTTCGGGAAGGCGGTTTGCTCAATCTGGACGCCTCGCAGAATGACCGATATGGACTCGTGATCTACCCAAAATAAAAAACACCACCTACGAGACATTCGTCCTTTCAGCGGTTCATGTTGATTATAGCAAAAAATCAGTTTTTTGTCAACCACCTGAAATGAGTGAGCAAAATATCACTTTCTTTGGTCTTGACATATAAGAACAGACGTTCTATAATTATTTTAGCTCTTTTATATGACAGGCAGAGAGCGCACCATCCCATTTTTTCGATGAATAGACAGTATATAAATCGCGGACAAGGAGAACAAACACCATGGCGAAAAAGGAAAGCAAGAAAACTGAACTGAAGCAGGACACCACGCAGCAGGAAAAGATGAAGGCGCTGGAGGCCACGCTGTCCAGCATTGAAAAGGAATTTGGCAAAGGCACTGTGATGAAGCTGGGCGAAAAGACCGCCATGCAGGTGGACGTGGTGCCCACCGGGTGCCTGGATTTGGATATTGCCCTGGGCGTCGGCGGCATCCCCCGGGGCCGCATTGTGGAAGTGTTCGGCCCGGAATCCAGCGGTAAAACCACGGTTGCCCTGCATGTGGTGGCCCAGGTGCAGAAGATGGGCGGCGCGGCGGCGTTCATCGACGCGGAGCACGCGCTCGACCCCGCCTACGCCAAGAACCTGGGCGTGAACATCGACGAGCTCTACGTCAGCCAGCCCAACTGCGGCGAGGACGCGCTGGAAATCGCCGAAGCGCTGCTGCGCAGCGGGGCCATCGACATTGTGGTCATCGACTCCGTGGCCGCGCTGGTGCCCCGCGCTGAAATCGACGGCGAGATGGGCGATTCCTTCGTGGGCATCCAAGCCCGCTTGATGAGCCAGGCCATGCGCAAGCTGACCGGCGTGGTGGCGAAAACCAACGCCATCGCCCTGTTCATCAACCAGATTCGTGAAAAGGTCGGCGTCATGT
>CADAKE010000160.1 GCA_902788445.1 uncultured Eubacteriales bacterium
GGAAGTGAATATCGTGAACCGTTCCGTCACCCTGGGCGGCAAGGAAGTGCGGCTGACGGCCAAGGAATTTGACCTGCTGCAGCTGTTCATCACCAACCGGGGCAAGGTGTTCAGCCGCGAAACCATGCTGGAAACCGTCTGGAAATACGACTACATGGGCGACGCCCGCACCGTGGACGTGCATATCCGCCGCCTGCGCGAAAAGATCGAGCGGAACACCGCCCAGCCGGAGTTCATCTTCACCAAGTGGGGAGTGGGCTACTATTTCACCGATAAGGATTAAAAATCCATTCGCCAGCATCCGCTGGCAGATTCTGCTCGCCTTTCTGCTGATCGTGGGCCTGAGCTTTTTTGTGATGGCCAGCTGGGTCGGCAGCATGGTGAGCGATTCTTTGTTTGAGCAGCGCATCCGCGCGGACCGCACCAGCCTGGAAAGCCTGGCCGTGCGCATTGCCCCCACGCTGGCGAAAAGCGACGCTCCGGCGCTTCAAAGCCAGCTGATCGCCGCGGGCGGCGAACTGGGCGGGCGGGTGCTGCTGCTCGATCAGAACGGCAAGGTGCAGCTGGATTCCTATGGCGAAATCCAGGGCACCCGCTTGGAGTACCCGGAAATCGTGAGCATCCTGGTGAAGGGCCAGAACGTGGACTACGGCGTGCATGAACTGGAAACGGGTATTTCCCTCGATACTTCCCATCTGCTCTTCGCCCGGCGTTCCACCGCCGCCTGGGTGGGCTACTGCACGGCCGGGGTGGTGTACGCCTCCGACGTGATCGGCGTGCTGCTGCTGGTGTCGCCGGTGCAGGAGATCATGCAGAACCTGTACCAATTGCAGGATCAGATGATCCTGATTTTCGCCGCCATCGCCGTCACCGCCCTCGTTTGCTCCTGGGTCTTTTCCCGCATCATCACCCGCCCCATCGCGGGCCTCAACCGCGGGATTCAGAAAATGTCCAAGGGCGATTTCTCCGCGCGGGTGAAGGTGCGCGGCTCAGGTGAAATGAAGCAGCTGGCCCGGGCGTTCAACTCCATGAGCGAAAAGCTGGAAACGCTGGATCAGAGCAGGAACCAGTTCGTGTCCAACGCCAGCCATGAACTGAAAACCCCCCTGGCCACCATGAAAATCATGATCGAATCCCTGATCTACCAGCCCGACATGGACAAGAACCTGCGCACGGAATTCATGACGGACATCAACAATGAGATCGACCGCCTTTCCGCCATCGTCAGCGACCTGCTGACCCTGGTGCAGATGGATTCCCAGAACGTGAAGCTGACGCGCGAAAACCTGTCCATCGCTCAGCTGATCAAGGACAACGCCCACCGCCTGCAGCCCATCGCCAACCAGAAGGGCCAGAAGATCGTGATGCAGCTGAACGACCCCTGCGATATTTACGCCGACAAGTCCAAGCTGAACCAGGTGATTTACAACCTGATGGAGAACGCCGTCAAGTACACCCAGGCCAGCGGGGTCATCCGCGTCACGCTCCAGCGCCAGGGCCGCAACGCTATTTTCACCGTGTCCGACAACGGCCCCGGCATTCCCAAGGAAAACCTGCCCCACATCTTTGACCGCTTCTACCGCGTGGATAAGGCCCGCAGCCGCGAAAAGGGCGGCACTGGATTGGGCCTGAGCATCGTGCACCAGCTTGTCCTCCTTCACGGCGGCGCGATCAACGTGGAAAGCGAAGAGGGCCGCGGCGCGACGTTCATTGTGGAATTGCCGCTGCATCAGGGGTAATGATGAGGGATTAGGGAATAGGGATTAGGGATTAGGTGAGCATGTTTATCATGATACCTTTTCCTTACTGCCAATTGAATCATCAAATGCTGACAAACTTTATTACTAATCCCTAAGTAGATACTGATCAATTCAATCATGTAAATATCTATACATTTGTTGGAATAATGCCGTGTAGGGGCGGATATTATCCGCCCGTTAAGCAATTCTTTACGTTCTCTGCATTCCCATGCCTTGACGCAGCTTTACAAAGCGGGCGGATAATATCCGCCCCTACAATCAATTTGTATAATATCTACCTGTGATGAATCAATCAGAGTTTACCTAATCCCTAATCCCTCGCTCTCGAAGTCACCCGAACGCCCGAACGGCGTTCTTTTTTTCTTGTTTCGAAACTTTTTCCTGCATGGTTTTTCCATCCGCTTGGCATGATAAAGGCAGGGAGCAAGGGAGGGATGGACATTTTGAGTTGGCTTTTCGGAGCGGTGCAGCTTACGGCGACGGTCATCATGGGCATCTATTTTTACACACAATTGAAGCGCCAGCAGCAGGCCCAGCCCAGAAACGGGCGGGAGAGCGCGAAGGAAATGGAAAACCTGCGCAGGATGCGGGCGATTTCCCTGTCCGAGCCGCTGAGCGAGCACGTGCGCCCTCAGCGCTTTGAGGACATCATCGGCCAGGAGGAGGGCATCCGTTCCCTCATGGCGATTCTGTGCGGTCAGAACCCGCAGCATGTGATCATCTATGGCCCGCCCGGCGTGGGCAAGACCTGCGCGGCAAGGCTTGCGCTGGAGGCGGCGAAGCAGAGCCCCGGCACGCCGTTTCAGCAGAACGCGCCGTTCATCGAAATGGACGCCACCTGCGTGCGATTCGACGAGCGGGCCATCGCCGACCCGCTGATCGGCAGCGTGCACGACCCCATCTACCAGGGAGCGGGGCCGCTGGGCGTGGCGGGCGTGCCCCAGCCCAAGCCCGGCGCGGTGAGCCGGGCCCACGGCGGCGTGCTGTTTTTGGATGAGATCGGGGAACTGCATCCCATCCAGATGAATAAACTGCTCAAAGTCCTGGAAGACCGGAAGGTGCAGTTTGAATCGGCGTATTATAACCCCGACGACACGGGCACGCCGCGTTATGTCCACGATATTTTCAAAAACGGGATGCCCGCGGATTTCCGCCTGATCGGCGCTACTACCCGCAGCCCGGAGGAACTGCCGCCCGCCCTGCGCTCGCGGTGCATGGAGATCTTTTTCCGCGCCCTGAACCCGCAGGAAATCGCCCGCATCGCCTATGAAGCGGCGCAGCGCGCGGGCTTTTCCATGAGCCGTGTCACGGCGGAACTGACCGGACAGTACGCCGCCTGCGGACGCGACGCGGTGAACATGGTGCAGATGGCGTCCGGCGTGGCGCAGCTTGAAAACCGGCGGGAGATCATTGTCGCCGACATGGAATGGGTGATCGAGTCCGGCCATTACGTCCGGCAGCCCATCCAGCAGGCGAGCGTGGACAGCCGCGTTGGCGCGGTGCATGGCCTGGCGGTGCACGGCAGCCACCAGGGCGCCGTGATGGAGATCGAGGCTGTGGCCAGCCCGGGCACGGGCAGGGTTCGCATCACGGGCATCGTGGAGGAAGAGGAACTGGGCAGCGGCAGCCGCACCATGCGCCGCAAATCCACGGCGCACGCCTCGGCGGAGAATGTGATTACGCTGCTGCGGCAGCTGGGCTATGCCGACGACCGCACTGACCTGCACATCAATTTCCCCGGCGGCGCGCCGGTGGACGGGCCGTCGGCGGGCGTCGCCATGGCGGTGGCGGCGGTCAGCGCTTTGACGGGCCAGCCCGTGGACGGAAGCGCCGCCGTGACGGGCGAAATCAGCGTTCAGGGCATCGTGCTGCCTGTGGGCGGCGTGCCCGCCAAGGTGGAAGCCGCCCGGTTAGCGGGTCTGTCCAGGGTCTATATTCCCCGGGACAATAGTATGGAACGCTTCCGCGACGCCGGGATTCAGGCTGTTCCCATCGACACCTTGCAGGACGCGCTGCTTGCCATGCTGCTGCCCGCCGCATCCCAAGCCCCCGCTGCCGACGCGCCGATTCCCACGCCGAATCGCCTCGTCGCCGCGCCGTTGCAGGCGAAAGGTTGCAATTTACGCCATCTTCCGGTATAATTAAAACCGCCGGAAAAGAAGATATTTCCGGGAAAATGAACCGATTTCAGGGAGACAATATGCCAAGAAGAAAGAAGAACATCCTGCATCTGCCGCTCATTCCCCTGCGGGGGCTGATGGTATTTCCCCACATGGTGCTGCATTTCGACGTGGGCCGGCCCAAGAGCGTGGCGGCGCTGGAGCAGGCCATGATGGAGGATCAGCAGGTATTTTTGGTCGCCCAGCGCGACGGCGACATGGAAGACCCGGCGATCGAAGACCTGTGCCAGGTCGGCACGGTGGCGGTCATCAAGCAGGTGCTGAACCTGCCGGGGGATACCATCCGCGTGTTGGTGGAGGGTGAGCAGCGGGCGCTGCTGCGCGCGGTCACGCAGGAAGACCCTTATTGGGTCGCGGACGTGGAGGTGCCGCCCCAGGACATGGCGGACAGCCCGGAAACGGAAGCCATGGTGCGGGCGACCCACGATTTGTTCGAGGAGTACGCCCGGGCGTCCATGCGCGTGTCGGGGGAGACCCTGCGCTCCGTCAGCGAGGTGGACAGGCCCGATCAACTGGCCGACATCATCGCCGCGAACGTATTGACCCGGGTGGAAGACCGCCAGGCCATCCTGGAGGAAATCGACGTGGAGCGGCGGCTGGAAAAGCTGTGCGAAATTCTCATCCGCGAAACTGAACTGGCGGGCATTGAGAAGCAGGTACAGAGCCGCCTCAAAAAACAGATCGACAAGAACCAGAAGGACTACTACCTGCGCGAGCAGATCAAGGCCATCCAGGAAGAACTTGGCGACAAGGACGAAACCTACGTGGAGGACTTGCGCAAGAAGGTCGCCGACACGCCCATGAACGACGAGGCCCGGGAAAAAGCCAATAAGGAATTGGACAGGCTTTCCCGCATGGCCCCCGGCACGCCGGAAATCGGCGTCAGCCGGACGTATGTGGAATGGATTTTAGACCTGCCCTGGGGCAAGCTGACCACCGACAATTTGGATTTGAAACGCGCCCGCCGCGTGCTGGACGAAGACCACTACGCCATGGAAAAGGTGAAAGAGCGGGTGATCGAATACCTGGCCGTGCGCCGCATGAAGGAACGCAACACCGAGGACGGCGTGCTGAAAGGCCCCATCCTGTGCTTCGTGGGCCCGCC
>CADAKE010000161.1 GCA_902788445.1 uncultured Eubacteriales bacterium
TCGCGCTGGGCGCCGGTGGTGATTTCGGTGCCGCGCCAGATCAGGTCGTAGCCCAGGGGCATCCCGTGCTCGTCGCGCATGTGGTAGAAGGCGCGCTTTTCGGGGCCGTAATCGGTGACGAACAGGAATTCATGGCCGAACTTGTCCATGCTCAGCTTGGCGCACAGGTGCTCGGCGTCGGTGGTCAGGTCGTTCTTTTCGCTGTCGTCCACGGTATAGCCGTAGCGTTCTTCCAATTCCTTGTACACGTCGGCCAGCTTCATTTCGGGGAAGGGCAGGGTGGGCACGACGGTGTCCAGGCCGTAGAGCGCCTTGATCTGGTCGCCGTACTTGTCCGCCACGCGCTGGAGGGCGTATTGCAGCAGTTCGGCTTCAAAGGCCATCACGTCCCGGAAGGAGGTGATGTAGCTCATTTCGATATCAAAACCGGTGAACTCGGTGGCGTGCTTGTTGGTGAAGGATTTTTCAGCGCGGAACACGGGGCCCACTTCAAAGATGCGGTCAAAGCCCGCGGCCATGGCCATCTGCTTGTAGAACTGGGGGCTCTGGGAAAGGTACGCTTTCCGGTCAAAATATTTGAGCTCGAACACGTCGGAGCCAGATTCGCTGGCCGCGCCGATCAGCTTGGGGGTATGGATTTCCATGAAGTTCTGGTTCAGGCAATATTCGCGCATGGCCCCCACCAGCTCGGTCTGGGCCTTGAAGATCAGGGTGTTCTTGTCCGACCGCAGGTCGATCCAGCGGTAGTCCATGCGGCTGTCGATGGCGGGTCGACAATCGCCGCCAGGTCGGGGTGCTTTTCCTTTTCGATGGTCACTTGCAGCCGCCCAGAGTGGTCACGGATGACCAGGAAAGCCATGGTGCGCTTGTTCCGCAGGTTCTCCACAAAGCCCTGAATCTTGTTGGTTTCGCCGCATACGACGTTGGCGATGAGGTTCCGTTCCATGTGTAAACAACTCCTTTTTCGTTGTGATGATATACATTTTTTGAAGCGTCGGTGTTATACAACAAACAATACATTCAGTCAACCAACGGTGTCATCCTGAGCGGAGTGGAGCGAGAGCGGAACGGAGTCGAAGGATCTCCTTGCTGGGTAATGCGTTACTTGGCTGAATGCATTACCAGGAGATCCTTCGCTTATCCCTTCGCTCTCGCTTCGGGATGCTCAGGATGACAGTAGAAGGGTTTGGTTTTAAAAGAGCTTGGTTGGACAATTACGTTGTTTGGGGAAAACTTTAGGCAATAATCCCTTTGATCTCCTCCGCCGCTGTCGCTATCGGCAGTTCCTTTTCTTCCTTCGTCGCCATATTGCGCAGCTTCACCGTGCCGCGCTCATACTCGTCGCCGCCGATAATGACCACGTACTTGGCCCCGATCTTATCGGCAAACTTGAACTGCGCTTTGAGGGAACGGCCCGCCACGTCGCTGTCGGCCTTGACGCCCAAATCCCGCAGGGATTGGCAGAAGGTGAAGGCGGGAATCTTCATCTCCGCGCCCAGGTTCGCCACGTACACGTCGGTGACGGAGGGCATGTCGGGCAGCAGGTTCTGGTTTTTCAGTTCCATCAGAATCCGCTCCGCGCCGATGCCGAAGCCCGCTGCCGGGGTGGCGGGGCCGCCCAGCTGCTCCACCAAGCCGTCGTACCGCCCGCCGCCGCAGAGGGCCAGGCCCTCCCGGCCCGCCTGCATGATGATCTCGAACACGGTCTTGGTGTAGTAGTCCAGGCCGCGCACAATGTTCCGGGCGGTCAAAAGCGCCTGGAGCTGTTCAAAGTGCTCGCGGCACTCGTCGCACAGGCAGTCCAGAATCACCGGGGCGTCCTTCACGATGGCCTTGCACTTTTCTTCCTTGCAGTCCAGGATGCGCAGGGGGTTCTTGTCAAACCGCGCCTGACAGGTTTCGCACATATCGTGGATGCGCTCGACCAGGTATTCCTTTAATTTCTGGTGGTACACCGGGCGGCAGTTGGGGCAGCCGATAGAATTGATGTGGACGCACAGGTTTTTGAGGCCCAGCCCGCTCAGGAACCCGAACAGCGTGGAAATCAGCTCCGCTTCCACGGTCGGCTCCTTGCCGCCGAAGCACTCCATGCCGAACTGGTGATGCTCGCGCAGGCGTCCGCTCTGGGGATTCTCATAGCGGAAAATGGGCGCGTTCAGGTAATACACCTTGCAGGGAAGCGTTTCGGCGAACAGGTGGTTTTCGATGAAGGAGCGCACCGCGCCCGCCGTGCCCTCGGGCTTTAAGGTGATGGAGCGGTCGCCCTTATCCTTGAAGGTGTACATTTCCTTCTGCACGATGTCCGTGGTGTCCCCCACGCCGCGCAGGAACAGCTCGGTGTGCTCAAACACGGGCGTGCGGATCTCGCGGTAGCCCGCCTTGGCCGCGGCCTCGCGCTCTTTCTGCTCGATCCACTGCCAGAGATAGGCGTCCTGGGGAAGCATATCCCGGGTACCCTTGGGCGCTTGCGTCAACATACGTTGTTCCCTCCTCAAAAAAATACGCCCATGCCATGCGCATGGGCCGAATCTGTCGTGTCTTTGCCCGGATAGGCGTATTCATTATAAAAGGAAATGCCGGTTCTGTCAATAAAAAACAGGCATTTCCACGCATTTAACCCGACACGGTTTCCAGCCGGGCGATGTGCTGCGCCATGCTGTCGCAGAACGCGGGCAGCAGGGCGGGGCGCTCCTCGGGCGGATAGCCCAGAAAGTCCTTACAGTCCGTCACCGCGGCTTTCACGGCCAACTGCACGTCCTCCAATTGCATCATTAAAAGGTCGCGCTGGACTTTCAGCCGGTCGCTTTCCGTTACACTGTTTTTTTCCGCCCTCCGCAGAAGCGACGCCAGGCTGTTCAGGATGTTCAGCGCGTCCGGGTCGGCAGTCTGGAGCGGCAGCGCCGGGTCAGACGCCTTGGGCAGCGGCTCCACGGTGATGCGCATATCCGGGCAGGGCTGGCCCTCCGCGCGCAGTTCCTCGCAAATCTGCTCGATCAGGTCGGGCCGCTTGCGAAGCAGGGCGCGGTATTTGTTCTGGTAGCGCAGCATGAGGGTTTTATCGCCGTGGGACAAATCCATCACCGACGCGCGGACGGACTGCCCCTGCCCCTTCGCCGCCAGCACGTGGCGCAGGAGATCGTGAATCTCCTCGTCGGTGAACGTTTCAAAGGGCGCGGCGCGCTTGCAGTCCTCGCCTCCCTGCTCCCGAAGCTGCATATAATAATAATTCCTGACGCTGTTGGGCTTGCGGCCCAGGGTCTCCCCCATCCGCTCAAACACGGCCCGCAGGGGGATGCCGTCGTCCGCCGCCCCGCGCACCTCTTTCCACAATAAATCCGTTTCCTCCTGGCTCCAGCCGTTATGGTTCATATGCATGGTCTGTTGTTCCATGTCGCTGTCCTCCGCAATGTTATTTCCTTCCATAGTATGCGCGGAGGGTGGAAAGAATATGCATACAAACAGCGGAGATTATGAATCCAGCCGGACAATTTTCGCGCCCATCAATTCCGCTTCGGCGCTGTCATGGACGGACAGGATGGTCAGCGGATACACGTCCCGGATATGTGAAGCAACACGCTCCCGCAGCGCTTCGTCCAGGCCCTTGAAGGGCTCGTCCAGCAGCAGCACGTCGCCGCCGAACGCCATCGCCCGCGCCAGCGCGACCCGGCGCCGCATCCCGCCGCTCATCTCATGGGGCAGTTGGCGCGCGTCCGGGATTTCCATTTGCTTGAGCCAATGCCTTGCTTTTTCTGAATCGCTCACCAATTCCACATTCTTTTCCGCGGACACCCAGGGCAGCAGGCGGTCTTCCTGGAATAAGAAGGAAATCTTCTTGTTCTCCAGGCCGGATAGCTCTCCCGCTTCAATCGTTTTCAATCCCGCCAGCACGCGCAGCAGGGTGGTCTTGCCATAGCCGGATGGGGCCATCAGGGCGACCGCGCCGGAATCCGGGAAGATCAGCGACAGGTTTTCCAGCACCTTTTTGTCCGGATAGCCCACGGAAACATGGCTCAGGCGAATCATTTTCCTTCCCCCTTCCGCTTCCGCGCCAGCGCTTTCAGGCACGCTTCCAGCGCCATGGACAGGAGAATCACCGTCAGCGTCCAGGCGAACAGGTCGGGATATTCCAGATAATTCTTCGCGTCGCTCAGGTGCTTGCCCACGGAGTCCGGCGTGAGGGCGATCACCTCCGCCGCGATGCCGCTTTTCCAGGCGAAGCCCAGCCCCGTCATGCACGCCGCCAGGAACGCGGGCCGCACCGAAGGCGCGTACAGATACCGGATTTTCTTCCACCGGGAAAACCGGTACATTCGCGCCATTTCCCGCAAATCGCCGTCCACAGCGCCAAGCGCCTCCTGGGTCGCCGTCCAGATGATGGGCAGCACCATGAGGAACGAAATGAACACCGGCACATGCCCGCGCTTCAGCCACAGCCACACCAGCAAGATGAAGGAGGAAACCGGCGTGGCGCGAATCACCGTGCGCAGGGGCGACAGGAGCATTTCAGCGCCCTTCACTTGATGGCACGCCACCGCCAGCAGCACGCCGCCGACCACCGCGCAGCCATAGCCCAGCGCCACCCGCAAGAGCGTCATGCCCACGCTGCGCCAAAAAGCCTCCGTTCCGCACAAACGCGCAAAAGCCAGGGCCGTTTCTCCCGGCCCCGGCAACAGCTTGGGCAGGCCCACGACTTTGGCGATGGCCCACCAAATCCCAATCCAGAACGCGCCGATCAGCACCCGACGCAGGATTTCTTTGATTCGGTTCATAAATAAGGAATCATATCCGCCAGCCGCCCGAAGGTCAGCCCGGGCTTGATGGGCGACGCTTCCGCCATTTCGGCGGTGGTTTCGCCGCTCATGACCAGGATGCTCAGCATCCCGAAATTCACGCCCGTGGCAATGTCGGTATACAGCCTGTCCCCCACCATGGCCATTTCTTCTTTCTTCAATCCCGTCACCCGCAGGGTTTCTTCCACGATGCCGCTGTTGGGCTTGCCGATGACCACGTCCGGCTCCCGGCCCGTGCTGGCCTTCACGTAGGCGATGGTCGCGCCAATGTCTGGAATGAAGCCCGTTTCGGTGGGGCAGTTGAAGTCCGGGTGGGTGGCGATGTAAGGCAGGCCCGCCCGCACATGGTCGCAGAGCATCGTCATCTTGTGATAGTCCAGTTCCGTGTCAAAGGCAATCAGCACGTAGTCCGGATGTTCCTGGTCGATCTGAACGCCCAGCGCTTCCATTTCCTTTGTTTCAATCTGGTTCGCCAGCAGGAAGGCTTTCTTGCCGGGGAAGCGGTTCGTCACATACCGGGCGGCCGCCTGGCCGCTGGTGAGCACGTTGCGGAACCGCTCCGGCACGCCCATCCGCGCCAGCTTCTGCTTGTAGAAATCCGCCGACTTGGAGGAATTGTTCGTCAAAAACAGGCATTGCCGCCCCGTGCGCCCCAGCGCGTCCAGGAAGTCCAGCGAGCCTTCGATCAATTGATTGCCCAGGTAAAAGGTGCCGTCCATGTCGAGCAGGAAACAGCGGATGCCCGACAACAGCGCTTTCGTGTCCATCTTATTGTCCTCCCGTTAATCCCACGTCAAAGCGAATAACGCTTCCTGCCCTGTGCGCAACGCCCAGCAAAGCGCCGTCCGCGTACACCCGAAGCGGCGCATTTTCCTTAGCTTCCGGCAAAATCTCCGCTGGCAGCTTGCCGCCGTTCCGGGCCAGCTTCCACAGGTTTTCCGGCACGTCCAACCGAAGCAGCGGCCGCAAGGGAAAGTCCATCGGCAAAAGCAGGCTTTCGATTTCTTTCTTCTCCCCCGCCGCGATCACTTCTTCGATCGTTACGGCGTTCCCAATGGCAAACGCGCCGTGCCGCGTGCGCAGCAGGAACCGCATGTGGGCGGGCGCGTCCAGCGCCTGCCCAATGTCATGGCAGAGGGTGCGGATGTAGGTGCCGCTGCCGCAGTCCACGGACAGCATGTAGCCATCCGGCCCCGTCTGTTCCCCCAGTTCCAACGCATGAATCACGGTTGGCCGGGCTTTGGTTTCCACTTCAACGCCCTTCCGCGCCAGTTCGTAGAGCGGCACGCCGTCGCGCTTTAAAGCCGAATACGCGGGCGGACGCTGCAAAATGTCCCCCCGGAACGCAGGCAGGACAGCCAGGATTTCTTCCCGGCCGGGCACCCGCGTCGGGCTTTGGATGATAACCCCCTGGGCGTCCTGGGTGTCCGTCGCTCCGGCGAACGCGATTTCGGCAATGTAGCTTTTGCTCTTGTCGGCAAAGTAATCCAACAGCCGCGCCGCGCGGCCCACCATGATGGGGAGCACGCCCGCGGCTTCGGGGTCGAGCGTGCCCGCGTGGCCGACCTTTTCCCCGGTCAGGCGCTTCACCACCGCCACCGCCGCCCCGGACGACATGCCTGGCGGCTTTAAAAGATTGATGAATCCGTTCATCCGTTTTCCTCAATCAGGCATAATAGATCGTTTTTCAGCGCTTCGCACAGGGCGTTCAGCGT
>CADAKE010000162.1 GCA_902788445.1 uncultured Eubacteriales bacterium
TCAGCCGAAACAAGCAATCTCGCCATCATGGCGAGTTGCGCCGATTGAGGCTGCGGATCGCACAGGCCCTCGCTCTGGTTAACAAACATCATGTGATAGCTGAATGGTAACTAATTGTGAGCGCTGTCCGGGTGCTTTTCTCATTCCCCCTCATTCAAAATCGGAAGGCCGCCACGCGATTTCATGGTTCCTGGGCGCATAAACCGCCTTTTCTGCTTGCGCCGCCTGGGCAGGAGCAGGCGGGAGCAGATGCTTTTCCGCTTCTTCCACCGAAGGATAAAACCTGCTCCGGCACAGGCGGAGCCCGCCGCCCGCGATCAGAACGAGAACGCGGCATCCGTTCGGATTTTTGACTGTTCCCTTTGCGATCCGTCTGCCTGAGACAATGAAATAAACCGTATCCCCAGGCTTCATACGCCCGCCGCCTTTGCCGTTAAGCAGCCGCCTGCACGAAATACCGGCTGTTGTCGTCGCAGCGGTAACGGACGACTGCGCGGCGCATGTCCATGCCCAGCCACGCCAGCAGCCCGTCTGTGATTTCCTTGGGAAGGGAACGGTCAATACTCACATAAATGCGTTCATCGTCCCGGGCAGCGCTGATTTTCGCCGCCCCGTAAAGATAGGAATAGACCCCGCTGTCCGTCCGGCAATAACGAAGCAGTTCTGGTCCAAACATGCGCGCAGCCTCCAATCGAATATATGTTCCCCTTTTCGTGGAAAATGAAGGGCGGCCGGAACCGCCCGATTGTTTACTATCCTGATTGGTCATTGTTCAGTCGCTTACCGAAGAAGAACCTCATGCCAGAGAGAAGTTAGGAGAGAGGAGATGGAAGAATGATCATGCTTTTATTGGCTGCTTTGCCTTGGGTTTTTGTATCCAACGCTATCTATCTCCTAACTCCTATCTCCTATCTCCTATCTGATTCGTGCTCCTTTGAAGCGCGGCCGAACAGATACCCTGATTGTTTATTCACCTTTAAAGGCCCTCTTTACTTCCCGAAGCTCGTCGCCCTCCGGGAGATCAAAATCGCCGACCCTGCCGATCACTTTCCCGACCACCTTGAAGGTATCCGTATCATAGACCGTTCTGGTGGGATAAGTCTCTTTATCCTGGTTGTAGGAGTACAGGCCCTCACGGGTCAATTTTTTGATCAGCGCCTCTCCGTTGAGGATGAAAACGCCGTCGTCCCCGAACCGAACCGCCTGCTTCTCGTCCACATAGACCTTCGTGCCGTCCGGATAATTTGGCTCCATGCTGTGCCCGTTGACCTTGATGATGCAGGTGCATCTTTCGGAGGCGGGATTGGAACGCACATAGACCATTTCGTTTTCCGCGTAATCCTCCATGGGCGCGCCGAACCCCGCGGCGGAAGCCTGCTCCATCAGCATCCTGCGGCAGAAGGAGGCTTTGATGGCTTCATGCTTCCGCTTCCTCGCCCGTCCTTCCATCTGTTCCATGAAGAAACGCGCGCTGGCCTGATCATCCGGCTCGAGGGAATGATACAAGTCCAATAAATCCCGGTCTTCGCCCGTCAGGGTAAGTTCCGGCTCCAGGCCCAGCAGTTCAGTCACGGGAATGCGCAGTTCCCTGCAAAGGAGCGGGATGGTATCCAGGTCAGGCCGGGAGAGGCAGCGTTCCCAGTTGCCCACGGCGGCGGGCGTCACATGAAGCAGCTTAGCAAGCTCGCCCTGTTCCAAATGGGCTTGCAGGCGGTATTTCCGAATAACGCCCGCAATATGGCTTTTCCGTTCCCTGTCGATCTCCGGGCGGCTCTTCGCCATCCAAATCGCCTCCTGCTGATTTCAGGGAGAATACTCCGTAATCCTATTTTATAACACATTTAATATTTTGTCAACGCAAAAATTCAATCTATAAAAAATATTTTTTGTGTTTTACAACCGATGGCAGTTGCTCCCCCCCGGGGGCAAAGGAACAAAAAAGAGGCTGTCCTTTTGGGACAGCCCCTGCATTATTGGTTCATTACTTCAGGGTCACCGGTTCGGCGGTCACGTTCAGGATGGCGGTGGAGTTGCCAGCCGCGAACTGCTCGGCGCGTTCGTCAATGATTTCCTGATAGCCCGCATCCAAGTATTCCTGGGCGTACTGGGCATACAGGGCGTCGAATTCCTCGGGCGCGCACATGGTCAGCTTGTCGCGGTATTCCTTGTAGAGGTTCACCAGCACGGTCTGGTATTCCACTTCCGCTTCCATGGTCACGGACCACTTGGCGTTGTCGATGGCCCAGCCGGCGTCCTTCACCTGCACCTTGTCATAGTACCACTTGATGACGTCCTCGGTGAAGTCCTGGGGCAGGTCATGGGGCAGGTTGTTCTTGATCACGTCTTCGATGGTACCGGCCTGGCGGGCTTCGATGGTGATGCACCAGTAGTCCTTGTTGTTGGAGAAGCCCTGCTTGTAATCGCCGTTGTAGTCGCTCACGGCAACGGGGAGGCCGTTCTCGTCGTAGTTGAAGTTTTCGCCCTCAACGCCCCACTGGAAGGTGAACAGGTTTTCTTCCTGGGTCAGCCATTCCATGTACATCCAGGCGGCCTTGATCTGGTCTTCGCTGGCGAAGGCGGAGAAGCCGACCATCATGCCGAAGGGGTTGTCGGTGCGGTAGCCGGGGTTGGTGCCGTAAACTTCGTCGACGGCGCCGGACACGGGAACGATGGCCAGCTCGGCGTCGGGATTGGCTTCATAGAAAGCGGTCAGCCAGTCCATGTTGGCGGAGATATAGCCGCCGTACAGATAGTTTTCGCCGTTGATGAAGTTGGTCTTGTCGTCCTCGGTGCCGATCAGGTAATACTCGGGGTTCAGCAGGCCGCGGTTGTACTTGTCGTTCTCGTTCTTCAGCAGGCGGTAGTTGGGGTCCCAGCCCAGGGAGGGGATGTTGTAGTCGCCGTACATGGCCCATTCTTTTTCATCCAGGGGCCAGGTGCGCCAGGAGTAGTTCTGGTCGGAGCCCACGCCGGTGATCATGGTGCCGCCCGCGGGATACTTAGCGATACCGGCGTCCTTGATCTTCTGCATGGCGTCGTTGAATTCCGAGGTGGTGACGGGGACGTGATCATAGCCCACGGCCTTCAGCCAGTCCATGCGGACGAAGGACTGGAAGGTGTAGGCGGTGTCGTAGTAGGGGCGCAGGGCGGCCACCAGGTAGGTTTCGCCGTTCAGCTTGGTGAAGGCCAGCTGGTTGTTTTCCACCATGCGGTTGTAATAGGTGGGCGCGATGGCGGCAAAGTCGTCCATATTGAATTCAGCCATGTAGCCATCGGACGCCCACTGGGCAACCTTGGGATAGTCGTATTCCATCAGCACGGTGGGCAGGTCTTCCGCAGCCGCCAGCATGGAATACTTGGTCATCACGTCAGAGCGGGGGATGGCCACGTAGTTCACGGTGATGTTGTACTTGTCGCCGAAGTTTTCCTGAATCCACTTCGTCCAGTAGTTGTCCTCCACGTTGGGCACGCCAGCCTGGCCGCGGTCATACACCGGGATGGTGATGCTCACGTTCTCGGCAAAGGGTTCCCAGGCAGGATCGGTGGTCGCCAGCGCGGCGGGCAGCATGGACAGCAGCATGACCGCTGTCAGCGCCAGAGCAAGGATCTTCTTCATGGGTTGTTTTCCTCCTTTTTATTTTCAGGGCATCGGCCCTTGGGGACGGGGGGGAATAGGGATTAGGGAATAGGGAATAGGCAATAGGCATTAGGCATTAGGGATGAGTTTGAATTGCTTAGGCGCGAAGCGCCACCTATTGCCTATTGCCTACTGCCAATTGCCTCTTAACCCTTCACCGCGCCGACCATGACGCCCTTGACGAAATACTTCTGCAGGAAGGGATAGATGCAGATGATCGGCAGGGTGGCGAACATGATGCAGGCGGCTTGCAGCACTTCGGGGGTGCTGGTGACCTCGATGGCTTCGGACAGGGTGGCGGTCTGGGCCTCGGTGGCGGAAGCGACCAGCTGATACAGCTTATACTGGATCATTTTCAGCGCTTCCTTGGTAATGTAGTACTTGTTATCGGCGTAAGCGTTCCAGCGGCCCACAGCGTAGAACAGCGACAGCGTGGCGATAATCGGCAGCGACAGGGGCAGCACGATCTGGAACAGGATCTGGAAATTGGTAGCGCCGTCCAGGAAAGCCGCTTCCTCCAGGCTGTCCGGGATGCTGGACTGGAAGTAGTTCTTCATGATCAGCATGTTGTAGGAGGAGTAAATCAGCGGCAGGATCAGCACCCACATGGTGTTCAGCAGATGCAAGTCCTTATAAAGCAGATAGGTCGGGATCAGACCGGCGCTGAAATACATGGGGATCATGAGCACGATGGTGAAGAACGCGCGCCACTTCAACCGTTTTTTGGAGAGCGGATAGGCGGCGCAGGTGCACACGATCATGCCCATCGCCGTAAAAATCAGCACCACGCCCACGCTGTACAGGAAGGAATGCACCAGCGTGCCGTCCTGGAAGATGGAGGCATAAGCGTCGAAGTTAATGCCCTTGGGCCACAGCACCACGGACTTCTGCATCACGGCGGTGTTGCTGGAAATGGATTTGGCGGCCAGGTGGATGAAGGGCAGGATGCAGGTCAGGCAAAGCACGACCAGGATGAGGATGATGAGGGCGTCGCCGATGGAAAACTTCCGGATGGCGTGGGAACCGTCGTTGATGGTATCGAATTCCTTCACTTTTTCTTTTGCCATGTCGCCCACCTCCTTACAGCAAGCCGTCTTCGCCAAGGGCTTTGGCAAAGCGGTCGCTGAGCAGCACCAGCAGCAGACCCACCAAACTCTGGAACAGGCCCACGGCGGTGGCCATGCTGAACTTGGAACTGGCAAGGCCCTTTTCATAAATGTAAATGGCCAGCTGTCGAAGTTGCTGCCCATGATTTTGCCCAGGTTCATGATCAAAAGCACCACGATGGTGGAGCGGATGCCGGGCAGGGTGATATGCCAGATGCGCTGCAAACGGCTGGCGCCGTCGATCATGGCGGCTTCGTACAGTTCGCCGCTGATGCCGGTGATAGCGGCCAGGTAGATGATGGTGCCCCAGCCCATGCCCTGCCATACGCCGATGAGCAGGTAGGTGACGGCCCAATGGTTCTTTTCCGTCAGGAAGGGGATGCCTTCCTTGATCCAGCCCCAGTTCATCATGAGCACGTTCACGATGCCTGTGGAGGGCTTAAAGAGCTGATAGGCCACCGACCCGATAATGACCCAGGACAGGAAATGGGGCAGGTACAGGATGGTCTGCGTGACCTTCTTGAACCGGGGGAAGCGCAGTTCGTTCAGCATCAGGGCCAGGATGATGGGCATGGGGAAGCTGACCAGCAGATCCAGCAGGTTGAACACGAGGGAATTTTTCAAGGCACGGATGAAGTCCTTGTCCTTGAACACCTTCTGGAAGGTTTCCCAGCCGACCCACTTGCTGCCCGCGTAACCCTTGGCGGGCTTGTAATCCATAAACACCATGCGCAGGCCGGGATACGCGGCGTAGTTGAAAATCACCACCAGCGCAATCGGCAGCAGGAGCATCAGGTACAAATGCCAGTCCCGTTTCAGCGCCACAGACCACGAGGTTCTCTCCCGCAGGCTGGGCGCTTTCGCTGTTTTTGTCGACATAGGAGCGATTCCTCCTTTTTCTGTTTCGTAACGACGGAAAGCATCAAACCGTATGCTTTGCTCCAGAACAGCCTGGAAAAAGCAAACGGCATAGCTTCCCCTGATTTGTTTACTTTAAATTGTAGAGGCAGTCATGGACATAATCAAATAGAAATCGGCCTAATTATAATGGATTTTGACCATAATCAGAAAAAAGCATGTGCATCCTGGCAGTTTTTCCCCGCCGGATTAAAGATCGTCCGGGCGCGGTTCCTCCGCGTGAAGCCAACCGTTGTAGGCGATCAGGGAGGGCCGGTTTTTCACGTTGCTCTTTTTCCATTCGGAGGGCGTGCAGCCCATAAACTGCTTGAAATGCTGGTTGAAGCAGCAAAGAGAAGAATAGCCCGCCTGGGTAGCGATTTCGGCGATCGTTTTGTCCGTGGTGCGCAGCAGCTGGCAGCTTTTCATAATCCTCAGTTGATGCAGGAAACGCAAGGGACTGGCGCCCATCTGCGAGGAGAAAAGACGCCGGAAATGGGTGGGGCTGATATGGCACAGGGCCGCCAGCTGATCCATGGAAAGCGCCTGGTCATAATTGCTGCGCATGTATTCCAGCGCGGGCCCGATCAGGGACAGGCTTTTGTCCATCGTGCCCTGCGCGTCGTCTGAACCGATGCGCAGGAGGCAGACGGCCAGATGCAGCACCAGCCCGCGGATGGAGCTTTTGTATCCCGGCTGTTTCAGGTCGAATTCCGTCAGGATCGCGCGGACGATGGGCATGGCCCAAGGATATTGCTCGGGTGAAAGGATGAGGCGGCTGAAAGCCTGTATCCGATAAAAGGCGCTCAGATCCGGGATCAGCGCCATGCCGTTGCTGCCAAGCAGCCCTTCCATATCCACATACAGGTACGACCACAGGCTGTAGGTATCGGGAGACGACCAGGTGGTGTGCGGCACATTCCGGGCGATAAAGGTGATATCATCCTTTGCAAAATGCACTTCCTGATCCCCCAGGATCATGGAGCCGCTGTCTGAATGGCACCAGCCGATTTCCAGGCAGTTGTGGATATGCAGGCGTTTGCTGGGCACGGGGCTGATGCGCCAGCTTTCCCCGCTCAGCACGAACAGCGGGAAATCAGCCGGAAGGTCGTAGGTTCTGTATTCCAACACCGTCTGCTTCGCTCTGGGCACGAATATCGGCTCCTTTCTGCGTTTCAGTTTACGTTACCATTCAGCTATCGCATGATGCTTGTTAACCAG
>CADAKE010000163.1:0-6010 GCA_902788445.1 uncultured Eubacteriales bacterium
TATACAACAAGAAATCCCAGGTATGTAGGGGCGGATATGATCCGCCCGCGCTAAACAATGTCATACAAGCTATGGAAATGCTGATTGCTGCCATCCGATTCTTTCGGGCGGATGATATCCGCCCCTACAGTTATCGTATTTTTGCGACTTCGCAATTGTTTTTTCACAGAATTGCAATAAACGATTGCCCTGTGTTTTTTCCGAGGCAGCCATGAGCAAAAATCCTGAGCCTCCGCTCTCTTTTCAGTTTCCTGTTGCCATTCTGATGGGTATTTTGGTATAATGAGCCAGGAACAGCCGGGATGCTCCTGCTGCCGACGGCTTCATTCGCCCGGCGGCGCGGCGCGATCGTATTGTCATTCAAAGCCGCGCGTTCTGTTCCTCAAAAGCTGACGGAGGGAAAAAGCAAAGATATGGTTCAAATCAAAGTCGTCAATCAGGCCGGTTCGGTCCTGCGCGAAGCCGTCCATCCCCAGGAAGCCCTGGCGTGCGTGGACCGGGATTGGGAACAGGGAGATGCCATTCTTTTCCTCGCTCCCGCGGGCTCCCATCTGGAAATCACCGTGGACGCTTCCATGCTGCGGGGAGAAGTGTATCTGCCCAACGGAATCATGCATTGGCCTGTTCCGTTGGGCGAGCACCGGCTGGCCTATACGCCCGGATTGTTTGAAGGAAAGCGGCATATCATTACGGCCCGCCTGCTCTCCGCGCGGGAAACGGCCCAGTGCCGCGATCTGGCCCGGAATCCCCTTGATTTGCGGGGAGAAACGGATTTCTTCCCCCACTGCTCGGCCAACGTGGAAACGAGGAACGAATCGGTTTTCGCCGCCCGCAATGTGATTGACGGCCTGCGCTTCAACCAGTCCCACGGGGAATGGCCCTATGAAAGCTGGGGCATCGGCGCGCGGGAGGACGCGTGGTGCCTGTTAAATTTCGGCAGGGAAGTGATTGCTGAAAAGATGGCGCTGACCCTGCGGGCGGATTTTCCCCACGACGCTTATTGGGTTTCCGGCCATGTGACGGATTCCAACGGAGACGAAATGGCCTTTGAACTGCAAAAGACGGGCGAAAGGCAAATGATCGATCTGGGCGGCCGCCGCGTCCAATGGCTGCGCCTGGAAAGAATGGTCAAGAGCGACGACCCTTCCGCCTTTCCCTCCCTTCGCGCCTGGGAGGTGTTCGGATACGATCCGGCAAACGGATAAGACTTAGAGCTGCAAGTCCACCCGCTCAAAGCGCTTGACGGACAGGGCGGCGCACAGCCAGGTGGCGCACAGATAAAACGCCAGCGCGCAGGCCACGAACAGCAGCTTTTCCGTCATGTGGGCTGGGTCTTGCGTGTCCAGGCAGTCCCGCACGAAGGGGACGGCGTAGGTGGCCACCATGGCGGCGACGACGTACACGAACACCGCGGCGCTCGCCAGCAGGAAGGGCACGCCGACCTTGGTAATGTCCTGATACCAGCGGGGGAAGAAAATCAGGTTGAACAGGCCGAACACGATCAGCCCTTCGCCCAGCAGGGCGACGTTCGCGTCCATGCCCGCCTGGTTGGGGGCATAGCCGATCAGGCCCTTCACCCACAGCATGAGCGCGGCGGCCAGAAGATCGGCTATTTCCAGGCAGCACACCAGCATCACGCGGCCATGCACCATCTGCTTCCGGGAAACCGGCAGGGCGGCGGTGAAGGCCGCGTCGTGGTTCTCCCGGCCCGTGAGGCAGATGAAGAACACGCCCAGCGTCACATAGAAAAAGCTGACGGCGTAGGGGTAATTGGGAATCAGGATCATGGTGGACAGCGCCAGGAACAGCGGCGCGGTGGGATGCAGGCAAAGCCGGAATTCTTTTTTCAGCAGTTTCATTGCGCGGCGTCCTCCTTGTCCAGATGTACCATGATTTCATCCAGCGTGGCCGCGCGGCAGGGCAGGCCCGCTTTCTCCGCGTCGGCGGCGGGGAGCAGGGCGGTGTATCCGTCCCGCACGCGGCAGACGCCTTTGGAAAGCGCCTTGACGTTTTCCGGCAGGCCGCCGCTGATTTCCGCCAGCAGGTACGCTTTCCTGAATGCTTCCAGCGGCAGGTCGGCGGTCAGCCGTCCTTTTTGCAGGAACAGGATGCGGTCGGCGCACTTGTCCAGGTCGCTGGTGATGTGGGTGGAAAACAGGATGGTCTTGCCCGCGTCGCGGAGGGACAGGAAGATTTCGATCAGTTCCTCCCGGGACATGGGGTCGAGCCCGCTGGTGGGCTCGTCCAGCAGCATGAGCTCCGCCCCGTGGGAAAGCGCCAGGGCCAGCGCGTACTTGATCTTCATGCCGTTGGACAGGGACGCGGGCGTCTTGCTTTCGTCCAGGCCGAACTGACGCATATAGTTTTGATACGCCCGCTCGTCCCAGTTGGGATAGAACAGGCGGGTCACGCCGGTGATGGTTTTCAGCTTTTTCCCGGTGTAATAGGTCATGCCAGCGGACACGAAACCAATCTTCTGCTTGATTTCCTCCGCGCTGGTTTTCATGTCCAGCCCGCCGAACTTCACCTCTCCTCCATCGGGCCGGATGAAGCCCAGCAGCGAATTGAGCGTGGTGGTCTTGCCCGCGCCGTTGCGGCCGATGAAGCCGGTGATCGCGCCGGGCACCAGGTCAAAGGATACGTCCCGCAGTTCAAACGCGGGATATTTTTTTGTCAGGCCCCGCACAGAGAGGGGCGCGTTATTTGCTGCCATGCCGCATTTCCTCCGCTACCTGCATGAAAAATTTGGCGTCCACCAGGGCGATGCCCCGGTCTTCGTCGCCGAGCACCATCAATTGGTCGCCCGGCTGGATGTGGAACACCCGGCGGGCCTGCACGGGAATCACGATCTGGCCCTTGTCGCCGACGGTCACCAGGCCAAACATGTGCTTGCCCTTGCTCGGCTGCGCTTCGGGCGGCGCTTTGTAGAGCGGGACGTTTGCCAAGTCGTCCAGGCTCACGTCCAGCGCCTGGCTCAGCCGCCCGCTCATTTCCAAATCCGGCGCGCTTTCGCCGCTTTCCCACTTCGCCACCGTCTGCCGGGACACGCCCACCGTCTCCGCCAGCACTTCCTGGGTGATGGCCTTCGCTTTCCGTAAATGCTGAATGTTCTCACCAATCATACTTTTCCCACCTCGCGGAAATATCATAGCAGAGAAAACGAGCATGAACAAGATATGAAACATGACATTCCGCCGCATTTATGTTAAAAACAGTTGACACCCTGAAATGACGGAAGATGAATGAGGACGCGCCAAAAAGCCCTCCCCCCTCGCAGGGAAAGGGCAAGGCGAACGCTTATTGCATTCTGTGACAAAAAAGATACGAGGTCGGGAACAATTGCGATCATTGTAGGGGCGGATATCATCCGCCCGAAAGAAACGGATGGCGGCAATCAGCATTTTCATGGCTTGTATGACATTGTTTAGCGCGTCTTGCTGCATACAATCTGTCAGCGATTGCCCTGAGGAAAAGGGTGATATGATAGCATTGTGATATGCCATGCGGATTCCCTTCTATTGAACTTTTTACCTTCCGATTTTCACTATTTCAAATCCATCATGCCCTGCAGCAGTAAGCCTTTATCCGCGAAAGCCATATGGGAAGTTTGAGTTTATCATCCTTTTGGCATTTGCGGGGCGTCGGGCGGCTTTACCAGGTGCTGTAGGTTTCGCCCGCCGTGACGGTATAGCGGTCGCCCATCAGCCAGGATTGGTTCCTGAAAAGCTCCACGCCGGTGTCCATATGATAATCGCTGGTGACGATGGCGATGCTCGTAACCTCGGGATGGCTCTGCTCCAGCAAACCAAGCGTGTAAGCCGCGTTTTCCTGCGTGGTCAGGGAACTGCCCTCCACCAGAATCCGGCTGGCATCCACGCCGTTTCTCACAAGCCATTCCGCCATCTGCCCGGCCTCTGACACGCTGCTGTTATTCGAAGCGGTATGGCCGCCGGTGCAGACGATGATGGCCTGGGGATACTTTTCAGCGGCGCGCTTCAGCGTTTCCAGCCGCCCGATCAGCTCCGGCTGCATACTTCCATCCGGGTTCAGCTGAAAGCCCAGGCCCACCAGACACAGGGTGTTATCCGTCGGCAGGCCGTCCAGCTCTGTTTCACCGGGTGCCTCTTCATTTTGCTTTGGAATGTTCTGCGCGGGATTGACGGCGGCAGGCTGGCCGCTGGCCGCGCCCGGCGCGGCGGTATTGCCGATGGTCGGCTGAACCCCTCGATTTCCGGCGCTGAGATAGCGGGAGGAAAGCTCCATTCTTCTCAGGGTATCCGCATAGCTGCCGCCGTTCGGCCTGGCGGCGCTGGGGGTGGGCGTAGGAGCGGGCGTGCGCGCGGGATTCATATAGCTGCCGCTTCCTCGGGCGGAGCCGGTCTGAGCGGAAACCGCGGGCGTCCTTGTGGAATACGGAGAGCTGTAGTTGCTCCCTCGGGTGTAGGCTGGCTGAGGAGAGGACGCAGGCGTCCTCACGGAGTACGGAGAGCTGTAGCCGCTTCCCCGGCTGTAAGCCGGCTGATGAGTAGGCGCAGGCGTTCTTGCGGAATATGGATCACTGCGGTTTGCTCCCCTGATCGAACTCAGCAGAGAGGAAGAACGGGAATTGGAAACGGCGGAATAGGGCTTTGCGGCCGGGTAGACAAAGCCTGTTTCGTATTCGGTTTCAGGCTGGTATTCGTAATCGCTGTTCAGTTCTTCCGCCGCCGCGGGCAGGACGCAGAGCAGGCAGATCAGCAGGGCAACCGCGCCCATGCCGCGGAGCATTTTTATCCCGTTCATTTTCAGGCCCTTCTTTCTTTTGTTGTCATACTGTCAGCGCCGGATCAGGCGGATATCCTGGCCCAGGAACGCGATGGCCATGCCCGTGCGCGAATCCAGCAGGCGGGAGGACACCCGCTCGGTATAGCGCTGTTTCAGTTCGTCGCGGCTGAGGTTGGTGGTAATGACGGTATACAGCCCGCGTTTCAGCCGGGCGCTGAGCAGGTTGTAAACCTGTTCCACCGTGATGTTTTCCATCAGCGGCTCCATGCCCAGGTCGTCGATCAGCAGAAGCTCCGCGTCAAAGTAGGAATCCGCGTCGTCACTGTTCCGGGAGAAGTAGGCGTTTTTCAGCGCCATCAGCAGGTCATAAGCGGAAACGCTGACGGTTTCAATGCCCCGTTCCTTCGCTTCGTGGCCCACGCAGTTGAGCAGGAAGGTTTTTCCCAGGCCGCTGCCGCCGTGGAGCAGCAGGGTTTTCAGCGGCCCGGCGCCCACGTTGTCCGCGAACTTTTGGCATCTGTTCCGAACCACTTCCATGTATTCCCGCTGGTTCACGTCCGTTCCGGGAAGCGCGGCGTCGGGGAACCGAAGCGGGTCAAAGGCGGCGAAGCACTGGGTTTCCTGCTCGTTGCCATCCGCCTTCGCCAGCGCCTCCTGGTAGGCCCGTTTCAGGCATTCGCACTGCTTCCGGATGGCATTTTCGTACACATAGCCCGTGTCGCCGCACAGCGGGCAGCGGCGCACCGGGTCCAGGTAATCCGCTGGATAACCCTTCACTTGCAGCATCCAGGCGATTTTCTCATTATATTCCCGCATCACCGTTTCCGGGTTCCGCGCCGCGCCGCCGCTGAACGCGCCTCGCACAGCGCCCAGGACGAGCTCATGGCGCTGCCGGAGCAGGGCGTCCAGGTCGGGATGCTTTTGCGCGATCTCCTGCCGCCGCCGATCGTTTTCTTCCTCATTGCGGGCGCGCTGGGCTTCAAACGCCGTCAGCACCTGATTCCATACCGGATTGTTCACGCCTCTTCCTCGCTTCCTCGATCAAATCGTCGGATACGGCCAGCAATTCTTCCTCCGTGTACTGCCGCTGGGTATACTGCTGGGCGGACACGGTTTTCTTTTTCACGGGCGCGGCGGGGCTTTTCCGCGCCTGCACCTGGGAAATATCCGTGATGCCCGCCTCGTGCCAGGTTTCCAGCACCCGGTTCAGATAGGCCATCTTGTTCCCTTCCGCGCCGCTGGCCTG
>CADAKE010000163.1:6031-10755 GCA_902788445.1 uncultured Eubacteriales bacterium
TCGGCGACAGTGGGGTTGCCCCGGTGGCCGCAGGCCTCGTACACCTCGCGCAGCAGCATTTCCAGGCCGCGCCGCTTGTCCAGGTATTCCCGCACGGCGTCCTCGGTCAGCAGGCCCTTGTTCCTCCAGCGCTCCAGCAGGCCGTGCATGTCCTCCAGGCTCCAGTTCTTCCTGCGGCATTGTTCAGCGGCCAGGAGCAGCACGCCGTGGGGCTGAATCTCCAGCAGCGCCTGATATTCCATCGCGGCGGCGGGGCCGGACAGGCGAACGCCCGCGCGGGTAAACACTTCCTGGGCCTGATCCTTCTGTTCCCGTTCCCGCTCCAATTGTTTTTTGACCTGGCTGCCGGAGCGGGCTTCACTGCGGCTGTACAGCCCTTCCAGAATCTTATCCAGATATTTGAACGACGGGTCGCCGCTGGTCATTTCCTTGCAGGCGTCCAAGATGGCCTGGGGTTCAAAGCGCCATTCCGACACCCATTTTTCGTAGAGCGCCAGCTCGTCGTCGGAGGCCAGACGGCGCTTGCCCATCCGGGCGAGCACCTTCCTGACGCCGTCGTGCACCGTTTGGTTATGCTGCAAAAAGCTGTCGGCGTCTTCGGTGGTGCGCACGCCCGCCTCCTTCATGCTCACCGCCAGCTTTTCCGCGGCCTTGAAGGAAAACTGCGGGCCGCGCGTCGCCATGCAGTGGTGCAGCAGCATCAGCACCGCTTCCGGCGGCAGCCCCACGTCCTGCACCCATTCCCAAGCCAGCGCAATGTCCGACGGGCTCACCTTGCGCTTCTCCGCGAACGCAGCGTATACCGCCTCGGCAAAGGCCACGTATTCCCCGTCCACCTGCATCGCGGCGGGCGTTTTCATGCGCTGCGTCGGAGAGTAGAAGCGGTACTGGGGCGGGTTGTCGCTGACGCGGCTCACAAGCGCGCGCCGTTCCCAGTAGCGCAGGGCGGCTTCGATCTCCGGCACCGTCAGGTAAATTTCCTGTGCCATTTCCTCCAGCGTATAGTCCGCGCCCTTATTCGCGCAGGCGAACAGGCCCCATAAATACACCTTGATATAATCGCCCTTCGCGGCGGGCAGATAGTCCAGCAGGAAGCGGTTCTCCAGCGCCGTGACGCCGTAGGCCAGCGCTTCCCTGTCAAACTCAAACACGCTCGCTTCCTCCCTTCAATCGGAACAAACCGCCCGCCTGGGCCAGCAGCACCGCCAGCAGCATCAGCACGCAGCCGACGTAGCCCCGCGCGTCCATGCGCTCGCCCAGCATAAGAGCCCCGGCAATCACGCAGAACACCGATTCCAGGCTCATGATCAGCGCGGCGAACGCCGGGCGGCAGCCCTTCTGCCCCATGGCCTGGAACAAGTACCCGACGCCCGTGGACATGACGCCGCAGTAAGCGATGGGCACCCACGCATGAAGAAAGTTTTCCCACGCCGGACGCTCAAAAATGAACGCGCAGACCCAGTTGATGATCGCGGCGGACAGGAACTGCATGGTACACAGCTTGAGGGGCGACACCGTCTGCACGAAATGATCCATGCACAAAATCTGCACCGCCCACACCACGCTGCTGAAAATCAGGATGGAATCGGACGGCGCCAGCGTCAGCGTCTCCCCCTTCGGCACGCACAGCAAATACAGCGCGGGCAGCGCCAGCACCAGGGCCAGCCAGGTGGTGATCTGCGTGCGCTTGCCGATGAACGCGCCCAGCACCGGCACCATCACCACATACAGCGCGGTCAGAAAGCCCGCCTTGCCCGCGCCTGCGTCGCCCACGGCGGACTGCTGCAAAAACGAAGCCAGGAACAGCGCCATGCCCTGAACCGCGCCTTTGAGCAGGTCTTTGCGGGTGAACGGCTGGCCGGTGGTTTTGATTTCCCGGCGCAGAAACGGCAGCAGGGAGACGATACCCACGGTGTACCGGGCGGCGTTAAAGCTGAACGGCTGCAAATACAGGCTGGCTTCCCGCTGGAACGCCATGGCAAAGCCCCAGATGGCGGCGGTGATAAACAGCAGGAAAGCGCAGCGGAGTTCATTTCTGACGGGCGGATTGTTCATCGGGTTTTTGTTCCTTTTCTTCTTTGGAAATCTTCCGGTAATACAGCACGCAGACCACCGTGATGACGGCTGTGACGGCATAGGTGATGATCGCGGCCTTGTAGCTGCCCCTCTGGGCCAGGCTGCCCGTGACCGCGGAGGACACCACGGAGGGAATTCGCGCCAGCGTAGTAAGCAGCAGGAAGCTGCCCAGCTTCATCGGCGTCAGGCCGATCAGATAGGTGAGCAAATCCTTGGGCGTGCCGGGGATGAGGAACAGCATGAACACCAGCAGGTCGAGCTTCTTTTCGTTCTGCATGAAAGAATACTTCATGATCTTTTCCCGGGGAAAGAACAGTTCCACCACCTTCACGCCGTATTTCCGCACCACCACAAACACCAGCGCCGACGCCAGCGCCGTGGCCGCCAGGCACAGGATGCTGCCCTGCAGCCAGCCGAACACGAACCCCGCGCCCAGTTCAAACGGCTCGCCGGGAATCACCGCGACGATCACCTGCAGCGCCATGATGCCAATCATCACCACCGGCCCCAGCAGCCAGTGCGACCGCACATAGTCCCGGAAGGTTTCGGGGGACTCGATAAATTCCCGCACCAGCGGCCTGCCGATAAAATAAGCGATCAGGGAAAAAAGAACGAGAATCAAAACGAGCGAAACGATGCTGACGATCTTTCGCCTTTTGATGTTCTCCGGATGGGAAGCGGCAAATTTGTCCTTCACAGGATGACGGCCAGCCAAGAATCATTCTCCTCGCTTCTTCATTTTGCGGCCTCAAGCCGCGCTACTGATTATATCATGAACGCCCGCAATCTGCAACTGCCGCCCAATCGGCAATCCGCGCGGGGATTCTCCTGAATCGGGGAAACAGGATGAACGTGTGAATGAACAAATTATTAATAGAGGGTGCCAGCTTCCCCTTGAGGGCAATGTTGTCAACTTAACAGGATGGGACGGTCAATACTGAAAAGGTTCGTCCCAAAAGCCTTCCCCTGGCAGGGCAATATCACCAACTTAAGGAAAAGAAGCAATAAACACGAACAAAATCAACCAAGCTACAAATTTATCAACCAACCTTCATTGTCATTCTGAGCGCATCCGAACGCGAAGAATCTCCTTGTAACGCATTAAGTCAAGCAACATTTCATCCAGCAAGGAGATCCTTCGCGTCCGGATGCGCTCAGGATGACACTGTTAGATGATCGTAATAATGTCTCTTGGCCGATCATGTTTCGCCTTAAGTTGACGCCATTGCCTGCCAGGGGAAGCCTTTTGTTCGTTTTTCTTACAATTGATTCATTCATGTGTTTGCCCTGGGACCTCCTGCATGGCAACCGTTTATTGCAATTCTGTGACAAAATGGTTACGAAGTCGAGAACAAGTGCGATCAATGTAGGGGCGGATATCATCCGCCCGAAAGAAACGGATGGCAGCAATCAGCATTTTCATGGCTTGTATGACATTGCTTAGCGCGGGCGGATGATATCCACCCCTACATACCTGGGATTTCTTGCAGCATACAATCTGTAAGCGATTGTCCTGGAACCTCCTGTTTTTTCCCTTGACAATTCCATTCCGCCGGGGGTATAATAGCGCCATCCCAGGAATGACGGAGAACAAGTTTCCTCCTCACCGGCTCCCAGAGAGCGCGCGGCTGGTGCAAGCGCGCGGGCCGCGGATGAAATACCGCCTCCCGACCGACGGCGTTTCGCGCCCGTTACCGCGCGGCATCAAGGGGTCTGTTTAAAGAGGGGATCGGCGTGAGGAACGCGATTTTCCTTTCATACGAAAACAGGCAACAAGGGTGGAACCGCGGGCGAATGAACAAGCCATTCACGCTCGTCCCTTCATTTCACATGACGGGACGGGCGTTTTTTGATGCCCTCCCAACCACGACGGAAGATAGGAGTGAGCAGATAGGAGATAGGAGTTATAAACGGTCAGATGAAAAAAAGCTGTTCTCTTTCGTTTCATCTGCACTTGATAAACCCCTATCTTCTATCTCCTAACTCCTCACTCAGTCTCGTTCCCACAGCAAACATTCAATCCACACCAAAAGGGAGGACGCAACCATGAAGATCATCTACAACGACGGCCACGTGGCCGAATGTCCCGAGGAACTGGAACTGGAAGTGCTGCGCCACAGCGCGGCGCACATCATGGCCCAGGCGGTGAAGCGGCTGTATCCCGGCGCGCACTTCGCCTATGGCCCCGCCACCGAGAAGGGCTTCCACTATGACATCGACCTGGGCGACGTGAAGCTCAGCGACGAAGACCTGCCCGCCATCGAAAAGGAAATGCAGAAGATCGTGAAGGAAAACCTGCCCTTCAAGGTCTATCCCCTGCCCCGGGACGAAGCGGTGAAGCTGATGCAGGAGCGCGGCGAAATCTACAAAGTCGAGCACATCGCCGACCTGCCCGAGGACGCGGTGATCACCTTCTACCAGCAGGGCGAGTACATCGATATGTGCGTGGGCCCGCACCTGTGCTACACCAAGGCGCTCAAGGCGTTCAAGCTCATGAGCCTCTCCGGCGCGTACTGGAAGAACGACCAGAAGAACAAGATGCTCACCCGCCTGAACGGCACGGCGTTCCGCAACCAGGACGAACTGGCGGCGTACCTGAAAGAGGTCGAGGAAGCCAAAGCCCGCGACCATCGCCGCATCGGCAAGGA
>CADAKE010000164.1 GCA_902788445.1 uncultured Eubacteriales bacterium
CAGGGTGTCAGATGAAAAATGGGACGAGCGGACGCGGGAATTTTCCCGCCCGCCTCTTTTTCATAGGCCCGAGCAAAGATCAGGCTGTGGTTCATCATGAGGATCATCCTTTATTTTGTGTATTCCCGCAAATCGGTGAAGGTGACGGTGTTGGTTTCCGCGTACAGCCGGATGGGCTTGCCGCTGACGCCGTAGACGCGCACGGTCAGGGAGACGTCGTCCAGATAGAAGATCCCCACGGAGCCCTCCTGGATGTAGGTGAAAGCGTATTCCTTGCCTGCTTCCAATTGTACGTCGGTCTCGGTGATCAGGGTGCTGCCCTCGTTGAACTGCAATTGCAGCTTCTGGGCGGTGGGATCCAGCGTGATGAGCTTGTACTTGCCCGCCTGTCCGTTGTAATCAAAGGCCAGGCCGAAGCAGCCCTTGCCGGTGTAGGTGAAGGTGCCCTTCAGCAGGAAGCTCTCATAGGCAGTGAAGACCTAGTTGAATCGCGCGCCGGCCTGCACCGTGAGGGCATCCTCCTCCACCGCAAGATGGCGGCGGTTGGTATACTGATTCGCAATGCTTTCCACAGGTGCCAGCGTCAGATCGCCGTTTTCCTTCTGAACGATCTTCTGCACGGCCAGATTGCCCGCCCAGCCGGACACCTCCGACGTGGAGGAAGGCGATTCGCTGCGCCGGGCCCAGCCCACCATGAAGGAGCCCTCGGGGCTTTCCACATGCTTGGCGGCGTAGAACAGCTTGCCGTCCAGCCGCCTGGCTTCGCCGTAGGGGCCATAGGGTGTGTCGGACATGGCGTACCAGAGGGTGTCGTCCTGGGCGGAATAGGTGAGGTAATACTTGTCGCCCAGCTTGAAGGTATCACTGCATTCCAGATTCCAGAAGCTGCCCACGGTGTTCGTGAAAATCACGCCGTCATAGGTGACGCTGGAAAGATCACCGCTTAAGGTGTATTTCAGGATACGGGCCACGCCGCCCTGGGAAGCGGTGACGGTCAGGGTGATGGTGTCAGTCGCCGCGTCATAGTACGCCTGCGGATCACGGAAATCCCGCTTCTGGCCGATCTCGGCGGGCGGGGTAATGTCCCAGCCCTCCACCTTTTCAAGCTGGGTTGGTGTCGTTCCCTTGGCCAGCATGATCTTTTCTATGTATTCGTAGGTGTCGGAGGAAGCGTGGCCGGTGTAGAAGAACAGGTATTCGTCCTTCACCTTCACGATGGAGCCGGTGCCAGCCCAGCCGTCCTGACCGCCGCCGCGGTTGGATTCGATGATGGGATCGTCCAGCTCGGTATAGGTGACAAAATCCTTCGTGGTGGCCAGGTAAATGGAGTGATTGTAGCTGTCGCCGCCCTCTTTGAGGTAATAGATGTAATAGGTGCCGTCCTCATAGTAGGGCATGGTATCACCCACATAGGGCTGATTGATGCCGTCGATGGCGGGACGGAAGAAGGCCGTGTATTCATAGGCCGCTTCCTGACTGCCCGGGGTGCGCAGGGCGGAAAAGTCCTTGTCCTCCACGTCCTCAGCAAAGGCATCAGCCTCCGCCTTGGGCGCTTCGGTGGCGGCGGGGGCGGCGTCCTTACTGCCGCAGCCCGTCAGCATCAGGCACAGGACGCACAGGAGAGATATTGCGCAAATCAATTTTGTTTTCATGGGTACCTCCTGAGAGCAGAAAGCTCCGGGATGCATCGAAGGGCCCGCAGGCCCTTCGATTTTTGATCCGCAGGGGCCGTAACGCCCGGAAAATGATCCGGTGAATCATTTTCAGTGAAGGCCGGGCGGCAGCCCAAGGCGTGTACGTCGCCGAGGAGCGGCTGGAAGCCGCTTCCTATATCAATTTCTGGCCGTAAAATGAGCGTTTTCGCTTGCGAAAATGCCATTTTACAAGAAATTGATGGATCGAATGAAAGACTGGCTAAGCCAGTCTTTCATTCGCAAGGGTTACATGACCTGAGTGCCTCGGAACCGAACTGGAAGAGCAGCTCAAAGTCCATATCCATGATGAAGGTGTCGGTGGTGGTGAAGCGGAAGGTCTGGAAATCGGTGGTCAGGTCCATGCCCTCGGACACGCGGGGATCCCAGCCGCCCATGGGGTTGAGGAACACGCCGCAGGAAACGGGCTTGTCGGCCCTGGCGGTGATTTCCACGGTGTAGTAGCTGTCGGAGGCCAGGGTGAGGGGGTTGCCGCCGAAGCCGCAGATCAGCTTGTTGTGCCAGTCCACGGTGCCGCCATTGTCGATGCGGTAGAAGAAGCTGCCATTGTCGGTCCAGATGGTGCCCACGCCCCGGTCGTTGTCCTCGTCAGTGCCGTTGAAGGTCTGCCAGGGATAGGCGGTGTTTTCCTTGTTGGCGGTGGTGGGGCCGAAGGGCATGAAGGCGTCGATGGTCTTCTTGGTTTCCTTGTCGCCTTCCATCTTGCCGAATTCCACGTTGCTGATGGTGATCACGTTATTGGCCGCGCCTTCGGGAGCATTGCCGATCTGCAGGCGGATCACGGGGTCATCCACATCGGCTTCCGCCACAAATACGGCGGATACAACGGTGTCCTCACCGGCGGGGGCGTTCAGGCCGTTGAAGTTGGCCCGGTTTTCCCAGCTGCGCGCGGCGCTTTCCACCAGGGCTTCGCCGCCCTGGCCGTTCTGCGCGTTGATGGTGAAGCGGTAATAATACTTCTGGCCCTTTTCGATCTTGAGATCGCTCAGGAGGATATTGGCCTTCACGCTCCACACGCCGCCGTCGGTGGGATAATTGTCGATGGTCACGACGGCCTTGCCGTCCGCGAAGGAAGCGCTGGCGTTGGCGCCCTCGCTGGCTTCGGCGGTCACACCTTCGTTCTGGGTGAAATCAGCGGTGTAGACGGGCACTTCGTGTTCTTCACCGGAGATCTCGTACAGTTCGATCTTGTCGATAGTCACGGTGAAATCGGTGGGAGTGGTGTCGGCCGCGTTATCGGGGTTGGGGGTGATCTTGCCCAGGTTGAAGAGCAGCTCGGCGCTGCCTTCAGCGGGAGAGGAGAAGCTCAGCTCCAGGGGAGCCACGGTTTCATTGATGCGCACGTTGAACGCGCCGCCAAAGGTTTCCCAGCCTTCCGCGTTTTCGTTCCGGGCCAGGATGTGGGCGTAGGTGGGCTTGGAGGCCTTGGCCCAGATCTTGATCTTATAGTCAGCCGCTTTCAGGGCATAGCCCGCCTTGGCCAGTTGCACGTCGCCGTCGCCGTTGCCGGGGTTCTGAATGTCGATCACATACGCGCCGTTCTTGAGGGCCGCAGTGGCCTGGGCGGCTTCGCCGATCTTGGCTTCCCAGCCGTGGTTGTCAGTCACTTCCACGGTGCTGAAATCGAAGGCCTTGTATACGACTTCTTCGCCGGTCTTCTTGGTGACGGTCAGGGTGGCGTAGTCCTCGCCGGTGACGCCGTTCTTGTCGGTCACAGAGTAAACCAGTTCATAGTCGCCGGGGTTTTCGGGGGTCGCCTTGCCGTTCTTGAAGTTCAGGGCGGGGGTGGCTTCGATCATGATCATTTCGGTCAGGTCGTTGCCCTCGGCGTCCTGGGCGGTGATGCCATCCAGGGCATCAAATTCCGTTCCGGCCATCACGCTCTGGTCGCGCACGCCGTCAAAGGTGGGTTCGGCGTCTGCCAACGCCAGCATAGGCACGGTCATCATGCACAGGGCCAGCAGCAGCGCAGCGATTTTCCTCAGCTTGTTCATGAATCCGTCCTCCTTTTTTTACTTCGCCATGTAGCGGTCATAGGCATCCTGATAGACCTTCTGGATACCCGCCAGGTTCACTTTGCCGTTCAGATCGTTCTGGAAGCTCTGCCAGGCCGCGTCGGACACGCCGCCCTTCATCAGCCAGGAAATCAGGTTGGTGCGGATGTAGTCGTTCAGGTTGGTTTCGTAGTTGGACAGGGTGTTCAGTTCCTCCAGGGTGAACTGCAGGTTGGGGCAGGGCTTCACGTTCTCGGCCACGAAGGGCTTGGCGCAGAGCTTCAGCCGCTCCAGGCGCAGCTGGGCGCGGGGCTCCATGTGCACCACGTTGTTCCAGGCATATTCGCCCAGGTTGATGATGCCAAGAGGAGCGTTCTGCAGGCGCAGCTCGTCGCTGGTCACGCCTTCAGGCAAGGGCTTTTGCACCAGCATGCCCTTATCGTCCCGTTCTTCTTCGTACACGATGCCGATGGGGCCGTAGTTGATCTGGGCGGAGATGACGGGATCATAGTAGCGGTCGAAATAAGCCAGCAGCACTTCGGGGTACTGGCACTTGGTGAACAGGATCACTTCGCCGGTGCTGATTTCGGGGTTGTTGCTGACGCAGATGGTCTGGTCGCCGTTCGGGCCGACCAGGGGGCTGCAAACGATGTAGTTTTCAGGATTGGAAACCACGGTCTCGCTCTCCCACCAGTAGAAGGCGCCGTAGGTTTCCATGCCCTTGCCGTTGGCCAGGAAGTTGTCCTGGCTCTGCTCGAAGGATACCTTGTCGATGAGGCCGGTGTCCACCCACTTGGCAATGAAGTTGGTGGCGTCCTTGAAACGTTCGTCCTGGATGGTGTAGGTGATCTTACCGTCCACCACCACGCGGTGCTCCAGGTTGTCGTTAAGGCCGAACATGCCGTACAGGTCGCACTGGTTGCCCTGCCAGTTGTTGTACACAAAGCTCATGGGGCGTTCGTCGTCGGTCTTACCGTTGCCGTTCATGTCATGATCGCGGAAGTAAGTCAGGATCTGCTCCATCTGGGCGGCGGTCAGGGCCAGGCCGTCCTTGAGCTGATCTTCGGTCAGGCCTTCCACAGCGCCGGCGGCGATGGCTTCCTTGGTCCAGGCAATGTTCAGGAACAGCAGGTTGGGGCTTTGCAGCAGGCCCATTTCCTCGATGCGGGGCAGGGAGTAGATTTTGCCGTCCTCAATGTTGATGAGCTGGGCCTTGATGTCGGGGCGTTCTTCCAGCAGCTTTTTGAAGTTGGGCATATAGTCCAGGTAATCGCTGATGGGCACCAGGACTTTGCGCTTCGCGTACTTGATGATTTCGCCCGCGCCCATGCCGGCGTGGTAGATGGCGTCGGGACGGTTGTCCTTGTTGCCGAAGATCAGGTTCTTCTGCTGGGAGTACACGGACTCGGACACGTTCTCCCAGTTGACCTGCACATTGGTCTGGGCGAACAGGTCAGCCATGATCTTCATGTCGTTGTAGTCCAGGGCGGAAGCGTTCTTGGAAGAATACACCTGGAAGGACAGCTCCTGCGCGCCTTTTTCATTCAGGATGGGCGCGGTGGGATCGCTCCACTGGAAGCCGTAAGTGGCGTTCAGGGGATGATCGTTGGCGGGAGCGGCGGCCGCAGCGGGTTCCTCAGCCTTTGCGGGTTCTTCGGCCTTGGGCTCGGCGGCGGTTTCAGCGGCGGGCGCTTCGGTGGGGGCCGCCGTGGGGGCGGCGGTGGGAGCAGGTTTGCTGTCATTGCTGCCGCAAGCGGTCAGGGTGACGGCCATGACGATCAGCAGGAGAACAGCGATCAGCTTTTTCATGCTCATGTGATGTACCTCCTTATATAATTAACAAAGGAAACAAGTTTAAAATACAGCTTTCTCGGAGGGGTGGTCTGGAGGGGAACCGGCTCTTTGGCTCCAAAGAGCGGTTCCCCTCCAGCTTCGACTTCGTTACCCTTTCAAAGAGCCGATCATGACGCCCTGGGCGAAGTACTTCTGCACGAAGGGATACAGGCAAAGCACCGGCAGGCTGGACACGATCACGGACACGTATTTCAGCTGGTTAGCCAGGCGGTACTGCTGCAAAATGGTTTCGCCGCTGCCGCCCACGGTGCTCTCGGACGCGATCAGGATCTCTTTCAGAACCAGCTGCAGGGGATACTTGCTTTCGTCCTGGAGGAAGATCATGGCGTTGAAGTAGCTGTTCCACTGGCCCACGGCGTAGTACAGCGCCATGACGGCGATGATGGCCTTGGACAGGGGCAGCACGATGGAGAAGAAGGTACGGAACTTGCCCGCGCCGTCGATGCGGGCGGCTTCCAGCATGCCTTCCGGAATGGAGGATTCAAAGAACGTCTTGGTCATGAACAGGTTCCACACCGACATGATGGCGGGCAGGATCACGGCCCAGGGAGAGTTGATCAGCTTTAAGCTGCTCATCACGTTGTAGAACGGGATCAGGCCACCGCCGAAGAACATGGGGATGATGAAGTACAGCATCCAGAACTTCTTGCCGGGGGTGGTCCTGCGGCTCAGGCCCCAGCCCGCGGGGATGGTGACCGCCAGAGCCAGGATAACGGTGACGACAGTGTACCACAGGGTGTTCCAGTAGCCGGTCCAGATGTCCTGGCGCTGGAACACTTTTTCATAGCCCTCGAAGGTCACGTTCACCGGGGCGAACACCACCTGGCCGCCCAGCACGGCGTCGGGATCGGAGAAGGAAGCGATGACGATGAAGTACAGCGGATACAGGATGATCAGCGCCAGCAGGCCCAGGAACAGGGCGTTGATGACGAAGAAAATCTTGTCGCCCTTGGT
>CADAKE010000165.1 GCA_902788445.1 uncultured Eubacteriales bacterium
TCATACTGCGTTTTGCTCAGCGCCCAGATTTTTTCCTTGTTCTGCATTTCCGCCTGCAATTGCAGCTGCCTGCTGCTTTGAATTTCGCTGATCATGAGCGCGACGAGGAAGATCAGCGTGTACAGCGCGTGCACCCAGGCCAGCTCCAGCGAAATCAGATACACGCTCAAAAAATACATCAGCGCCATGGAAATCACGAACAGGTTGAAAGAGCGCAGGGCGGAGGTGAGGTAGTGCCCTTCGCTGCATATCCTCCGGACAAACAGGAGATAAATGCCGCCGTAGATGAGGATGGAGAGCCCGTAATCACAGTACCAGGCGTCCAGCCAGGCGGGAGATGAAAGAAAATGCTGGAGCAGCGTGACCGCGCAATATTTGATGTGCTCCGCCATATACCCGCAGACCACGGCGTACCCCGCCTCCTGCCAGGACACGCGGCCCATCAGATATACGCCGATCAAATAGACAGTGAGCGTGGCGCAGTAATGCAGCCCGAAATAAACCTGGCTGGACAGCCCGATGCCCGACAGGGCGGGAAAGGCGATTGTTCCCAGCGCCACCACCGCTGTAACCATCGCCCACAGGGCCGGGACATACAAATACCATCTTTTTTTCTTTTCCAGGGGCAGAAAAAAGGGAATCAGCGCCCAAAAAAGCTGCTGGGGAAAACCGGACAGGTAATGAATCAGCAGTTCCCGCGTCATGCCTTCCATCAGAACCCCGCCTCCAGATAATCCGTAAACGCCTGCAAAAATTCCTTCTTGCGGTTGCGGCTGATAGGCAGCTCATGCTTTCCGATGATTACAGTGTCCTTGCTGATTCGGTCCACCCGCTTCAAATTCACCAGGAAAGACAGGCTGCACCGGGAAAAGGGCAGCTTCGCCAGTTCCTCCTCCGCGTCGCTGATCTTCGCCCGCTTTTCGTAGGTTTCATTTTCCGTGACGTATTGGAGGGTGTGGCCGTTGACCTCCACATACAAAATATCGTCGGTGGACACCTTCACCCAATCGCTCCATTTTTTCAGGTAAACATAGGCGTGGGCCTTTTTCTTCTCCACTTCCTTCACGGCCTTTTTCATCCGCAGGGCGAAGGGCGCGTATTCCAGAGGCTTGAGCACATAATCGAAGGCGTCCACCTCATAGCCGTTGATGGCGTACTGGGCCATGGTGGTCACAAAAATAATGATCACCTCGCTGTCGCAGGCCCGAATCCGCCGCGCCGCCGCCAGGCCGTCCATCTGCTTCATCTGGATATCCAGGAAAATAATGTCCCACTTGGATTTGAAATCCTCGGCAATTTCAATCCCATCCTGAAAACAGGTGACAGCCATTTCCATTCCGTTTTCATGTTTAAACTGATCAATAAACCTGCATAATCGGTCGCTGAAAACCTGTTCATCATCTACCACTGCAACGGACAGCATCTTTTTCCTCCATGAACTTACGGATGTGCTTTATATCTTGCTTTATTTTCCTCTGTCATTATATGTGAATTCAGTTCAGTTGGCAAGAAAAAAATAAGCCGGAAAGACAGAGGGAACGCATGAATGATCAAAGCGCTGCAAAACGAAAAGAACAGTTCCAAAAGCCTTCCCCTGCCAGGGGAAGGCTTTTGGCTGATTAAGTTTACAATTCTCCTACTCATGTGTTCGTCATAAAAAAATATCCCAAAACATATTGACAAAGGAGTTATTGTGAGTTAAAATTATATTAAAGTTAAGTTTACAAATAGCTTAACAAAATTGAAGGAGGGTACTGCGATGAAAAAGATTCTCTCTTTGGTTCTGGCCGTATGCATGCTGCTGGGCCTGGCGTCCTTCGCTTCCGCGGAAGAACTGCCCACACTGGATCAGATCACCCTGGGTGAAAACACCGATCTGGCGGCTGACCTGGTTTTCGCGTATCACCGCACCGACCGCCGGGAAATGCTGGAAGGCTATGTGAAAGAATTCCAGAAGATTTATCCCAACATCAACATCACCTATGACCTGGTGACGGACTATGCCGAAAACGCCCTGCTGCGCGTCGGCACCGACAACTGGACCATCATGGGCATTCCCACCGTGGATAAGGACGAACTGAGCAAGTACTTTATCCCCCTGGGCAGCCTGGAAACCCTGGACGGCCTGTACAACTTCATGAGCGCGCAGGCGTATGACGGCGTGTGCTACGGCCTGCCCTCCACCGGCAATGCCAACGGCGTGCTGTACAACAAGGCTGTGTTTGAAAAGGCCGGTATCACCGAACTGCCCAAGACCCCCGATGAATTCATCGCCGCCCTCAAGGCCGTGAAGGAAAACACCGACGCCATCCCGCTGTACACCAACTACGCCGCGGGCTGGACCATGGGCGCCTGGGACGCTTACATCGGCGTGGCCGCCACCGGCAGCGCGACCTATTTCAACCAGGAACTGCCTCATGCCAAGGACCCCTTCGCGAACCGCGGCGACGGCACCGGCCCCTATGCCGTGTACAAGATTCTGTATGACGCCGTTAAGGAAGGCCTGATTGAAGAAGACTACACCACCACCGACTGGGAAGGCTGCAAGGGCATGATGAACCGCGGCGAAATCGCCACCATGGTGCTGGGCTCCTGGGCCTTCACCCAGATGCAGGAAGCGGGCGACCATCCCGAGGATATCGGCTACATGGCGTTCCCCATCACCATCGACGGCAAGCAGTACGCTCCCGCTGGCGGCGACTATAACTTCGGCATCAACGTGCAGGCCACCGACGACCAGAAGCTGGCCGCCCTGTACTACCTCAAGTGGCTCACCCACGAAAGCGGCTTCACGTTCAGCGAAGGCGGCGTGCCGATCGACAAGAACGGCGCGTATCCCGACCTGTACGCGGCTTTCGCCGGTATCGACATGCTGGCTGACGAACCCGCCCTGCCCGGCGAAGAAACCCTGCTCAACGAGCTGAACAGCGAAAGCGAGCTGGCCCTGAACGCTGGCGGCAACACCAAGGTGCAGGAAATCATTGAGCACGCCTTCAACGGCGATAAGGACTTCGACGCCATCATGGCCGATTGGAACGAAGCCTGGAGCGACGCCCAGGAAGCGCTGAAGGTGGAAGTCAAGTAATCCTCTTTACGAACCGATGGGGTCACAGGAGCATATCCCGTGGCCCCTTTTCTTTCACAGCAGTGAGGAGATAGGAGAGAGAACATAGGAGTTTTCATAGATAGCGCAAGCCTCTGTCGGATTCTTTTATTGATTTCAAAATAAATCTCCTATCTTCTCTCTCCTATCTCATTCTCTGCCCTGCATTCATTCCGGAGGTGACGACCGTGAACAACATCGCCGCGCCCAGCCTGGCCCAGCGGAAAAAGAAAATCAACTGGCAGAAGGTGCTTCTGATCGTAACGTTCTCCTTTGTGCCCCTGTTTCTGCTGATTTTGTTTACTTACGTGCCCTTTTTCAAGATGGTGAAGTTCAGCCTTTATGATATGAGCTACACCAAGAACAAGGGGTATGTGGGCTTCAACAACTACCTGAAAATCTTCAAAAAGGACGAGTACATCGGCGCGATGCTGCTGAGCCTGTACTACATGGCCGGGGCCGTGGTGCAGCTGGCGCTGGCCTTGTTCTTCGCCACGCTCCTGTCCTCCGGCATCAAGGGAGGCGGGCTGTTCAAGGGCATCATGTTTTTCCCCTTCCTGGTGAACGGCATCGCCATCGGTTATATTTTCAAGTTCTTCTATACCCGCGGCTTCGTGCTGGATACGGTGCTCCAGGCCATCGGCTTCCCGCTGGAAAAGCTGCCGTACTGGCTGCGCGACCAGAGTGTGAACAACTGGTCGCTGGTGTTTACCTCGGTGTGGAAATACTGCGGGCAGAACATGGTGCTGTTCATCGGCGCGATTGCCTCCATCGACCCCACGCTTTATGAAGCGGCGACCATCGACGGGGCCAACAAATGGCAGCAGTTCAAGGCCATCATCCTGCCCGGCATCAAAACCGTGTTCATGCTGAACCTGATCCTGTCCATCACCGGCTCTTTGTCCGCTTTCGAGCCTGCCTATGTGGTGGGCAGCATGGGCGCGAACGGCACGGCTACCTTCTTTATCAAGATTCACCAGATGGCCCACGTGAACAACAAGGTGGGCATGGCCTGCGCCATGGCCATGGTGCTGATGGCGCTGATCATCTTGTTCACCATCGCCCAGCGGCTCTTCTTCCGCTACGTGATGAAGGATTCGGACAACACCTTCAACAGCAAGGCCAACAAGGCCAAGACGCTTTGGTAAGGGAGGGAAAAGCGCATGTCTGTCAAGCAATCCTCGCTGCCGCGCAGCAGCACCCGGGAAAACTCCGCCGCCATGACCAGGAAGGTCATCCTGCGCACGCTGGCCTATCTGTCGCTGATCCTGGCCTGCTTCATCGCGCTGCTGCCCATCGTGTCCGCGTTCACGGTGTCCTTCAAGACCGCGGAAGAATACAGCACCACCAACGCCATGGCGCTGCCGCAGAACTGGCTGAACTTTGAAAACTACAAGCAGGTGTGGCAGGGCAACCAGCCCAGCCAAAGCCTGCTGCGCGCTTTCGCCACCTCCGGCCTGGTGGTAGTGATCGTGGTGGCTGTGTCCGTGATGATGGGCTCCATGCTGGGGTATGTGCTGAACCGCTTTTCCTTCCCCGGCAACGGCCTCATCCGCAACCTGTTCCTGATCGCCACCCTNGGGCTACATCATCCTCATGTCCGGCACGGACGTGATTTCCATTTACATCTTCCTGCAATTCTTTGAAAACCTGGACGTGGCGCTGGACGAATCCGCCGTGCTGGAGGGCTGCACGTACTTTGGCGTGTTCTTCAAAATCCTCCTGCCCCTGACCAGGCCCGCCATTATCACCGTGGCGGTGCTCAAGGGCGTGGGCGTATATAACGAATATTACAACGCTAACCTGTACCTGAATTCCGGCAAGTATTACACCGTGTCCACGGCGCTGTATTCCTTCTCCGGCCCCTACAAATCCCAGTTCAACATCATCTGCGCGGGCGTGCTGCTGACGCTGCTGCCGCCGCTGATCGCGTTCCTGGTGTTCCAGAAGCAGGTGTACGCGGGCCTGGCCAGCGGCTCGGTGAAGGGATAAGGAAAAAAACGGCGAATAAAAGGGAAAACGGAAGGAGGGGAGCGCATGAAAAAAGTCACCATGCGGGATATCGGAAAGGCGGCGGGGGTCAGCGCGGTCACGGTGTCCAAGGCGCTGGCGGGGAAGCCGGGCATGAGCGAGGACGTGCGGAAGAAAATCCTCCAAATCGCGCAGGAGATGGATTACCAGTATCCCACGCCGGACGCCGACGGGGACAAAGCCAGCCTGGACGTGGGCATTTTAGTGCCGGAGCAGTACTTTGAATCCGCTTCCTTCTATTCCAGTCTGTACAAAAAGCTGGTGTGCCGCCTGGGGCAGGAGGGGCATTTCGGCCTGCTGGAGGTGGTGAACGCCCCGGCGGAGGAAGCGCTCCAACCGCCCCAGGTGATCACCTCGCGGCGCGTGAGCGGCATTATCATGCTGGGCCAGCCCGCGAAGCCGTATTTCCGCATGATCGCGTCCTGCGGCCTGCCCACGGTGTTTCTGGATTTTTACGACGAACAGGGCACCGCCGATTCCGTGGTGGGCGACAACACCTACGGCTGCTACCGCCTGACCAGCCACCTGATTAAAAACGGACACACGAAAATCGGCTTCGTGGGCAATGCCCGCGCCACCAGCAGCATCATGGACCGGTACCTTGGCTATTACCGGGCCATGCTGCTCCACGACCTGCCCATCCAGGAAAAATGGATTTTGAAGGATCGGGACGACCGCGGCAATCTGATTCCGCTTGCGCTGCCCCGGAATCTGCCCACCGCCTTTGTCTGCAACTGCGATGTGGTGGCGGGCCGGCTGATTCAGCAGTTAAAGGAACGCGGTCTGCGGGTGCCGGAGGATATTTCCGTCACGGGCTTTGATGATTTCGTGACCGCCGCCTCCCCGGAAATCGCCCTGAGCACCTTCCGGGTGGATACGGACAGCATGATCGAGCTGGCGGTGAAGGCGCTCACGGAGCGCTGCCAGGGCTCCACCAAGCCCTTCGGACGGGTGGTGGTCAGCGGCCAGCCGGTGTACCGTGATTCCGAAAGGGCGCTGGACAGCGCGGCTATCAATGAATGAGGGGGCAAATGGAGGCCAATGATGACACAACTGATTCATGAAATCCAGCATGAACTGACGGAGCGCATCCTTCCCTTCTGGATGGGGCTTCGGGACGATAAGCACGGCGGGTATATCGGGCAGGTGGATTATAACCTGACCCGGCATCCGGAAGCGGACAAAGGCTGCATCCTGAACAGCCGCATCCTGTGGTTCTTTTCGGAAGCGTATATGCTCTTGAAAGATGAAGCG
>CADAKE010000166.1 GCA_902788445.1 uncultured Eubacteriales bacterium
GTTCAGTTTGGCGGCGGTTTGCAAGCCCAGCTCCATGGCTTCCCGGATCTCGGGATTGGGGTAAGGGCAGGTGGGGAAATGGCCGTCGGGCTGCTCCTGCTCCTTGACCACCGTCACGTTGGTGTAGCCGCTTTCCCGCAGGGTGCGCAGGACGGGCTTTAAGCCAGTGCCGTTGAGCGGGGAATACACGATCGCCACGTTCTTGTCGATTTGTTCCTCCCCCAGTAGGGACTGCTTTTTCACTTCCTCCACGAAGTCCGTGTACACCTGGTCGGGAATATAGCTGATTTCGCCGCTCTTTAACCCTTCCTCAAAGCCGACGCGATGAATGTCGGCGAACACGTCCAGCTTTTCGATTTCAGCCAGAATTTCCGCGGCGGCTTCGGTGGTGATCTGGCAGCCGTCCGCGCCGTAGACCTTATAGCCGTTGTACTTGGCGGGGTTGTGGCTGGCGGTGACCATCACGCCCGCGGCGCATTCCAATGCGCGCACGGCGTAGGACAGGCAGGGCGTGGGCATGAGCTGGGGATAGATCATGGCCTGGATGCCGTTGGCGGCAAACACCCCGGAAGCGACCCTGGCAAATTCATCGCTTAAAATGCGGGAATCATAGCTGACCGCGATGCGGCGCTTGTCCGCCGGGAAATGCTTCACCACGTAATCCGCCAGGCCCTGGCTGGCTTTCGCCACGGTGTGGATGTTCATGCGGTTGGTGCCTGCGCCGATCACGCCGCGCAGGCCACCGGTGCCAAAGGCCAGAGAACGGTAAAAAGCGTCCTCCTTGGCCGCTTCATCCATGGCTTTCAGTTCCGCTTGCAGGGAAGCGTCGGCTTCTTTCAGCCAGCGCTGGTAGGTCTGTTCGATGCTGCTCATACATGCTTCTCCTTATGTAATGAATTTGTCAGTTCATGTTCAGCCCCATGCGGTACAGAACTGCGGCAGTGTGGGAGCCCTTGCCTTCACAGGCTTCAAAAAAGGATACATACCGCTGCTGCTCGTGAAAAAACCGCGTGCTGCCCATGACCTTTTTCAAGTAGTATTCCGCCAGTCCCTCCGTTATGGGCCAGGTTTCAAAGCGGTGAAACGCGTCCTCGTCTTTTAAGGCATGTTTCAGCAAATAGATGATGTATTCATGGCCGATGAAGTAAAGCGCGTCCTCCGGGCTGCGGGCGATGCCGAATACATCCTGATCTTCGGAAATGTCAATGGCCTCCGGGCCGTTCTCGACCGACGTGACCATGGTGGCATAAAAGCACTCTGACGGGAGCGCGCAGCCCACCGCCGCTTCCGCCCTGTCCGTAAAGCCGCTGCTTTCAAACAGGGGCATGACCTGCGCGATATAGTCTTCCAGCGTTGCCTGATCCTGGGGCCAGATGTTTTGAACATAATGGTCATAGCAGGCAGCCATGGCTTCGGCGATTTCCCGGGCAGGCTTGTCCAGGCCGTTGTCGGTGTAGTACGCCGGCGCTTCTCCCGCGTCTGCCTGCCGCATGATCTCCTGATAGAACGCTTTCGCGCTTTCCCTGCCCTCGGCAGGAAGGCAAATCAGCAGTCCATACAGCGCGCCGCAATGCATCCCGCCGCGCACCGTGATCAGGCCTTCATGCCGCTTCAGGGTTTCCAACGTCTGCCCCGGGTAATCCGCCCGGTGCTTTTGTCCATAAGCGTTGTCATAGCCGCACTGAGCGACGGAGAGCATATGGAAAATGAAATTGGCTTCCCGGTTGGCAATCAGCCTGATCCTGTTCATTTTCTTCTCCCGTTATCACTTTTCGGTTATTCCAGTTTCAGCAGCTTTTTCAGCTCATTCACGATCTCCCTGGCTGCCTGGCGGTGGGCGTCGCGGCTGGGGTGCATCCGGGCGCCGAGGGTCTTGGCGTCGGACAGACTGAGGTAATGCGCGTTTTGATCACCGTTCGCCCGCACGTCCTCCACCGCGCCTTTGAGGATGTCTTCCACCGCATGGCCGCACAGGCCGTAGGCCCACAGGATGACCGCCTGGGGATACCGGGCGCGGACCATTTCCATCAGCTCCACGGCGCGGGTGCGCAGCTCGGCGCGGACGAGGGGCAGCTCGTTGGGTTCGACCTTGGTGAGCGCGGAGGAATCGTTGGTGCCCAGATTGATGATCACCGCGTCGGCGGGGCGTTCGTCCGTGGGCGCGGGTACTTCGCCGCCGGGAGTGACGCCGCAGAGCTGGCCGTAAATGCGGCCGATGCGGCTGTCGGGCTGGTTGTCCCAGCTGCGTGCGGCGCCCCAGCCGCCCAGGGCGACCACGCGCTTGTCGGCCTTCATTTCCTCCGCCACCAGCGTGGGGAAAGCGGGCATGTGGGACACGAACAGCATCCGCCATTCCTGGCCTTCGCCATAGGGACCCATGGTGCCTTCGCCCACGGTCAGGCTGTCGCCGATGAATTCCAGCATCAGGGGCCGGGCGGCAGGCGCTTCGGGCGTTCCGTCAGTGATGACCGCGTTCAGCACCACCGCGCCCGCTTCGTCGTAGCTGGGCTGGGTATCCCGCAGGATGGTGATTTCATGGGGAAAATGATCGTCCAGGCCCACCAGCAGGGGATAAGTATGGGTGCCCTGGGTCATGGGCAGGCGGGTGACCGGCGCGCCGTCCACCAGCACGCCCAGCCACTGGGCATGGTCCGCGGCGGTGGAGGTGGCCTCCACGTCCAGCCGCTTGCAGGCGAGCTTCACCCGCACGCCGGAACCGCTCCACCAAAGGTTCTGTTCTGTTTCAGCCGGATCGTGGCGGCCGATCGGAAGAAAACGCTGATCGGGAAGTTGAAAACGCTGCATCAGTGGTTCTCCTTTCAAATAAAAATCATTTCCTGCATATTTGATGAAAAGATATCAATTTATTATATACCATTCCCTGCTATTTTTCTACCCCGAATTTGGCTGTGCAAAAACTGTGCCCTCAGGCTGACGATACTTTTTGCCTTGCAATCTGCGGCGGAATCGGGTATAATAAAGCCATGAATACAGAAAAGGGGGGTTTTCCCATGATACAGGTGATTCACGGCAAGAAAGGCTCCGGCAAGACCAAGCGCATTCTCGACCAGGCCAACGACGCGCTCAAGGAACACAAGGGTGATGTGATCTTCATCGACGACGATAACCGCTACATGTACGACCTGCGTCACGAAGTCCGCTTCGTGAACGCCGGCGAATACGGCTCCGACAGCCCCGAAATGTTTTTCGGCTTCATCTGCGGTATGCTGGCCCAGAACTTTGACATCAGCGTGATCTTCATCGACGCATTCCTGAAGCTGGTCAAGACCACTGTGGAAAATACGGAAAACTTCTTTGCTCGCCTGGATGACCTGAGCACCAAGCATAACGTGCAGTTCGTGATCTCCGTCAGCTGCGACGACGCCGTAGCCCCCGAGTTTATCAAGAAGTATTTTATTTGAAGTGAAAGGGAATAGGGATTAGGGAATAGGGATTAAGCCGTGCGTTACGGCCAGCAAATCCTCCTGTAAAATGCAAAATTGCATCTAAAAAAGACTAATCCCTAATCCCTATTCCCTAATCCCTATACTATCATAACGAGGAACAAACACTATGCCATTTATCAGCACCCGCGGGGCGGAGATGGTGTCCGCCCCGGAAGCCATCGTGCGCGGCATCGCGCCGGACGGCGGCCTGTATGCCCCGGTTTCCCTGCCCCGGCTGGACAAAGCGGACTTTGAAGCCTTCGCGAAAATGGACTACGCCTCCCGCGCCGCCCATACCCTGGCGCTGCTGCTGGACGGGTTCACGGAAGAAGAACTGCTGCCCATGGCGAAGTCCGCCTACAGCCGCTTTGACGACCCCGCCATCGCCCCGGTGAAGGAACTGAAGGACAACCGCTTTGTATTGGAGCTGTTCCACGGCCCCACGCTGGCCTTTAAGGATATGGCCCTGCAATTCCTGCCCTGGCTCATGACCGCCTCCGCCCGCAAGCAGGGCGAGCAGCGGGAAATCGCCATCCTCACCGCCACCAGCGGCGACACCGGCAAGGCCGCCCTGGAAGGGTTCCAGGACGTGCCCGGCACCTCCGTCACCGTGTTCTATCCCCAGGGCGGGGTCAGCGCGGTGCAGGAAAAGCAGATGGTCACCTCTCAGGGCAAGAACGTCCACGTCTGCGCCGTGCGCGGCAACTTCGACGACGCCCAGACCGGCGTGAAAACCCTGTTCGGCGACCCGGACTTTATCGCAAAAATGAACGCCCTGGGCAAAACCCTGTCCTCCGCCAATTCCATCAACCTGGGCCGACTGGCTCCCCAGGTGGCGTATTACCTGTCCGCCTGCGCCGACCTGCTGGCAAGCGGGAAAGCGAACTGGGAAGCGGGCATCAACGTCTGTGTGCCCACCGGCAACTTCGGCAACATCCTGGCCGCCTGGTACGCCAAGCGCATGGGCGCGCCCATCCGCAAGCTGATCTGCGCCAGCAACCGCAACGACGTGCTGACCGACTTTATCCGCACCGGCGTCTATGACCGCGTGCGCCCCTTCCACAAGACCATCTCGCCCTCCATGGACATCCTGATCTCCTCCAACCTGGAACGGTTCCTGCTTGAGCTGGCGGGCGGAGACACGGCGCAGGTGAACACCTGGATGGGCGCATTAAAAGAAAAGGGCCGGTATGAAATCACCGA
>CADAKE010000167.1 GCA_902788445.1 uncultured Eubacteriales bacterium
CAGCGGCGAATGCGGCGACGAAGCGTCCTTCCGGCACGTGAATACGCCCAACCCGGCTTACAGCCTGAAGGACTCCGGGGATAAGGGCGCGAACTGGACGAAGTAATGAAACGAGATAGGAGTTAGAAGAGAGAAGATAGGAGTTTATTGAGCGAAAAATCCGCATAAAGCCACGCAAATCGGGTTTGTATGATTATCACTTTAAACTCCTATCTCCTATCTTCTCTCTCCTAACTGAACAAGGAGGAATCCCCATGGCCAAGCAATCCGCTCCCGCCGTGAACGACGGGGTGAACCGCGCGAAAATGTACCAGCTGGCGCTGTTCCCGCTGAACAACGGCGCGACCAACGTATATTTCGTGCTCATTCTTTCCTACGTGGCGCAGTTTGGTTCCAGCGTTTTGCAGCTGGGCATCTTCGCCTCCCTGATGGTGACGGTCATGCGCGTGTTCGACGCCATCACCGACCCCATCATCGGCGCGCTCATGGACCGCACCAGCACCAAGATCGGCAAGTTCCGGCCCTTCATGATCATCGGCAGCGCCATCATGGCGGTCAGCGTGATCTGCCTGTACTGCTTAACGCCGCTGATTCCCGAAACCATGATGTGGCTGCGCTACGTGGCGTTCGTGGTGATCTACGCGGTGTGGGTCATCGGCTACACGTTCCAGACCTCCTGCACCCGCGCGGGCCAGACCGTGCTCACCAACGACCCCAACCAGCGCCCGCTGTTCACCATCTTCAACACCATCGGCTCCATGCTGGGCATGGGCCTGATGCAGTTCCTGATTCCTCTGGTGAAGGGCAACTTCGATATCAAGAACGAACTGGGCGAGGTGATCACCTCCGGTTACGCCCGGCCTGAACTGTACCGCATCATCACCCCCATCGGCATCGCCGTGTCCGTGGCGCTGACCGCGCTGGCCATCATCGGCATCGCCCAGAAAGACCGGCCGGAATTCTACGGCATCGGCGGCGCGCAGGAGAAGGTCAAGGTCTCCGAGTACGCCGAGATCATCAAGAACAACAAGCCCATGCAGCGCCTGATGGTCGCGGGCGCGGGCTGCAAGCTGGCCCTCGCCATCGCCACCAACACCACCGTGCTGCTGGCCCTGTACGGCATCATGATGGGCAACTACAACAGCCTGTACCTGCCCATGATGATTCTGGGCTACGTGTTCGCGGTGCCCTTCTTCCTGCTCTCCGTGCGCACCAGCCAGAAGAAAGGCCAGAAGGCTTCCCTCACCCGCTATGTGGCGGTAGCTCTGATCAGCTACGTCGGCGTGCTGGCGCTGCTCATCTTCTCCAACCATGAGAACCCCGCCACCATGCTCTCCTTCCCCTTCCAGGGCGGCGGCGCGATCAACCTGTACACCATCCTGTTCATCCTGTTCTTCGGCATCGGCTACGGCGCGTACTACGCCACCGCCGATATGCCCATCCCCATGGTGGCCGACTGCTCGGACTATGAAACCTACCGCTCCGGCAAGTACATCCCCGGCATCATGGGCACGCTGTTCTCCCTGGTGGACAAGCTGGTGTCCTCCCTGGCGCAGACGCTGGTCGCCTTCCTGTTCATGGCCTTCGCGGGCCTGCCCGACCTGCCCACCGACGCGACCCCGTTCAGCCAGGGCATCAAAGTGGCCGTGATCGTGATGTTCTGCGTCATTCCCATGATCGCCTGGCTGGCCACCCTGTGGGCCATGCACGGCTACAGCCTGACCGGCGAAAAGATGAAGGAAATCCAGGCCGTCAACAGCGCCCGCAAGCAGGGCGTGGCCGAAGGCATGACCCTGGACGAGGCCATGAAGAAGTGGCCGAGCAAAGAATAGATTCAGTGAGAAGTTAGGAGATAGGAGAGAGGAGATTGATTTAGAAAAATCAAGGAAGTGGAAAATGAATTGCTTTCTTTGAAAACATTATTCATTTCCTATCTTCTCTCTCCTATCTGCTCTCTCTAAACGTTTTCTCAAATTGAAAGGAGCGATACACTATGACTCTTCCCCTGAACGTAGATTTTACCGGTAAAGTGGTCGTCGTGACTGGCGCGGGCGGCGTGCTGTGCGGCGATATGGCCCGGGCCTATGCCCAGGCGGGCGCGAAGGTGGCGGCGCTGGACTTGAACGAGGAAGCCGTGAAGAAGCTGGCGGATGACCTGAAAGCCCAAGGCTACATCTGCGAAGGCTACAAGGCCAACGTGCTCGACCCCGCCGCGCTGGAAGAAGTGCACCAGCAGGTGCTGAAAGACCTCGGCCCCTGCGATATCCTGGTGAACGGCGCGGGCGGCAACAATCCCCGGGCCACCACCGACAACGAATACCAGCATGAGGCCAAGGAAGGCCAGAAGACCTTCTTCGACCTGGACGCTTCCGGCGTGGACTTCGTGTTCAAGCTGAACTTTCAGGGCACGCTGCTGCCCACCCAGGTGTTCGTCAAGGACATGGTGGAGCGCAAGCACGGCAACATCCTGAACATCTCTTCCATGAACGCCTACATCCCGCTGACCAAGATCCCCGCCTACTCCGGCGCAAAAGCCGCCATCAGCAACTTCACCCAGTGGCTGGCCACCCATTTCGCGGGCAGCGGCATCCGCGCCAACGCCATTGCCCCGGGCTTCCTGGTTTCCAACCAGAACCGCGCTTTGCTCTTTAACGCTGACGGCACGCCCACCGCACGCTCCGAAAAAATCCTGAAGGGCACCCCCATGGGCCGCTTCGTGGATTCCGAAGAACTGCTGGGCGGCGTGTTCTTCCTCACCGACGACAAGGCCGCCTCCGCCATGTTCGCGGCGTACTCCGGCGTGTAACGCTGCTTCGCAGCGCGAGAAAAGAGGATGTGATCCTCTTTTCTCGGTTCGGTTTTTCCTGTCGCTGCGCTCCCGGGCGGAAAAACCGCAAGGTAAGAAAATTTCATCCGGTCATCTGCGTTCCCTCCTGAAATTTTCTGTCCTCGCGGCGTACACGCCGCCGCTGCGGATTTCAATCAAGGAGAGTTCCCCTTGATAATCCCCCAATTTGGTAAACCAAATTGGAAGCGCTGTAAATTTTCCTCGACACTCTTACATTCTTATTTCAGTTATGATATAATGATCATAAAGAATACGATTAAAGAAAGGAAGTAACCATGATGAAAAAGTTCCTGTCCCTGCTCCTGGCCGCCATGATGCTGGTGTCCTGCGCCGCGCTGGCTGAAAACATCCTGGACGCCGACCCCGAAGAAGTGATGGCCTTTAACCGCAAAGCCCCGATCACCGATTGGGAAGGCGAATGGGTGCTGGCCGCCGCTTACATCGGCGAAGACTTTGCCGACGAAAACGACATTGCGGTGAACGGCCTCATCGCCGTGCCCGAAAAGGCCATCACCATGACTGTGAAGGCTGTTCTGGACGCCAGCGCCACCGGCTCCGACGCGGGCGTGATGGTCGACCAGGCCGCCTATATCCACACCCATGTGCATGACATCGAAGCCACCCTCCAGTTCGACGCCTCCATCACCGAGGAAGGCGCTTCCCTCAAGCTGCCCTGGGACGGCTGGGACTGGACCAAGGACGATGAATGGGAAGGCTGGACGGAAGGCTCCACCTACATTTCCAAGGGCGTTGGCAAGCTGAGCAAGGTCTCCGCCGAGGATAAGAGCCTGTTCTTCACCAAGCTCACCGGCGTGGAAAGCGAAGAAATCGACGACGAAAACATGAAGTACATGGGCATGAACGAAGCGGGCCAGCTGATCGTGTGCTACAGCGAGGACAACATGGTCAAGAAGGACGGCGACGTGGCCTTCGCTTACATTTTCGTCAAGGCGGAATAATCCATCGTTTTGCTGAATGAGAAATTCACCCCTTCGCCCCAGCGGCGGAGGGGCGTTCTTTTGGAGTGGTTCTGGTATGGAGAAAGGACACTTTATAGCAGATAGGAGTTAGAAGAGAGGAGAGAGGAGTTATATCGTGTTTTCAATAATGCAGGCCGGACTTTCGTCTTTTGATCAGTTATGTTTATCTCCTATCTTCTCTCTTCAAACTCCTATCTTAATAATTTTATGTGTCCCCGAATGCCCCAGCCGAATTGTTTTTCCCCTGGCTTTGCTGACCCTGGGGGATTGCATCTTGCGTCCGGGAATGGTAAAGTAAGCAGGAAGGAAATAACTTTTTTACGAACGGACAGCGGAGGAAGCCATGGCGAACGCATCCCTGAAAGAATTGCTGCAAGGGCAGCGGCGGCCCATCCTGGTGGAGTTTGACCCGCCCCGGAACGAAGGCCCCGGCGCTTTTATCGCGGGCGCGCGCGAACTGTACGAAGCGGGCGCCGACGTGATTACGGTGGCGGACTGCCCCATTGGCCGGGCGAGCATCGACGCCTGTATGCTGGCGGCGAAGCTGAAACGGGAATACGGCATCGAAACGCTGCCCCATATGGCGTGCCGCGACCGGAATCTGAACGCGGCCAAGGCGCTGCTGATGGGCCTTTCCATGGAGGGAATCCGGCAGGTGCTGCTGGTGACGGGCGACCCGGTGTGCCACGAAGACAGGGAGCAAATCAAGGGCGTGTTCCAAATGACCGCCCAGACCCTGGCCCAGGCCATCACGGATTTGTCCGGCCAAGGCAGGCTGGAGCGCTTCTTCCTCTGCGGCGCGCTGAACGTGAACGCCCGGAATTTTGAAGTGGAGTTGAACCGGGCCAAGCAAAAGGAATTAAGCGGCGTCGGCGCGTTCCTCACCCAGCCCGTTTCTTCCGTCCGGGCGGCGGAGAATCTGCAAAAGGCACGGCAGCAATTGAAAGGCAGGCTGCTGGGGGGCCTGTTTCCCATCGTCAGCTACAAGAACGCCTGCTTCCTGAAAAACGAGGTGGCGGGCATGGAGATCGGGGAAGACCTGCTTTCCGCTTATGAAGGGCTTGACCGGGAACAGGGAGAGGCATTAGGCCGGGAAAACTGCCTGCGCATGGCGGAAATGATTCAAAGCAGCGTGGACGGCTATTATATCATGACGCCCTTCCGCCGGGTGGCGCTGGTGAAAAGCATCATCGGCGATTTAAAGCGCTTATGAACATCGACGTATCGGAAGCCCTGCGGTATCTGCGGGCGGTGAACGCGGACAAGGAAACGCGCATGGCCGTGGAAAGCGTCGCCCATGAACTGGAAGCGAAGCTGGCCCCAAAGTATGTGTGGCGGGAATTTGAAGTCGTTTTCCGGGAGGACGGCGTTTTCCTGCCGGACGCGAATCTGGCTTTGCCCGGCGCGCTGGCGAAAAAAATGCTGTCCGCCTGTGATCGCGCGGCGCTGCTCCTGTGCACCCTGGGCGCGGAGTTTGACCGCCTGCTGCGCATGACCCAGGCGCGGGACATGGCGCGGGCGGTGATGCTGGACGCCTGCGGCAGCGCTTATGTGGAAGCGGGCTGCGCGGAGGCCGAACGGGAAATCGCCCGGCTGCACTCTGCCCTGTATCTGTCCGATCGGTTCAGCCCCGGCTACGGGGATTTGCCCTTGGATTTACAGGACGATTTTCTGGCCGCGCTGAACGGGCAAAAGCGTTTGGGCGTGACGGCGCTGCCCTCCCATCTGCTGGCCCCCGCCAAGTCCGTCACCGCCATCATCGGCTTATCCGGTCAGCCCCAGGAAGCAAAGATTCGGGGCTGCGCCTTCTGCGCGCTGCAAGGCCGCTGCGCCTATCGGGAAAGGGGAACCACCTGTGCAATTTGATTTTTCAAAGTACCTGCTGCTGGACGGGGCCATGGGCACCCTTCTACAAAACAGCGGCTTAAAGCCCGGCGAAATTCCGGAGCTAATGAACCTGAATCAGCCGGAGGCCATCGCCGCCGTGCACCGGGCTTATTTGGAGGCGGGAAGCCAGGTGGTGTACGCCAACACCTTCGGCGCGAACCGCCGCAAGCTGCAAAAGACCGGCCACACGGTTTCCGAGGTGGTCGGCGCGGGCGTGCGCATCGCCAGGGAAGCCGCCGCGCCGTTCCATGCCATGGCGGCGCTGGATATTGGGCCGCTGGGCGAGCTATTGGAGCCGCTGGGCTCCCTGTCCTTTGAGGACGCTTATGATCAGTTTGCGGAGATGATGGAGGCCGGGACCGCGGCGGGCGCGGATCTGGTGGTGATCGAAACGATGACCGACCTGTACGAAGCCAAGGCCGCGCTGCTGGCGGCGAAGGAGCGCACGAACCTGCCCGTGTTCGTGACCCTGAGCTTTGACGCCACGGGCCGCACCTTCACCGGCTGCACCGTGGCCGCCATGGCGCATGTGCTGGAGGGCTTGGGAGCGGACGCCATCGGCATCAACTGCTCCCTGGGCCCCAGGGAAGCGCTGCCGCTCCTGCAAGAACTGCGCGGGAACACCCGCCTGCCCGTCATCGCCAAGCCCAACGCCGGCCTGCCCGACCCTGTGGACGGACACTACGACCTCTCCCCCGCCGACTTCGCCGCCGCCATGGCGCAATTGATTCAGGCGGGAGCGGACATTGTGGGCGGCTGCTGCGGCACGAACCCCGACTATCTCCGGGCGCTGAAAGCCATCCTGCCGCCTGAAAAGCTGCCGCGTCCAAAGTATGTTTCCCAAAGCGTGGTCTGCACCGCCACCCAATTCCTGCCGCTGAACGGCGTCAAAGTGATTGGGGAGCGCATCAACCCCACCGGGAAAAAGCGGTTCCAGCAGGCGTTGCTGGAAAACGACCTGGACTACATCGTGGACGTGGCCGTGCAGGAGATGGACGCGGGCGCGGACATGCTGGACGTGAACGTGGGCTATCCCGGCGTGGACGAGGCGGCGATGCTGCCCCGGGTGGTGAAGGCATTGCAGGCGGCGGTGGACATTCCGCTGCAATTGGATTCCGTGAACCCCAAAGCGCTGGAAGCCGCCCTGCGGGTGTACAACGGCAAGGCGGCGGTGAACTCCGTAAGCGGCAAGGAGGAATCGCTTGCCACGGTGCTGCCGCTGGTGAAGAAATACGGCGCGGCGGTGGTGGGGCTGACCTTGGATGAAAACGGCATTCCCGACACAGCGGAAAAACGCTTTGCCATCGCGGAAACCATCCTGAACCGCGCGCTTTCCCTGGGCATTCCGAAGGAGGACGTGTGGATCGACTGCCTGACCCTGACCGTGTCTGCCCAGCAGGAGCAGGCGGAGGAAACCCTGAAAGCTGTTTCCATGGTGCGGAACCGGTTGGGCCTGCAAACGCTGCTGGGCGTCAGCAACATTTCCTTCGGCCTGCCCAGCCGCCTGCTCGTCACCCAGACCTTCCTCATCCGCGCCCTCCACGCCGGGCTGACGCTGCCCATCGTGAACCCGAACCAGAAGGAGATCATGGACGCCGTCGCCGCGTTCCGGGTTTTAAACGGCGAAGACCAGCAAAGCAAGCAGTACATTGCCCGCTTTGCGCGGCCTGAAAACGGAGGCGGGCCGCATGGCGAAGGAAGCGCTGAAAACAGAACAGCCGCTTGCCCTGGTGGAGCGGCACTTGATTCCCGCCCTGGACAAAGTCGGCGTGGATTACGAGCAGGGGCGGGTGTTCCTGCCGCAGCTTTTGTCCGCCGCTCAGGCGGCCCAGGCGGTGTTTGAAGAAATCAAAACCGTGCTGGCGAACACCGGCGCGGAAACCGTCAGCAAGGGCAGTATCATTATCGCTACCGTGCAGGGAGACATTCACGACATCGGCAAGAACATCGTGAAAACCGTGCTGGAAAATTACGGCTACACAGTCATCGACCTGGGCAAGGACGTGGCGCCGGAAACCGTGGTCAGCGCGGCAAAGGAGCGTAACGCGCCGTTGGTGGGCCTGTCCGCCCTCATGACCACCACCCTGCCCGCCATGGAAGAAACCATCCGCCAGCTGAAAGCCTTGGACAATCCGCCCGCCGTGATGGTCGGCGGGGCCGTGGTGACGGAAAGCTGGGCCCTTTCCGTCGGCGCGGACTATTACGCCAAGGATGCCCGCGCCGCCGTGGGCATCGCAAGGAAAGTGTTTGGGGAGTAGGAATTGTTCTGGCGAGCATAGAGCACTTAAAGCTACAGAGTTCTTAGTTCTAAGTTCTTAGTTCTAAGTTCCAAGTTCTAAGTTCTAAGCCAATTTTGGTAAACAAGAATCAGCTTGGAACTTAGAACTTTGAACTTAGAACTTAGTGAATTAATATGTCCTTATAACTCTTATCGACATAAAAAATACAGCCATCAAGAGAGGGAGATCCCCATGTCCGGAAAACCGATCTATCGCTGTCATTACCGGGGCAGGCTGAACCTGCCGCCGGAAGAAACGCCCGCGTACCCGGCCGCTGTCGCCGCGTGCCGG
>CADAKE010000168.1 GCA_902788445.1 uncultured Eubacteriales bacterium
AATCTCATCGGCGGTGAGATCAGCCGAAACAAGCAATGTCCGTAGGACTTGCGCCGATTGAGGCTGCGGACGGTTACCACCCTGGCGCAGGTCTGGGGGGCGCGCAGCCCCCAGCGTATCCCTTATTGCTTTGGCATTATAGATGGTAACTAAAAAATAACGCGCGGAGCTGCAATGCATCCGCGCGCTGTATTTTATTTACTCCTGAAACAGCCACTTGAATCCGCCCGCGGGCAGCGTGACGGCTTTGGCGTCGGTCTTTTCTCCGGTGATGAGATCGGTATATTCGTCGGGGTCGTTCACCCAGGCGATCTGTTCTTGTTCAGAGAAATTGAACAGCGCCAGCAGCTTTTCGCCCTTGTTATAGCGGCCAATGCCCAGCACGTGGCCGCTGCCGGTGTTCAGCAGCCAGCAGTCCGCCGCGCCGTCGAATACCAGGTGATCGGCCCGCAGGGTTTCCAGCTTCCGAATGGCGCCGAAAAGTTTTCCCTCTACGGTTCTTGGGTCATTGCGCAGTTCGGCCTTCCGCCAGTCCATATCGCCGCGGTGAAGGTAACGGCTGTCCTCGGCTTTCAGTGGATTCTTGTGATAATCGTTGTCGTTCTCCTGCGCCACCTCGTCGCCGCTGTACAGCACCGGCACGCCGCTCATGGTGAACATGAACGCATGGAGCATGATATCCAGCCGCAGGGCCTTGTCCAGAGCTTCCTTGTCGCCGGTCATGTTCGCCTTTTCGATGCCGCACAGGCTGGCCGTGGTGCCGCAGAGGCGGGCGTCGCCCAGGCGCGGGTCGTCGTTGTAGAGTTCGCCCAGGGCCGGGCTGCCGGGCCACTTGCCGGTCAGGTAATCGTTCAGGTACTTTTTGTGCGGCACCTCCTGCTGGCCGAACTGGCCCAGGAATTCGTAGTCCAGGCCCCAGCCGATGTCGTCGTGGCAGCGGAGATAATTGAGGAAGGTGTACTGCTTGGGCAGGCTGAACACCTGTTCCATCTGGTGGCTGAGCAGCCGCACATCCTTGGTGGCGACGGTGTGCCAGATGGAGGCCATAGTGGTCACGTTATAGAGCAGATGGCATTCCGGCTTTTCCACCGTGCCGAAGTAGGGCACCACCTTGCTCGGCTCCATCACCACCTCGCCCAGCAGCAGCGTGCCGGGACACACGATTTCGCACACCATGCGCATCATGCGCACCAGCGTGTGCACCTGCAAAAGGTTGCGGCAGTTGGTGCCCAGCGCTTTCCAGATGTAGGGGACCGCGTCCAGGCGGATGATGTCGATACCGTGGTTGCACAGGTACAGCATGTTATCCGTCATGTCGTTGAACACGGTAGGGTTGGCGTAGTTCAAATCCCATTGGTAGGGGTAGAAGGTGGTCATGACGACCTTCTTCGCCTCCTCGCACCAGGTGAAGTTGCCCGGCGCGGTGGTGGGGAACACCTGCGGCACGGTCTGCTCGTACCAGTTGGGAATGTCCCAGGTGTCGTAGAAGAAGTACCGGTGCTGGTAATCCACGTCGCCCGCGCGGGCCTTTTTCGCCCATTCGTGGTCTTCGCTGGTGTGGTTCATCACGAAGTCCAGGCACACGGCGATGCCGCGCTCATGGCATTTTTCGGAGAGGTTGTACAAATCCTCCATCGTGCCCAGCTCAGGCTGGACTTTCCTGAAATCGCTCACCGCATAGCCGCCGTCGCTGCGGCCCTCGGGGCTTTCCAGCAGGGGCATGAGATGCAGATAGTTCACGCCGCAGTCGGCGATATAATTTAGCTTTTCCTCCACGCCCTTGAGCGTGCCCGCAAAAGCGTTCACGTACATCAGCATTCCGACCAGCTCATGGCCCTTGTACCAGTCGGGATAGGCTTCCCGCGCCCTGTCCATCACCTTCAGGCTCTCGGGGCGTTCCTTCCAGCAGCGGTACAGCATATTGACAAAGTATTCATACGCCTGCATGTCGCTGTGGTACAATTCGCAGTACAGCCATTTCAATTCATCCTCGTGGCGCTTGAAGCGGGAGGCGAACTCGGCTTTCCATTCCGCCTTGTTCAGCATGATTTCAGGCCCTCCTCCACTTCCTCCCGCGTCGGCATGGCGGGAATCGCGCCAGGGCGGCTGGTGGTGAGGGAAGCGGCCTTATTCGCAAAGCGGACGTAGGCGTTCAGGTCGTCGGCGGTGAGCCCTTCCAGCCCGCCATGCTCGGCGATGCGGCTGAGCAGGGAACCAAAGAACGTATCGCCCGCGCCGTTGGTGTCGGCCACCTTCACCTTGAAGCCGGGCACCTCGCCCTCCAAATCGCCAAAGCGCCAGAGCGCTCCTTCCGCGCCCAGCGTGACCACGGCCAGCTTCACGCCAATGTCCATCAGCTTCTGGGCGGCGGCGTGGGGATTCTTGACACCGCAGAGCAGCATGGTTTCCTCGTCGCTGATTTTCACAATGTCGCACAGCGGCAACACGGCGCGCATTTGCAGCATGGCGGCGTCCTCATTCTGCCAGAGGACGGCGCGGTAGTTGGGGTCGTAGGTAATCAGAGCGCCGTCCTTCTTCGCGGCGGACACGGTGTTCACGATGGTGTCCCGGCAGGAAGGGTCGGTCAGGCTGACGGAACCAAAATGCAGGATGCCCGTGCCCTTCACGGCCTCGATGGCCTGGGCGGCGTCGATGCGGGTGTCCGCGCCGGGCTTGCGGTAGAAAGAAAAGCTGCGCTCGCCCGTCTCGTCTACCGTCACGACGGCGAGGGTCGTGTTGGTCAGAGGAGTCACCTGCAAGCCGGAAATGTCCACATGGTTGCGCACGAGCGTATCCCTGAGCAGCGCGCCGAACGCGTCCTCGCCGATACAGCCCACAAAAGCGCTTTCCACGCCCAGCTTTGCAGCGGCCACCGCCACGTTCGCGGGCGCGCCGCCGGGATTGGCGGCAAAATGCGGGATGCCGTTCGCGCCCACCTGAGTTTGCGTCATGTCTACCAGGATCTCACCAATCGCGGTAATTTTCACCTTTCGCACCTTCCTTTATATGAGGAAATCAGTCGATTTCATTATACCATCCGCTTCCAGGAAAAGCAATGTAAAAACAAAATTTCAGTTCAAACATGGAAATTGGGGGTTGATAATTTCCGAAAGATGCATTATAATAGGCGCGAACCTGAAAAGAGTCCAAATTCTGCTGTCAGCCGCAACCCGGAGGACGCAATTATCCCGCGGAATTTGTATAAATCGCGGGGAAAAGCGGCGGTTTCAGACAAATCCGCGTCTCCTTCGCAGGAGCGGCGGGGGGGCGGCAAGGGGCATAATCTGCTCTCAGGAAAGGAGCGCATTCCGTTGAAGGCCTTTTACGAGCTTCGGCACGAAGAACTCTTCGTGGGCAAAATGACGGAGTACCCTTTCCCGCTGCATGTACACGAAACGGTAGAGGTAGCGATCGTGCTGGACGGTGAATGCTCCGTGCAGCTGGACGGCAGGGACTACACCCTCTCCCCCGGCGACGCGGCGATCGCCTTTCCCCTCATCCCCCACAGCTATAACGCCCTGGCGGACGGCACAAACGGCTTTGCCGCCATCTTCCCGGCGGATATGGTGACCGAGTTTTCCAGCATCTTCCACACCATGCTGCCCGACGAGCCGGTGATTCGCAGGGAGCAGCTGAGCAACGAAGCGCTGCTGCTGGCCCGGCGCTTGATGGAAACCGGGGAGGACCAGGGACAGTTTTTAAAGCAGGCGTACCTGCATGTGATCCTGGCTTACCTGGTGCACGCCATGCGCTTCCACGCCGCCGCGGCCTACAATGAACGGGGCCTGGGGGCGCGGGTGGTGCGGTATGTGTATGACCACGCCTGCGAAAACATCTCCATCAGCAGCGCGGCGCACGACCTGGGCATCAGCGAAAGCCATCTGTCCCACCTGTTCACCCAGCAGTTCCGCGTCAACTTCCGCGCGTTCATCAACGCCATCCGCATCGACAAGGCGACGATGCTCATGCGCGACCCGTTTATCACCCTCACCGAGATTTACAGCCAATGCGGCTATGACAACATCCGCACTTTCCGCCGCGCTTTCGTGCAGGAAACCGGGATGCTGCCCGCCGCTTACATGCGTCTCGCCCGCCGGGCGGGCGCCGAAAATGTTCCCAAGGCTCCGGATGAGCCTAAAAATATTTAAAAAGGAGTGTACCCCATCATGAAGAAACTCGTATGCCTCGTTCTCGCTCTGATGATGAGCCTGATGTGCGTCTCCGCTCTGGCTGACGGCCAGAAGGTCGGCGTGTCCATGCCCACCAAGGACCTGCAGCGCTGGAACCAGGACGGCGAAAACATGCAGAAGCTGCTGGAAGAAGCCGGCTACACCGTGGACCTGCAGTTCGCTTCCAACGACGTGCAGCAGCAGCTGAACCAGGTGACCAACATGATCAACAATGGCTGTGATGTCATCGTGATCGCCGCCATCGAAGGCTCCTCTCTGGGCTCCGCCCTGGATCTGGCCAAGGAAAAGGGCATCCCGGTCATCGCTTATGACCGCCTGCTGATGGAATCCGACGCCGTTTCCTACTATGCCACC
>CADAKE010000169.1 GCA_902788445.1 uncultured Eubacteriales bacterium
GGGGCTGGAGATGGCCTTGTTGGCGGCGTCCACCAGGCGGGTTTCGCCCTTGCCCACGCCGATGCCCATATGGGCCATGCCGCCGGATTCCATGATGGTCTTGACGTCGGCAAAGTCCAGGTTGATCATGGCGGGCACGGCGATCAGGTCGGAAATGCCCTGGATGCCCTGGCGCAGCACGTCGTCGGCGATGGAGAAGGCTTCCAGCATCGTGGTGCCCTTGCTGACCACCTGCAAAAGCCGGTCGTTGGGAATGACCACCAGGGTATCCACGCTCTGCTTCAAATCGTTGATGCCCATTTCCGCGTTCTTCATGCGCTGCTTGCCTTCAAAGGCGAAGGGCTTCGTAACAACGGCGATGGTGAGGCAGTTCATTTCCCGGGCGATTTCGGCCACCACAGGGGCCGCGCCGGTGCCGGTGCCGCCGCCCATGCCGGCGGTGACGAACACGAGGTCGGCGCCTTTGAGCGCCTGGGCGATTTCTTCGCGGCTTTCCTCCGCCGCGCGGCGGCCCACTTCGGGCACAGCGCCCGCGCCCAAGCCCTTGGTGAGCTTTTCACCCAGCTGGATTTTCACGTCGGCCTGGCTCATGGACAGGGCCTGGCGGTCGGTGTTGACGGCGATAAACTGGACGCCCCGGAGGTTGGATTCCACCATGCGGTTCACGGCATTGGTACCGCCCCCGCCGCAGCCCACGACTTTAATGGAGGCAAAGGATGGCTGTTCAACTTGTACTTCAAAAGGCATGATTTTGTCCCCCTAATTCTGACTCTGTTCTGAATCTGGTATCGCGGCGGGCGTCAGCCGCCAAACAAACTGCGGAAGAACCCTCCGATGCCGCTCGACGCGCGGGCGGAGGTGGTGGTGTCAATCAAAAGATCCAGCAGGCCCAACGCGCTGGAATAAGCGGGGCTGGACAGCTTGACCGCCTTCTTGGGCAGCTCTCTGACCGTGCGGCCCAGCTTGCCCGCCAGAAATTCGCGTCCGCCCCGGTTGATCGCCAGCCCGCCGCCCGTCAGGTACACGGGCGACCATTGGCCCATCTTCACGCCGGAATCGGCAATCGTGTCGCGGATCGCCTCGCAGATTTCCTCGGCGCGGGGCTCCAGCACCTGCTCCACTTCTTCCCGGGAGAAGGTTTTCTGTTTGCCCGTGACATCCGTTCCTTCAAAAGTGGCCTGTCCGGCGGAGAGGCCGTACACATAGCTGCGCTTGATCTGCTCGGCCACCGGCAGGGAGACCTCCAGGCCATAGGCCAGGTCAGCGGCGATATGCCCGCCGCCCATGGGGATATTGGTCAGCGAGGTAATCGCGTCGCCCTGGACGATCATCACTTCGGTGGTGAGGTAGCCGATATCCACCAGCACCGCCGCGCGGTCGCGCTCCTCTTCGGGCACGAACAGCATAGCCTGTCCGATCGGCGTGGACAGACAGCCCACCACCGTGATACCCAGCGCGCGGAACCGCTCCTGCACATCCTCCAGGAAAAACTGATCGGCAATCACAAAGGAAATCAGCGCGCGCAGTTCATACCCCCGCATCCCCATGGGTTCCAGGGTTTTCTTTCCATCGTCCACGATAAACCAGGCGGGGCTGCGATGGATGATGCTGCCGCGAATTTCTCCCAATTCTTCCACAGCCTTATCGAACAGGTCGCTCAGGCTTTTTTCGGTCACGCGGGGATCAGCGCCCTGCAAATCCACCTTCACTTCCACGGTGCGCACCTGGGAAAAATCGCCCGGCACGCCCACGAAGATTTCCTTCACGCGGCTGTGCGCCTGTTCCTCGGCGTCGCGCACCGCTTTTTCGATGGCTTCGTTCAGCTGATCCGGGGCGTTCCAGCGCCTTTCCATATAGCCGTCGTAGGTGACGGTGCCCGCGCCGATAATATCACAGCGCTGCTGGCCGCTGGTTTCCGCGATCAGCGCCACAATTTTGCTGGTGCCGAAATCCATTGTGGCAACTGTGGTTTTCATCTTTCCATCATCCCCTGTTCATGATTCCGGCCGCAAAACAAACTGACCGGAAAAAGCCGAAGATATAAAAGCGCCTACTTCGGTCACTTTATTGTAACCTTTTTGTGATTATTTGGCAAGTGAAAAAAGGGAAAAAGCAGGGGAATTTTTAAAAAATTTTCATTTTGCCGCCAAATTTCCATAAATTGGCGAACGCAGAAAAGGAAGAGCACAGATTAGAGAGTACAGAGTTCAGAGTGCAGAGTGCAGAGAATGAAGCGTCTAATCGGGGATGCTGTTCATTGGCTTCTATATTCTCTGAACTCTGCACTCTGAACTCTGTACTCTGTGCTTCCTTCGCTCTGTCCGTCTATGCGTCCGCTTTTACGGCGCCACCGGCGAATAGACCGCCTCGCCGGGGATGCTGGCTTCCAGCATCCCGCCCGCGGAGCCTTCCGCGCGAAGATAAGCCACCACCGCGCGCACCGTGCCAACCTTGGCGCGCAGGTCGTCCGTGCCGCCCAGGTGTGCGGTGAAATTGTCGGTTGTGGTCAGATATAGGTTCTCCGAATCCGACACGTTCAATTCAGAGATTTCCGACGTGATGCCTTGCAGCATCACTTCCTCGATCAGCGCGCGGAACGATTCGGCCTGCACGGAGGTGCCCGCCTGGAGCACCTGGCCGACCCGCAATTCCTTGGGCCGCAGGCCCGTGATGAACATGAGGCCGCTGAAATCGTCGCTGCTGCCCTGCTGGTAGCGCTCCAGCACCATGCCTTCCGCGTCGATCACGTATTCCGTGCCCATTTCCTGCACCCGGGCAATCGGCTGGCGCTCGCGGACGAACAGCGTCAGCTGGTTGGGAAACGTTTTCTCCGCCCGTTCAAAAATGAGATAGCGGTTGTTTGCGCTCATGCTTCGCGCAATCGCCTGCTCATCCACCGCGAAATAACTGACGGGGTGATTCAGCCCCGCGGCGGCGATGACCTCTTCCTTTTTGAACCGCTGGCTGCCGACCACTTCCACCGCCCGGATGGTCAGCATGGTTTCGTTCAGGATCACCAGGATGGCGAAAATCAATACCACCATCGCCGCGAGCGTCGCCACGCCGGTATACTTACGCGCCTGGGGCGGCTGCGGATTGGCCTGCGGGGGCATATAGCCGCCGTTCATGGGATAGCTGGGAGGGAGTTGTTCTGACATGGTGGCCTCCAATATTGAGATTCCTGCTTAGGAAATCCGCTGTTTCGTGGGCTCATTGGTTTGAGCGTACAGAGTGCAGAGAATAAAGAGATCAATGATTGATATTCCGATTGGATATCTATTTCCTCTGAACTCTGCGCTCTGCGCTCTCCTGATCCACATCTGTCTGATTGAAAACGAATCAGGATGCTCCGATCTCCATCCTCCGTACCTTCGCGCCGAGGGCGTTCAGTGTATTTTCAAAGCGTTCGTACCCGCGATCCACCAGTTCGATATGCTCGATCGTGCTTTCCCCTTTTGCCGCCAGCGCCGCCAACACCAGCGCCGCGCCGCCGCGCAGGTCGCGAGCGGACACGGTCATGCCGCTGAGATGCCGCACCCCTGTCACGACCGCCGTGCGTCCGTTCACCCGGATATCCGCGCCCATGCGGCACAGGTCGGCCACATGGGTGAGCCGGTTCTCGAACACGTTCTCCACGATCACGCTCGTGCCCTCCGCCACGCAGGCCGCCGCCAGCATCTGCGCCTGCATGTCGGTGGGGAAGCCAGGGTGCGGATTGGTCTGCAATTGGGAGAACGCTTTCAGGCGCTCCGGCGCTTTGAGGGCGACGGCGCTCCGCCCATCGGTGACGCGGCAGCCCATTTCCCGTAGCTTATCGCACACGGGAATCAAGTCCCAGGGCCGCACGTTGTTCAGTTCGATTTCCCCGCCGGTCATGGCCGCCGCGCACAGCAGCGTGCCCGCCGCGATGCGGTCGGGAATGGGCGTGTATTCCGTTCCATGCAGCGCGTCCACGCCCTCGATCTCGATCAGCTGTGTGCCCGCGCCGCGGACGCGCCCGCCCATGGCGTTGATGAAGTCCTGCAAGTCGACGATTTCCGGCTCCCGGGCGGCGTTGTGCACGGTGGTCACGCCGGGCAGAAGCGCTGCGGCCATCATCACGTTTTCCGTCGCGCCGACGCTGGGATAATCGAAATACACATCCCCGGCGCGCATGTTCCGGCCGTCGCAGTAAATCACGCCGCCGTCCTCCACGATGGAAACGCCCAGCGCCCGCAGGCCCTTCAAATGCAAATCAATCGGCCGGATGCCGATCTCGCACCCGCCGGGATACGTCACCGTAGCGCGGCGCAGTTTCCCAGTGGTGCAGGCCGCCTGAACTGATTCGCATTTCGCCGGATTGCCAAACGCATTCGCATCCCAGCTTTTTCAGGATGCCCGCCATGGCGTGCGCGTCCCGGATATCCGGGCAATCGCGGATCACGGTTTCCCCTTCCGGCAGGATCGCCGCCGCCAGGATGGGCAGCACAGCGTTTTTCGCGCCCTGCACCCGCGCCTCTCCCCTTAACGTTTCGCCGCCGATCACCCGAAATCCTTCCATTGCATCCACCTTCTTTCTTCTTTCAGGCTATGCTGGAAGGAGAAAGTGGTGAGTGGGGGTTTTGAGAGGGAATAGGGAATAGGGATTAGGGATTAGGCAATAGGCAGTAGGCAATAGGCAGTAGGCAATAGAAATTGCACTTCTCGGCTGTCATCCCGACCGAAGCGGAGGCGAGAGCCGCAGCGGAGTGGAGGGACCTGTGAGTAACACCATCAATCAAGCAACATAATATTCAGCTTTCAGATCCCTCCACTCCGCTGCGGCTCTCGCCTCCGCTTCGGTCGGGATGACAGTGTTAGTTGGTCGTTATTAGTCCTCTTGGTTGGTAATTTTTCGCCTTAAGTTGATGACATTGCCCTGCCAGGGGAAGGCTTTTGGAACGGTTGCTCTCCTGCTCCCTAATGCCTATTGCCTACTGCCTATTGCCTACTGCCTCCCTCTCACGCGCTCTTCCCGCTATACATACTGTACAGCGAGCAATACAGCCCGCCCTTCTTCATCAGTTCCTCATGGGTTCCCGTCTCCTCGATGCCGTGTTCGGTGAGCACCCAGATCACGTCGGCGTTGCGGATGGTGGTGAGGCGGTGGGCGATGGTGAAGGTGGTGCGGCCCTTGGCGAGTTCCTCCAGGGACTTCTGCACCAGCAGTTCGCTTTCGTTGTCCAGGGCGCTGGTGGCTTCGTCCAGGATCAGGATGGGCGGGTTCTTTAAGAACACCCGGGCGATGGACAGGCGCTGCTTCTGCCCGCCGGACAGCTTCACGCCGCGCTCGCCGATGTAGGTATCGTAGCCGTTCGGCAGTTTGCAGATAAACTCATGCGCCCCGGCCCGCTTCGCCGCCAGCACGATTTCATCCTCCGTGGCCCCCGGCTTGCCGTAGGAAATATTGTCCCGCACGGTGCCAGAGAACAGATACACTTCCTGCTGCACCATGCCGATGGAATTGCGCAGGGAGGACAGGGTGATGCCCTGGATGTCCTGGCCGTCGATGGTGATGCGGCCGCTGGTCACGTCGTAGAACCGCGGAATCAGATTGCACAGGGTGGTCTTGCCCGCGCCGCTGGGGCCCACCAGCGCCACGTTCTCGCCCGCGTGGACGGTCATGTCCAGGTCGGCCAGCACCTCGTGTTCCTTGTCGTCGGCGTAGTGGAAGCCCACCTTTTCAAACTTCACTTCGCCCTTGACCTCGCCTAAAGGCTTGGCGCCGGGATTGTCCTTAATTTCCACCGGCGCGTCCATGATCTCGCAGAAACGCTCGATGCCGGTCATGCCCCGCTCGAACTGCTCGGAGAAGTCCACGATGCGGCGGATGGAGGTGAGCAGGGTGGAGATGTAGAGCAGGAACGCGGTGTAATCGCCCACGGAGATTTTGCCGTCCTTTAAGAACAGCGCGCCGACCACCACCACCATAATATACATCGTGCCCTCGAACATGCGGGTGACGGTGTTGAACCCCGCCATATAACGGTACTGGTTGCGCTTGAAGCCGAAGAACTTTTCGTTGCCGTGGTCGAACTTCTCGATCTCCAAATCCTCGTTGGCGAAGGACTTCACCACCCGCACGCCCAGCAAACTGTCCTCCACCTGGGCGTTGATTTCGCCCACCTGGTGCCGGGCGTCCTTGAACGCCACGCGCATTTTCTGGCGGAAGTAGCGGGTGCCGATCAGCATGAAGGGCAGCAGGATAAAGATCATCAGCGTCAGCGGCACGCTCATGGTGCACAGAATGATGAACGACGCGGTGATCTTGACCCCGGCGATCAGGAATTCTTCCGGGCAGTGATGGGAAAACTCCGTCACGTCAAACAGGTCGCTGGTGATGCGGGCCATGATCTGGCCCACCTTGGTTTCGTTGTAATAGGAAAAGGACAGCTGCTGCAA
>CADAKE010000170.1 GCA_902788445.1 uncultured Eubacteriales bacterium
TGAACCCCGTCAAGATCATGATCGAAACCGAGGACGTGCGCGCGGTGCGCGGCGGCACGGGCTACACCAAGTGCGGCGGCAACTACGCGGCCTCCATGCGCGCGGGCGACCGGGCCGCGGCCGAGGGCTATTCCCAGGTGCTGTGGCTGGACGGCGTGGAGCGCAAGTACATTGAGGAAGTGGGCGCGATGAACGTCATGTTCCTCATCAACGACACTGTGGTCACCCCCAAGCTGACCGGCTCCATCCTGCCCGGCATCACCCGCAAGAGCTGCATCGAACTGCTGAAAGAAATGGGCTGGAAGGTGGAAGAACGCCTGCTGTCCGTGGACGAACTGGAAAAGGCCATGCAGGACGGCACCCTCAAGGAAGCCTGGGGCTGCGGTACCGCGGCGGTCATTTCGCCCATCGGTGAGCTGCGCATCAACGGCACCTCCTTCACCGTGGCCGACGGCGGCATCGGCAAGCTGAGCCAGAATCTGTACGACACCCTCACCTCCATCCAGTGGGGCATCGCGCCGGACAAACACCAGTGGACCTGCAAGGTGTAATCCTGCGCAATCCCCATGATGGATAGCCGCTTTCGGCTGTCAGGTAATACTGTTTTACTTTTACGTGTCGTGTTGTCAAGGCTAAAAAACCACGAGGCGAGGGCCTCCGCAGGATTCTCTGCGCGCCCGGTCAGTTTCACGCATGAAAACGGACATAGTGCCAAACGCAGGCGCTATGCCCGTTTTCATCATGGAATGCTTGGAATGAAGCGTTGAAGCGCATCGTGTTGACCGGCGGCGGCACGGCGGGGCACGTGACCCCGCATCTGGCCATCCTGCCGCATCTGCTGAAAGAGGGCTATGACGTGCACTACATCGGCACGGAGGAAGGCATTGAGCATAAGATGATGACCATGGAGGGCGTCACCTACCACGCCGTCAAGAGCGGCAAACTGCGCCGGTATTTTGACTGGAAGAATTTCACTGACCCCTTCCGGGTCATTGCCGGGGCGTTCCAGTCCGGGCGGCTGATGGGCAAGCTCAAGCCCGACGTGTGTTTTTCCAAGGGCGGGTTCGTGTCGGTGCCGGTGGTGATCGGCGCGTGGCTGCACGGCGTGCCCGTGGTGTGCCACGAAAGTGATTTGACCCCTGGCCTCGCCAACAAGATCACCTCCCGCTTCGCCAAGCGCATCGCCACCACCTTCCCGGAGTGCGCCAAAGCGTTGGGCGAAAAAGCGTCCTGCACCGGCACGCCCATGCGGCCGCAGATTTTTTCCGGCACCCGGGAAGGCGGTTTACAGCTGACCGGGTTTTCCGGCAATCGGCCTATCCTGATTATGATGGGCGGTTCCATCGGGGCCCAGCGGGTGAACGAGGCGCTTCGCGCCGCGCTGCCAAGGCTGCTGGAAACCATGGACGTGCTGCACCTGACGGGCAAGGGCAACCTGGACGAAAGCCTGAACACCCTGCCGGGATACAGGCAATTTGAGTTCCTTTCCGACGAATTGCCCGACGCGCTGGCCTGCGCCGATCTGGTGCTCTCCCGCGCCGGGAGCAACGCCATCTGCGAGTTCCAGGCGCTGCAAAAGCCCATGCTGCTGGTGCCCTATCCCAAGGGGGCCAGCCGGGGCGACCAGATTTTAAACGCCGAATCCTTCCGCAAGCGCGGCCTGTGCCACGTGCTGGCCCAGGAAAACATGAACGCCGACACGCTGTACGAGGCCATCCTCGATTTGCGGAGGGACAAGGACAATCTCGTCCGGAACCTCAAGGCCGCGCCGCCTGCCGACGGCACGATGCCCGTGCTGAAGATGATCCATGAAGTGGAAAAGAAATCATAAGCTGCCGAGAAAAAACGAAGCAGGGGCTTTTGCGGTCCCTGCTTCGTCGTTTTTATCCTTGAGAATATGAATGTTATCAGCGCCGATCCTTATCAATGAATTCCAGGGAAATGGTAGCCAGGGTGGCAAAGGCGAGCACGAAGAGAACAAGCGTCAGCCAGTTGTCCACCACGTTGTCCACCGTGCGGTCATAGTCCGCGATGCGGCTGGCGGCGGCGGTTTTTTCCTGAATGACCTGCTTCACGTTTTCCTCGCCCACCAGGTCGAACAGATCGCCGATGGTGGTCTTGAAGGTGAATTCCCGGTCGCGCTCGTCTTGTAAGGCTTCGTTGTTTTTGATGAAGTCCGCGGCTTCGCCCAGGGTGATGGCCTTGTTGACCACCTGGTCTTTATTCGCTTCGATCAGGTCCTCCGCGTGCAGGGCGTCCAGCACGTCGCCGAGGGTGGTGTCAATGGCGATTTCCCGGTTCAGCAGTTCCTTGCCGCTGTCGCTTGCCCCAAACAGGGTCAGCGCGTCGCCCAGCGTCAATTCCAGGCTCTCCCCGTCCTCCATCGGAATCTTCTGCTCCAGGAAAGCTGTGCCCGCTTCGGAGGCCGTCAGCGTGTCGAGCAATTCTTGCAGCGTGAAGGTTTCCAAAATCTTCTTTTCCCGCAGGTGCAGCAGATCGTCCGCTTTGTTCAGCACGTCCGCCGCCTCGCCCACGGTGAAGGACTTCATGATCTCCATATCGCTGCGCTTTTGGACGGCCTTGCTGTCCAGCATGTCCATGATCTGGCCCAGCGTCACCGTGCCGCCGATTTCGTTGTCACGCATCTTATACAGCGTGTTCCAGGCGGTCACCATCGGGGCTTCGTTGTAGCCGCTCTGCGCGGCCATGGCCTTGATGCCGTAGTTGGAGATGGTGAAGTTCGCCAGGGGCTTTGTCCAGTCGGGCAGGGGCAACAGGCCGCCGGAGAACACCAGCTGGAAGATCAGCACGAAGGGCATGACGGTCATAGCGCCCGTGGTGGTGTGGGACACGGAGGAAATGAACAGGCTCATCATGTCGGAAGCATAGGTGATGAGCAGCATGGTGATGGAAATGTCAATCAGCATCCAGGGCGTCATGAAGCCGGGCGTCGGGAACTGCACGCCCAGGGTCATCATCACGTACACGCTCAGGCCCGTCTGCGCCGCGCAGAGCAGGAACTGGTAGATCATGTGGGCAATAATATAGGAAGAAATGTGCATCCCCGAGCGGTGCTCGCGCTTGATGATCGGGCGCTCGCGGCACACGGCCTGGATGGAGTTGAAGCAGCCGTTCCAGATGCCCACGCAGGTTAAGGCGAACGCGCCTTTCAGGTTGCCTTCCATGGTGAGGAAGAAGTCCTTGCGGATGACCATGCTCACCAGCGCGGCGATAATCGCCGCCATGGGCAGCACCTTCCAGTCGCTCTGGTTCACGAAGAAGCGGAACTGCTTGCCCAGGTAAATGGGAATCTGGCTCATGCGGCCGCGATGGCGCAGCTTACGGAACACCTTGGGTTGGTTCAAATTCACTTCAGACTTGACGATTTCTTCCATTCTTTCCTTGCCGAAGAATTCCCGCGCCTCGGTGATGGGGCCGAAATAGGCCAGGCGGCCGGTGCGCTTGGCGTCCTTGGCGAGCACGATCACGTCGTCGAACAGGTCGATCACGCGGTCGGGCGTATGGGTGATGACGATGATGATCTTGCCCTGGTCGGCGATCCTGCGCAATTGTTCAAACAATTCGCGGGCCATCACGCCGTCCAGGCCGCTGTCCGGCTCGTCCAGGATGAATAGGGAGGGATTGGAGATGAATTCCATGGCGATGGAAAGGCGCTTGCGCTGGCCGCCGGACAGCTTGGAAACCAGATTGGTCTTGACCGGCGTCAGGCCGAAAATCTTCATCACTTCCTCCACCCGGGCTTTTCGGTCTGCGGCGGAGAAGTCCTTGGGCAGGCGCAGGGAGGCCGCGTCGATCAGCGTGCTGTACACGCTGTCGGAGCCGCGCATCAAATCCAGCTGCGGCACGAAGCCGATGTCATACTGCATTTCCTTGTAATGCTTGTACATGTTGATGCCGTTGAGCACCACCTCGGCCTTGGCCTTTTCGTAGCCGTTCACGGCGTTCAGGTAAGTGGTCTTGCCCGCGCCGGAGCCGCCCAGCAGCAGCACCATGTGGCCGGGCTGGATGTACATGTGAATGTCCCGCAGCAGGTACTTTTTCTTGAAGAACTCGGTCGCCGTGCGCTCTTCCAGGTTGACGGTCAGGCCGTTATCCAGCACTTGGGCCTTCGCGCCGGAGAAGAAATTGGAGGCTTCGCTCTGGATATCCTGCACCGTCCACAGGGGCTGGAACTTGGGATGGAAGCCCCAAAGAAGCGCCGGGAACCACTCAAGCCCCGCCCAGAGAAGCAGCCACCATTTCTTGCGGTTGAACACCTCGCACAGGCCACTGTAAACCCGCATACCGTACAGGAGCGTCAGCAGGGCAAGGAACAGAACCACGAAAGCGTAGATATAGAACAGCGTCGATTCTTCATCCAAGTTCAGGAACAGGAAGATGATATTCAGCACCGTCCCGATCCCTTCGATCACCGCCCACCAGCGGCCTTCCGATTCACGCCCCGCGCACTGCCCCAGCTTGTATTGGCGCAGGCAGGGAATCAGCGCGTACCAGCCTTTCGAGCCGCATTTTTTGAGGAGGGCAAAGAGGCCGATGAAGTACAGCACGTTGGAGATCAGAACATAGAAAGAGGGGGATTCCAGGTCGGAGCTCAGAAACACCATGGCGAGAATTCGTAGAATGATCATCCCATCCATCCTTTCGTGCAAGTATTTGTAAATTCAGTATAACATAGATCGTCCGCGGAAAGCAACAGAGCACAAAGATTTTGTGCGGTTTTATGCGTCCACCGGGTGATTGCGGTAGTAGTTGATCAGGCACCCGTCCGCGATGATCTCCCGCTCGTCGGGGGTCAGGCTGCCCAGGCTGACGGAGAAAGGATTCACCGCGCCGTCGGGTTTGACGGCGTAGGCGGTGAAGGCGTCGGTTCCCTCGAGGACAGCCTTCCGCAGTCCAGGGATGAATACCCAGTCGCCCAGGGCGAAGGCGGTTTCATCCTGCACCAGCAGCGGGGCCATGCCCCAGTTGATGCAGTTGGAGCGGTAGCGCTTGGTGGCGTACTCTTTCGCCAGGTTCGCCGACGCGCCCAGCACGCGCTGGCAGGACGCCGCCTGCTCCCGGGCGGAGCCGTCGCCGGGCTTCACGGCGAAGATGGTGGAGCCGATGTCGGTGTGTTCGGGGTCAACCTTGACCACCTTTGCCAGCGCTTCGTACACCTTTTTGACTTCTTCCGGCAGTCCCTTCCCGGCGGCGCGGTCGCGTTCCATCTGGCGCACAGCCTTGCTGCGGGCCACATAGCCGGGGTCTTTGCGGCTCAAAGTAAACTCGCTCAGCCGCTCGGGATTAGAGCGGTAGGAGGACGCCTCGCCAGAAGGAATCAACTCGTCGGTGGTGGTGACGGGGTCGGTGATGTAGCTGCACACCTTCACCAGCAGGTCGTCGGTCAGCGCGGGCTGCTCGGGCCAGTCCTTGATGTTGGGGCCGAACTTCAATTCGTGTTCCGGTTCCGCCTTGCCGAAGCCGAAGTACACGCGCTTGTCGTACACGGCCTTGTCAAAGGCGTAATCGTACTTCTTGTATTCAATGTCCAAATCGGTGGCGGCGGTCAGCCTGCCATGGTGGATCGCGGTAGCGGCGATGGAACGGGCGTCCATCAGCGCTACGCCGCTCATCTGGCCCTCGCCGGGCTTGCTGCCCTCGCGGTTGGGGAAGTTGCGGGTGGTGTGGCGGATGGAGAGTTCGCCGTTCGCCGGGGTGTCGCCCGCGCCGAAGCAGGGGCCGCAGAAGCATTCGCGGATGATGCCGCCCGCCGCGGCAATGTCCGCCAGCGCGCCGTTCTTCATCAGCTGCAAATACGCGGGCATGGAGCCGGGGTACACGCTCATGGTGAACGCGCCGTTGCCGGTGCTGTTGCCCCGCAGGATATCCGCCACCGCGCAGATGTTGTCAAACGTGCCGCCGGAGCAACCCGCCACCAGGCCCTGTTCCACCCACACGCCGCCGTCGTGAACTTTGCTGGTCAGGTCGAGCTTCGCGCCGACGATCTGTTGGTTGGCCTTTTGTTCACATTCGCGCAGGATATCGCCGGGATTTTCCAGCAGTTCCCGGATGGTGATCACGTTGCTGGGGTGCATGGGCAGGGCGATGGAGCTTTCGATGGTGGACAGGTCAATGTACACGCACCCGTCGTAGTACGCCACGTCAGCGGGCTTCATTTCCTTATATTCTTCCGGGCGGCCATGGATGGCCAGGTATTCTTCCGTCGCCGCGTCCGTCTCCCAGATGGACGACCAGCAGGTGGTCTCCGTGGTCATTACGTCGATGCCGTTGCGGTATTCCATGGGCAGCTTGGCGACGCCGGGGCCCACGAACTCCATCACCTTGTTCTTCACATAGCCGTTCTTGTACACCGCGCCGCAGATTTGCAGCGCCACGTCCTGCGGGCCGACGCCGGGGCGGGGCTCCCCGTCCAGATAAATCAGCACCACCTGGGGCCGAGCCAGGTCGTAGGTGCGGCCCACCAATTGCTTCGCCAACTCGCCGCCGCCCTCGCCCACGGCCAGGGTGCCGATGGCGCCGTAGCGGGTGTGAGAGTCAGAGCCCAGAATCATTTTGCCGCAGCCCGCCATCATTTCCCGGTTAAAGGAGTGGATGACCGCCATATTCGTGGGCACGTACACGCCGCCGTACTTGTGCGCCGCGCTGAGGGCAAACATGTGGTCGTCCTCGTTGATCGTGCCTCCCACGGCGCACAGGCTGTTGTGGCAGTTGGTGAGCACGTAGGGCATGGGAAATTCCTTCATGCCGCTGGCGCGGGCGGTCTGGATGATGCCGACATAGGTGATATCGTGGCTGGTCAGGCTGTCAAAGCGCATTTGAAGATGCTCCATGTCGCCGCTTTTGTTGTGCGCCTGCAAAATACCGTAGGCGATGGTGCCCTTCGCGGCTTCGTCCTTGCTTACAGGACGGCCCGCTTTTTGCGCCGCTTCCTGCGCGGATGGGATTACTTCACGGCCTTTGAGCAGATAAACCCCGGAATCGAATAGCTTCACCATGAAAAGAGTCCTCCATTTTTTTGTATCTGTTTCGTCGGCAAGATTTATTGGCCACCTTGAGTTAAGATAGAAGTTAGGAGAGAGGAGATAGGAGATGGATTGTGTCTTGCAAATATATCGCAAGGACATGATCCATTTGTCAGAAGTTGATAAAATCTCCTCTCTTCTATCTCCTAACTCCTATCTTGATGACTAAATTGTTCTTGAAACGGACGACTAACCAAATACCATTTTCTTAAAAAAGGCTGCCTCACTTTTGGTGAGACAGCCCCGCACTTGGCTGAAAATTACTTCTTGGCCTTAATGGCAGCCTGCGCAGCGGCCAGACGGGCGATGGGCACCCGGAAGGGGCTGCAGGAGACGTAGTTCAGGCCGATCTGGTTGCAGAATTCGATGGAGGACGGGTCGCCGCCGTGCTCACCGCAGATGCCGCAGTGAAT
>CADAKE010000171.1 GCA_902788445.1 uncultured Eubacteriales bacterium
GTCCACGTGGGTGTCGAAGCGCTGCTGCCCCTCGCGGGTGCTCCAGACCTCGATGCCCTGCTGAACAAACCACTGCACCACGAACGGCGTCTCATCCTCGCGCCTGCCCAGGCGGTCGAACATGAAAACCAGCAGGACGTCGAATTCGCCTTTGATGGCTTTCTTCTTGATCTCCACAATGGCGTCGCGGTCATTCGCGGCCACCTTGTACCCGGAGACACCTTTTTCAGAAATCTCATCGACGATCTCCCAGTCTGGATGTGTGGCGGCGTAGTCCCTGCAGGCGATACGCTGCATGGGGATGTCGTCGTGATCCACCTGACCAACGGTGGAAACACGGTAGAGGCATACCACTTTCCTCCGAGAAGGTCAGCTTGACCCTGCAGGTTGGATGTAAGGGCGAAGCGCCAGCTTTTACAGGCGTTTCGGTGACAGTAGTAATCACTCTGTTTTCGCCTTCAGTCAAGTCATTTTCAGGCAAACTTTCAGCAACCCTCGCGCCGGAAAGATGGCTCCTTCTGCAAAAGGTTTTGACAGAATTCACAGACACATGAAGGGCGTCGGCAATGGCCCCGTAACTCTGACCCTGGCTGCGCAGGACGGCGACTTTCTGCTTTTCCAGATCCGTCATTCGTATCACTCCAATCTGAAGGAGTTCTCCTTCAGTGCCTTACGGACAGTTGGAGCGGCGCTTTTCCGGTTTTTCCAATAAAAAAGTTATGGCCTTTTCTGATTATGGCGAAGGCCACAACAAGGTATAATAGGTTGGAATCTTATTGGTTCTGTTGGAAAGAAACGTGAATTTTGATACAATGTTACCATGTGTTACTTTTTGGAGGCTGGTAACATTTTCAATTCCGATGGTAACACTTTTTGGATGATGGTAACACATCATGAAGAACTCTCTGAATGCCTTGGTTGGTCCCTCCAGAGATGACATAATGATTATCTCCTGTGCGTATTTTGAAGCGTAGGCCCGCTGCCTGCAAAAGTGCGCAGACAGCGGGCGGCAGAATCAGCCGATCACATGGTATTCCGCCAGCAGCTTTTCAATATCGGTGCCGTGAATACGCTTGAGCAATTCATGCACAGCTGCTTTCTCCTTCATACCCAGCTTCATATCGGTGAGGGGACGGCCATCCCGCAGCATGACGGTGGCGTTCAGCAGATCGCGGATGTCATAGGTGCTACCCCAAACCTCGGGTACGCCCCGATCCACGTTCAGCAGGGTATATACGGCCTCCATGCCGGTGCGCATGGAGTATTCGGTGGTGAAGATGGTATCCCGCTTGGTTTCAGCAAACTGGCCCAGGAAGGCGAAGTTGACGGCTCCCTGGGGCACCACATCTGGCCTGTCTCCCTTTTCGCGGGGCATAAAGAAGGCGGTGATGTAGGGCATCATGACGGGCACGGTGTTGGCGCTTTCTTCCGCCAGTTTGGGGATATCCTTCTCCGGCACGCCGATGTGGTACAGCCATTCCATGCAGATTTCCTTGCCGGTACATTCCCGCATGGGCTTTTGGATGTAATTGCCGGGCTTATCGGTGAACATTGCCGGGCTTATCGGTGAACAGGCCATATACCCATACCAGGCACTGATCCTTGGGCTGATTGCGGAACTGGGGCTGGCGGTTGATGGTCCAGCTCATGAGCCAGCCGGAATCCTTCACCGTTACGATCCCGCCGGTGACTACGCCGCCGGAGAAGGGATCGCGTTTGCAGATACGCTCAATATAGGGGATGATGCGGTCATCCAGGGTGGTCACGGTGGCGCTCATCCAGTTGGTCTGTTCGGGATCAAAGCAGAATTTGTCGGGATGGCCGAAGGAGGAGTCCTGGGCCGCGATGCGCCGCCACATATCCCAGCCGCCGCCTTCCTTGATTTCCGTGCGGAAGTCGGCGGGCATATTCTGGCTGCCCATGGTGGAGTTTTCAACGCAGCCGCCATTGGTGATGAAAACAAAGTCGTCATCCGTCAGCATGATGAAATCCTGCTGGTCGTTGCGCAGCACTTCGATGGAAGTAGCGTGCTTGCTGCCATCCGCTTTGATGTCAAATTCCACATTGACCACTTTCGTGCTGTAATGGAACTGCACGTCATGGCTTTCCAGGTAACGCACCATGGGCAGGATCATGGATTCATACTGGTTATACTTGGTGAAGCGCAGAGCCTTGAAATCAGGCAGGCCGCCGATATGACTTCATCATCAAAGAAATCGGTGATCTTCTTGTTGTACAGTTCTTCATCCGGGGTGAAGAACAGGTGCATGATCTCCATCGCGCCTTTATCGCTTATGGCGAATTTGCCGTCGGTGTGGGCGTCCTGGCCTCTATTCTCCGTAGCGCGGCACAGGCTGAAATTGGGGTCCTTCTTGTTCAGCCAATAGTATTCGTCCAGGACGCTGACGCCCTCGGTTTCGATGGAGGGGATGGAACGGAACAGATCCCACATGACCTCGAAGTGATTGTCCATTTCCCGGCCGCCCCGCATGACGTAGCCCACGCCGGGGTATTCATACCCGTCACAGGCGCCGCCGGGGATGGGGTCCTTTTCAAAGATGTGGATGCGCTTGCCTGGCATTTGGGCATCCCGCACCAGATAACAGGCGGCGGTCAGGGCCGCCAGACCGGTGCCGATGATGTAAGCGCTCTTGTGTTCCACGCCCTCGGGCTTTTCGGGACGGGCAAAGGCTTCGTAATTACCGCTGGAATAATACATGATGGTTCCTCCTTTTTTGTCGATTGGTTCAGGCGACGGTTTTATCCTTGTGTTTACAAAGGTATTTGCATACGTCGCCCACCGTTTCAAATCGCACGGTATCCTCCAATTCGATTTGAAACGTATCTTCTATTTCCATGAGCAGCAGCATCCCGCTCATGGAGTCCAGGCCCAAATCGGCCTGCAGTCTGCTCTCCATTTTCACTTCCTTCGGATCAATGCCCGGCGCTACTTCCAGCAGCAGTTCCATCAGCTTCTGTTCCATAACTTTTCCCTCACTTTTTCCGAATGATTTTCAGGCTGGCGCTTTTTTCAAAAGGTTCGTGCCGGATCAAAATGCGGGCAGGCCGCATGGTGGTCGGCAAGGCATCGCTGATCCGTTTCATCTCCTGTTCCAGAGTTTCATCCGTCACATCATCAATGGGAAACACCTCTAACTGGATAGCCGGGCGGCCTGCGATTTCTGTTTCCGATACAAGGCAATCCTGAACACAGACGCTGCGATAAAATACTTCTTCCACTTCCTCCGGAGATACGTTTTCCCCGTTGCCCAGGATGATCAGGTTCTTGATCCGCCCAATGATGTGAATAAATCCGTCCTCATCGACCCGGGCAAGATCGCCGCTTTTCAGCCAATCGCCGTCAAAAGCCGCCCTGGTAGTCGCTTCATCCTTCCAATAGCCGCTGAACAGCATATCGCCCTTCACCTGCAATTCGCCGTTCACGATCCGGGCTTCCTGGCAGGGGTACTGCCTGCCGACGGAATCCGGGTGGGTTTCCTGCTCCAGATTGCCGCAGACCAGGTTGGCCGTTTCCGTCATGCCATAGCCGGACAGCACACGGATACCGTATGGCTTAAAGCTGTACATCAGCCTCTCCGGCACCGGAGCCGCCCCGCAGATGATTAACTTCAATCTTCCGCCCAAGGCTTGAACGCCCCGCTTTTGCGCGACGGTCAGCATCATTTCCGCCATCCCCGGTACGGCGATCATGGTGGTGGGTTTTGCGCGGGCCATTTCCTTGAACAGATCCCGCATATTCCCGCAAACCGCCATGTGGGAGCCGGTATAGAGGCCGGACAGCATACTGAAAACCATGCCGAATACGTGGGTAAAGGGCAGAGCCGCCACCATGGTTTGGCCAAACATCGTGCCGTCCCGATAGGTGCCGTTCAGCGCGCCCCGCATAAGGGCACCATGATTCAGCATCACGCCCTTGGGCGTGCCGGTGGTGCCGCCGGTAAAAAAGATGGCCGCACAGTCATTTTTCGTCACGAAGGCGTAAGGACTGCCGTTTCGTTCAATGAAATACGCAGGAACAATCGGGATACTCAAGCTGTTGGTTTTTTCAATGAGGGTCGGGCCTGTAATGATCGTTTTTAACTCATAATGCTGCACGGTATGAATGAGTACGGCTTCGGACAGCGCGGATGGCAGCATGACGGCTGTGTATCCTGCTGTCGTCAAGGCTAGGAACCATTCTACGGCGGCGATGGTGTTGGTATCGAACAGGCCCACATTGCACCGCGGCGGCAGATGCAGCTCCTCCAGCACATGGCGACGGCGTGACACACGGAGGGCAAGCTCGCTGTAACTGACCGCCTGATTCTGATCAGACAGGGCGATGCTGTCACCGTAATGATCGGAGATGTAATCCAGAAACTGTACGGTAGTGGATAGGTAAGGAATGGCGTTTCTTTCTTCCGACGGCAGATGCTCTTCAAAGTAATGCATGGCGCTACACCCCTTTTGATGAATTGGTTTCTACGGTTTCATGTTATCTGTCTTTGATCGGAAAAACCATACACAAACAGGCGGCCTTGCTCAAATTCTGAACAAGACCGCCTGTTTGATGAAAGAAGATGATTATGCTTTTTTCGCTTCGTACCGGCTCATGTTTTCCAAAGAATTATGGAAATCGCCATAGATCATGGCCGCTGTCGTGGCGGCTACCTCCTGGGGGGACGCCGCCATATTACGCTGGATCCATTCCATCACAACGCCCATGAAGGCATACGTGTAGAAGATCGCCACCCTGTGCTTCCCTTTTTCGCTGATCTTGATGCCAGCAGCCTGCTCTTCTACCACGGGCAGCAGCAGCGCTTCCACCTCCCGGCGCATATACCTTTCCACCAGCTCCCGATCAATGGCACGGTATGCGTTCAGGATCAGGGATTGATGGGCTTTCAGCGCTTCCAGCAGATTCAAAAAGCCCTGCTGCCAGTTATCATGCGTGCGATTTTCAGCAATGGCAGCGTGCAGCGCTTCCTGTAAGGTCCAATCCGCCAGATCATAAATATCCTTGAAGTGATAGTAGAAGGTCATCCGGCTGATCCCGCACGCCTCCGTAATATCATTGATGGTGATTTTCGTGATCTGCTTTTTCTGCAAAAGCTGTTTTAGGGCGTTTGCGAGGGCTTGTTTGGTGGCATAGCTTTTCATGATCCGCTTCCTCCTTCAAAACGGGTCGGGCGAAAATTGCTGTCATCAGTTTACTGTAAATCCGTGCGAATGATATAAACAGTTACGGTCTTCATGTTTTCGGGACGCAGGTCATAGCCACTGTTTTGCGCGTTGTCGCGGGTTTCTTCATAAATGCGCAGCGCCTTGGGCAGATCGTCTGTCACGTAGGGCAGCAGCTTTTCCGCCACTTCCTTCTCGGCATCGGTCAAGGTATCCTTGAATTTTTGCGTCCCATCCGTATGCAAGGCGGCAGCGCCATCTTTCAATTCCACGGTGCCATCGTAGAGGGAATCAGCGCCTTCGGAGAGCGAGGCAGCGCCGGTGGACAAAGCAGCCGCCCCGGTGGACAAAGTGGCAGCGCCGGCGTTCAGCTGGGTCAACCCGGTATGCAGCTGGGAAGCGCCAGCAGCGGCCTGGGACACACCGTCCGTATAGGTTTTGAGGCCTGTCACGAAGGTGTTGATTTGATCCAGCTGCGCTTTCAAAGCGATCAGGCTTTCATAAGCTGCCTGGGCGGCTGAGAGCTGGGCGGCGATGGTTTCATCGGAAGAAAGATAAGCTGCTGTATTATCCTGGATCAGCTGTTCGATCTGCTGCTGTACGGCAGCGTCAATCTGCGCCTTCACTTCCTCGGTTGCCATCTGCTGTTCGACAGCAGCGGTGATCGCGGCGGCCTGTTCAGACGATACGAGACCAGCCTGCACCGCCTGGGCGTATTGCTCCGATGTCATATTCTGCCCGGCAGATTGCAATACAGCCGCCAGCACCTTATCCTGAACAGCCGTTTCCACAGCGGACCGCACCTGATCAGCGTTGGCTTCGACCTGGGCCCGTACCGTCGTTTCCACCTGGGCTTGAGCGGACGCACGCAGGGTTTCGGGGTTCAGCTGGAGCAGCACCGCATCCAGCACTGCAGCGTAGTTTTCCGCTGTCAGTTCGGGAATTTCGATTCCAGCAGCATCCAGGCCGGAGGCGGAAAGCTGTGCATTGGCAGAGGAAAGGATCGCCGCAAAAATCGTCTGTGCTCCGTTATTCAACGCTTCATTATTGGCAATGATGGTCGCAAGGCCCGTATCAAGGGATGCAGCGCCTCCTTCCGCATCCGCCGCTCCGGTGGACAGCGTCAAAGCCCCGGCAGCCAATTCTGCTGCGCCGGTGTTTAACTGAGCTGCTCCATCCTTCAGGGCGGAAGCGCCGTCTGACAGCTGCGCAGCGCCGTTTGCCAGCGTCTCAGCTCCATCGTTTAATTGCGTCAAGCCGTCATTCAGTTCATTGATCTTTGGAACAATGTCCTTGGTCTTTCCGCTGGTTTCGGGCAGGGTTTCGCCGCTTTGCAAAGCGGTCAGAAGCGCTTTAGCCTCGTCCAATTCTGTGTGAAGATCCAGGTCGATCCGGTCATCCAGTTCTTTGCAAGCTGCGTCGATGGGATCGGAGGTGGTCAGGGTCAGCAGCCAATTCAGCTCCGCATGATCGGCGTGGAAGGCAGCCGAGAAGGAGGTGGGCAGCTTCAATTCTTCATCCATGCCGGGCACAGCCCAGCCCACCAGCACCTGACGGCCCAGGACGGTGAGCGCAGCGGCATTTTCCAGCCTGAGATCGGTTATGCCTTCCTCCGGCAGCGGCAGCACGGTCACAGCCAGGGCGGGAAGCGGCTCGTTCGTTTGATAGGCGACGGTCAGCACCGCATCGCCGG
>CADAKE010000172.1 GCA_902788445.1 uncultured Eubacteriales bacterium
TCAGATAATATAGTCAACCAATAGTGCGATTCGACTTTTTCATCTAAATTCTCTGCACTCTGTACTCTGCACTCTGTACTCTCCTTTGTTACTTAAAGTTTCCTTTCGGCATGATTCATGTATAAAAAAATCCCCCACATTTTGTGAGGGGACAGAACGGACCCGATCATACGCGCTTCATGGCGGCGATCTCGCCCTCCGTGGCGCTGACGACCACGGTTTTCTGGTTGGTGTAAATCATGAACCCCGCCGGGGAACCGCCGGGCTTTTTCACGTGCTTGCGCAGCGTATAGTCCACAGGCACGGAAACGCCCTTGCCCTTGGAGTACCACGCCGCCAGGCGCAGGGCCATGGCGAGGGTATCGGCGCTGGGATGCTCGGATTTCACGATCACATGGGAGCCGGGCATGTCCTTGGCGTGGAGCCAGGTGTCGCTGCCCTTTGCCGCGCCCGTGACCCGGTCGTTCTGCGCGCTGTTCTTGCCCACGATGATTTCCGTGCCGTCTGGGGTCTCAAAGCGCATCGGCGCGCTTTCAGGCTGCTTTGGCTTTTTCTTGCCGCCCTTCGCGCCCGCGGGCTTCACGATGCAGCCGTCTTCCAGGGCCTTGCGCACGTCGGCCATGTCCTGCTCGGTTTCGCTTTCCTCCAGGTCAAAGAGCGCCTGTTCCAGCAGTTCGATTTCTTTTAAGGTTTTCTCTTTCTGTTCCTTTGCCAAGTCCTGCGCCACCCGCGCTTTGCGGTAGCGCTTGAAATACTTCTGCGCGTTCTGCGCGGGGGTCAGCGCCACGTCCAGGGCGATTTCCACCGTTCCGCCCTGGGGATCGTAGAAGTTGGGCAGGGACACCGTTTCCGCGCCGCGCGGCACCATGTACGCCTGGGCGGTGAGCAGTTCGCCCGCAATTCTGTATTCTTCCATCTTCGCGCTGGCGGTCAGTTCTTCTTCCTGGAGGGCCAGCTTCTTTTCGTCCCGCTCCAGGTGCGTTTTGATCAGGCGCTTGAGCGTCTGGCTCTTCTGGTTCATCCGGTCGCGCCGGTCCCGTCCGAAATAGAAAGCGTCCAGCGCGGCGGACAGGGAAGCATACGGCTTTTGCAGGCCCGTTTCCAGGCTCAGGTAGGGGAAGGGCAGCACGTCGGCCATCAGCCCATCCGGCCCCATCTGCGCTGTGGGCTGTGCCATGCCGGGCATCCTGCGGAACAGAGAACAGACGACGCTGGAAAGCTCCGCAATATTCAGGCCGTCCAGTTCTGTCCGGTGCATCCCGGTGGCGCGGAAAGCGATTTCCCGCGCGGCGGCGGGGGAGAGGCCGCGGATCGAAGCGGACAGCGCCTTGTCCAGGGGGCCGGAGAGCGCGGACAGCCGGGCGCTTAAAGCATCTTCTGCCATTTCCGCCGGGTCGATTTTGTCCTGTACTGGCGGCGGCACGAAGGGCAGGCCGGGCAGCGCCTGGCGCACCCGGCTCATGTCCCCGGACACGTGGCGGATGGCGTCCACGATGCGGCCATCCTTCACCAGCGTCAGGTTGCTGTGGCGGCCCATCAGCTCCAGGTACAGCTCCCGCGGCGCGGTGTCGCCCAGTTCGTCCTTGTTTTCGATGGTCAGCTTCAGCACCCGGTCGCCGCCGAGTTGTTCCAGCCCCGCCAGCCTGCCGCCCTGCAAATGCTTGCGCATCAGCATACAGAACATGGGCGCGTCGGCAGGGTTCTGGTAATTGGCGTTGGTCAAATGCGCCCTGGCAAACGAAGGCGCGGCGGATAAAAGCAGCTTATGGTTCTTTCCCTGCGCGCGGATGAGAAGCACCAGCATGTCCTTTTCCGGCTGGGTCACCTTTTCCACGCGCCCGTCCCGCAGGGTCTCCTGCAATTCCCGGGCCATGAAGCCCAGGGTCAAACCGTCCATTGGCATGAAATACTTCCTTTCATGATCGTGCGTTACAGCCTGCAATATCCCACCGCTTCGCGCCAGGCGTCCTGGAACGCGCGCATGGAGGGATAGCGGTCGGATTTCTTTTTCTTCGTGGCGCGGCTGGCCACCTCAAAGAGCGGCTTGGGCCCGACCCACTTTTTGAGCGACCGGTCATCGTTGTCGCCAAAGAAAGCGAAGGCCAGCGCGCCCATGTTATAGAGCGTGGTGGTTTCATCCAGCGCGGCGTTGAGCTCATACTCCTCCGGCGCCATGAACTGATCGGAGCCCCGCATACGGCCCTGGCCGTTAAAGGCGGGCTTGCGGCGATAGCGGTTGATGTCGCACACGATCGCCTCGTTTTTTCCAAAGTCGATCAGCACGTGCCCGTCGTGGAAGTCCGAGGCGATGATGCCGTCCAGCGCCAGCGAAGCGTGGAGGTCGATGATGTTTTCCAGCATCGTCAGCGTATGAACGGGCGGCAGCCTGCGAACCTGATCCAGCACGGAATAGTATTTCAGTTTTCCGTTCAGCGGCAGGGCGTCGCGCCATTCAAAGATGGCGGCGTATCCGTCCCCCGCCGGGCCGTGGGCCAGCAGGCGCGTCAGCGCGGGGTGCGCCCGGTCATAGAGCGGCATCGCCTCGTGGAGCGTGTAAATCGCGTCGGTGGGATGGCCGCGGAAGTTCACGGTTTTCGCTCCGGCGTATTTCACGAACAGCTTTCCGTACTGCCCCGCCACGCCGAAGCACAGGTTCCCGGTCAGCCGCTGATCCCACACCCGGAAAACGGTTCCATAGGCTTTCAGCCAGCTGAGATCCGGCTCTTCCCAGGCCTGGTAAGGAATGCCGTCGATTTGGCACTGCAACGGTTTTTCGCGCTCCCCGTCCATGAAACCGCCTCCTTTCCAGCGTTTTTGTTCCGTTTACGATCTCCATTATACAACAAAAATCGCTTTCCGCATAGAGGCGGAAAGCGATTTGCCGGGCAGATGTTCTTGCTGCGATGATGGAATATAGGGCGCTTTAAGTGACTAAGGCAATAGGCATTAGGCAATAGGCATTAGGAAAGCAAGACGAAAGCAGCGCTTTGGGACGACATTTTGTCGATCATTATTTACTACTGCCTATTGCCTACTGCCTATTGCCTTTAATAACTGTCCTTTAAGTATCTTTAGGCTTCGGCTTGAAAAGCGCGGCGGCCAGAAAGCCGAAGAACACAGCGGCGGCGATGCCTCCGGCTGTAGCTTGCAGGCCGCCGGTGAACGCGCCGAGCAGGCCCTTTTCCTGCACGGCGGCAATCGCGCCTTGGGCCAGCGCATGGCCAAACCCGGTGAGCGGCACCGTCGCGCCGGACGCGCCAAAGCGGACAAGCGGGTCGTAGAGCCCGGCGGCGCTGAGAATCACGCCCGAGGTGATATAGAGCACCAGGATGCGGGCAGGGGTCAGCTTGGTTTTCAGGATCAGCGCCTCGCCGATCACGCACAACAGCCCGCCCGTCAGAAACACTTTCAGATAAGTCAGCACGCCGCATCCCCTCCTTCCAGCACCGCCGCGTGGGCCACGCCGGGAATGGTTTCGCCCTGCTGGCTGGTAGTGGGGCTGAGGAGCGCGCCCGTCGCCATGAACAAGACGCGCTTCCATTCTCCGCTTCTCAGCCTGGGCAAAATCATCGCGCTCAGCACGGAAGCGGAACAGCCGCATCCGCTGGCCCCGGCGTGCACGTCGTCCTGCGGGTCAAAGATGCACAGCCCGCAGTCCATGTACCGGCTTTCCCGCAGCGGGAAGCCGCTTTCCTCCATCAGTTCTGATAATATCTGGCTGCCGACCTGCCCCAGGTCGCCGGTGATTACCTGGTCATAATCCTGGGGCTTCCGTCCCGTGTCCAGGAAGTGGCGCTTCAGGGTGTCCGCCGCGGCGGGGGCCATGGCCGCGCCCATGTTGTTGGCGTCCCGGATGCCCATGTCGACCACCTGGCCGATGGTCGCCATCGTGACGCTGACTTCGGCCTTTTCGGCTCTGCCCAGCAGGCAGGCTCCGGTGCCCGTCACCGTCCATTGGGCGGCCATGGTGCGCTGGTTGCCGTATTCGAGGGGGAAGCGGTACTGCCGTTCGGCGGTGCAGTAGTGGCTTCCGGCGGCGCAGAGCACGGGATCGGCATAGCCGCCGTCCACCAGGATGCTGCCCAGGATCAGCGATTCCGCCATGGTGGAGCAGGCCCCGTACAG
>CADAKE010000173.1:0-4013 GCA_902788445.1 uncultured Eubacteriales bacterium
CAAGGTCATGTTCATCACCACCGCCAACACCATGGACACCATCCCCGGCCCGCTGCTGGACCGCATGGAGGTCATTGAGGTGCCCAGCTACACGGAAGAGGAAAAGCTGCACATCGCCAAGAAGCACCTGCTGCCCAAGCAGACGGAGGAGCACGGCCTGCCGCCCAAGTCGGTGAAGGTGTCCGACGCGGCGATGAAGCACCTGATCGAGGGCTACACCCGGGAGGCGGGCGTGCGCACGCTCAGCCGCACCATCGCCCGGGTGGTGCGCAAGGCGGCGGTGGAAATGCTGGACGAGGATAAAGAGACCGTTTCCGTCAGCCCGCAGACCGTGGAAAAGTATTTGGGCGCGCCGCGCTTCCTGCGGGAGGCCCCGGAAAAGGAGCCCTTGGTGGGCATCGTGAACGGACTGGCCTACACCACTGTCGGCGGCGAGACCCTGGCCGTGGAATGCGCCACCATGGAGGGCACCGGGCAGGTGAAGCTGACCGGGCAGCTGGGCGACGTGATGAAGGAATCCGCCATGGCCGCGCTCTCCTGGGTGCGGGCGCACGCGAAGGAATTTGAATTGCAGCCCGAGTTCCACAAGAACCTGGACATTCACATCCACGTGCCAGAAGGCGCCGTGCCCAAGGACGGCCCCTCCGCCGGCGTCACCATGGCGACCGCGCTGGTGTCCGCGCTGACGGGACGCAAGGTGCGCCAGGACGTGGCCATGACCGGGGAAATCACCCTGCGCGGCCGCGTGCTGCCCATCGGCGGGGTGAAGGAAAAGCTGCTCGCCGCCTACCGCGCGGGCATCAAAACCATCCTTCTTCCGAAAGAGAACCAGAAGGATTTGGAGGACGTGCCCGAGCACGTGCGGAAGGAGTTTGAAATCGTCCTGACCGAGAATATCGAGGATGTGCTCAAGGTGGCGCTGATGGCGTAAGGGGCACATTCACCAAGATAGGAGTTAGAAGAGAGGAGATAGGAGATAATATAGTCCAAAGTAAGACTGCCGTACCAAAAGCCTTCCCCTTGAGGGGCCCGAAGCGCCCGGAAAATGATCCAGTGGATCATTTTCAGCGTAGGGCGGGCGGCAACCCCGGATGGTGGCCTGCGCGGAAGCAAGATGGAGAGAGTCACCAAGATCATTCGCGCAGGACGAATGAGGTGATTTGCTGGCCTTGAACGAAGCCGCTTTGATGAAATCCAGCTTATCTATTACCTCATCAGTCAGGCGCGAATTGACTTTCATCCATTGAGCCATCTTGCTTCCGCGCCTGACAGCTTCCCCTCAAGGGGAAGCCCTTTGGCAATCTTCGTTAATCAGAAATATGATAGAAAACGAAATTATCTTCTATCTCCTCTCTTCTAACTCCTATCTTGGTTATTTAAAGTTCCCTTTATCACTGAATCCCCCTAACAAACGAAAGACAACAGGAGCAACCATGGAAATCAAATCCGCGTCCTTTGTGACCAGCATGGCGGCGTATGCGCCGCCGGAAAACGCGCTGCCCCAAATCGCGGTGGCGGGGAAGAGCAACGTGGGCAAGTCCAGCCTGATCAACAATCTGTGCCGCAGGAAAGCCCTGGCGAAAACCAGCGCCACGCCGGGAAAGACAAGGCTCATCAACCTGTTTTTGCTGAACGAGGCCTTTCATCTGGTGGACTTGCCGGGCTATGGCTTTGCGAAGGTGGACAAAAAGGAAAAGCTGCGCTGGGGCGAAATGATGGAAGGGTACTTCCGGGAAACCGATCAGCTTCGCCTGACGCTGCACCTGGTGGATATCCGCCATGAACCGACGCAGGACGACGTGCAGATGAACGCTTTCCTGCGGGGGAATGGCCTGCCCTTTGTGGTGGTCGCCACGAAGGCGGACAAGATTTCCCGGGGCGCAAGGATGAAGAACCTGGCCCCCATCTGCCGCGCATTGCAGGTGCAGCCCTGGCAGGTGATTTGCTATTCCAGCGAAACCGGCGACGGACGGGAGCAACTGCTGGAAACGATCGAGAAAGCGCTTGCGGAACAGGCAGAATCCTGAAAAAACGAAACTCCCCGAACCGGACACATCGTCGGCTCGGGGAGTTGTATTGTCGGGATGAATCTATTTCTTGTAACTGGTCAGTCGTTTGCTTCAAGGGCACTTTAAATCATCAAGGCAGTAGGCAATAGGCAATAGGCAGTAGTAAATAATGATCGACAAAATGTCGCGTCAAAGCACTGGTTTCTTCTTGCTTTCCTAATGCCTAATGCCTATTGCCTACTGCCTTTCTTACTTAAAGCGCCCACAAAGTCACAGTTGACTGAACAATTACTATTTATTTGGAATAAGCGTCCCAGTTTTCCAACGTATCATACGGCACGTCCAGGCAGCCGGTGGGGATGAAGCCGCGCGCCAGCTTGCCGCCCACGGTGGTTTCGATGTAGTCAAAGCTCCAGCCGCTTTGGTTGTTCACGGTGGTGAGGTACGTCACCGTGTCGCCCGCGCGGAGGCTGGTGATGGTGGACATGGTGCGCAGCGGGTCGTCGGTCAGCGTGGCGGCGGAAGCCAGGCGGCAGGCGGAGCGGTCAAAAACCAATTGATCGTTTAAATTCACCCGTCCTTTGATCTGCGATCCATCCACATATCCCACGCGCACGCTGCCGTTGTTGGTTTCATAGAACACCAGCAGCCAGCCGTTTTCCCAGCCCGCGGCCCACACCGCGCCGTTGGTGTTCAGCATGGCCTTGCCGTTCGCCCCGCGCCAGGAAGATGCGGAAGGCGCGGAATAGACATTCAGCTTTTGGTTGGCGGCGAGCGTCACGTATTCAAAGCCCGTCAGCTTCAGGGAAGTGTCCGGCGGCGTGAAGTCCCGCCAGGATTTGAGGGAGGAACCGGCCGGTTTCCGATACGGCCAGCCGTTGGCGTCCATCTGGCTGATCACGGCCTTGATGGTGTAGTAATTCTTCCACTCCAGGTCGGTGGCTTTGGCGACGGCCTGCTCCTTGCTCACCTTGTTGACCGCCTGATACCAGGGCTGAGCGTTGAACCAGTTGTAGAATTTTCCGCCAGGATCGAAGGGATACCCGTGCCGGGCGAAGATTTCGTTGAACATGAAGCTCAGCGATTCCCGATCCCAGTCCCACAGCTCGGCCTGGGTGATCAGGCGGGTGTCGCTGTCCAGCAGGTATTGGTGGTCGGCCAGCGCGCCCATGGGCAGCAGCAGCGTCAGCAGGCAAGCGGCGCATATGCAGCATACGATTCTTTTCATTTCGTTTTCCTCCCGGTTATTCTGGTAGGATGATTATAGCATCTGCCCTGAGTTTTGTCATTAAGAAGAAAAAATTCTTCTAAAAATACTGATAATATTTCAGCCGGTTACACATGTTTCCACAATCATTCGTGTTTTTTCCGCTGTTTGCTTGACAATGCAGGCTCATTCGCCGTATAATATTGGATGGAGAAGAAGCGGGAAATGGAATGATTTTCCGCTCATAAAAAAGAGGAGGAGTTTCCCATGGCTGTTAAATTGACCATCGACGGCAACGGTGCTGTCAGCCATGTCGCTTATGCTTTCAGCGACGTAGCCGCCATCTACCCCATCACGCCGTCCTCCACCATGGCCGAGTACATCGACGAATGGGCCGCCCAGGGCCGCAAGAATCTGTTTGGTCAGCAAGTACACGTTGCTGAAATGCAGAGCGAAGCTGGCGCGGCTGGCGCTGTGCACGGCTCTCTGGCCGCTGGCGCTCTCACCACCACGTTCACCGCTTCCCAGGGCCTGCTGCTGATGATCCCCAATATGTACAAGATCAGCGGCGAGCTGCTGCCCGGCGTGTTCCACGTGTCCGCCCGCGCCCTGGCCGCCCACGCGCTGAGCATTTTCGGCGACCACAGCGACGTGATGGCCTGCCGCCAGACTGGTTTTGCCATGCTGGCCTCCGGCTCCGTTCAGGAAGCCCACGACATGGCCCTGGTCGCTCACCTGAGCGCCATCAAGGGCAGCGTGCCTTTCCTGCATTTCTTCGACGGTTTCCGCACCAGCCA
>CADAKE010000173.1:4063-4390 GCA_902788445.1 uncultured Eubacteriales bacterium
TTCTTCGACGGTTTCCGCACCAGCCACGAGATCCAGAAGATCGACGCGCTGGAGCTGGACGAAATCGCCAAGCTGGTGGACTGGGACAAGATCGCCGAATTCCGCGGCCGCGCCCTGAACCCCGAACATCCCCATCAGGCCGGTACCGCCCAGAACCCCGACATCTACTTCCAGAACCGTGAAGCGGCCAACAAGTACTATGAAGCCGTTCCCGAAATCGTGGAATGCTACATGAACGAAGTGGCCAAGGTGACCGGCCGCGCCTACAAGCTGTTCGATTACTACGGCGCTCCCGATGCCGAAGAAGTGATCGTGGCCATGGGCTCC
>CADAKE010000174.1 GCA_902788445.1 uncultured Eubacteriales bacterium
GTTTCAGGGTGATGCCCCGGCGGTGGAAGGAATAGTCGCTGTCCAGGGCGTCGATGGCCTGGCGGGTTTCGTCCTCGGTCACGTCCAGCGCCCGCTGCAAGTCCTTCACGTTCACCGGTTCCCCGGCCACAAACAGAATGGCCTCGATCACGTGGGCCAGCTCAGTCGTATCCATCAATCTGCAAATCTCCCTCCGCGGGCTCGCCCGCCCGCGCTTCCAATACCATCTCTCCGAAAATGCCATCCTGCTCCGCGCTGACGCGGCCCAGGCGCAAAAGCTCCAGCAGGGCCAGGAACAGCGTCACCACCTCGTCCCGGCTGGGCTGGGGGGAAAACAGTTCGTCAAACTTCACCGGCCCTTTTTTCAGCCGCCGTAAAATGTGCGCGCTGCACCGGGGCACAGTGTATTCGTCCCGCACGATGCGCCGGGCGGTCTGCACGGGCTCCTCGTCCTCTTCCTTCACCCGTGCCATCACCCGGGCGAACGCGGCCAGCAGCCCTTCCATGGTCAGATTCTTGAGCTCGAGCGTGGGAGGGGGCAGGGGATATTCCTCCGGCAGCTTTTCAAACATCTGCGCCGCCGCCTTCTCAAAGCCCTGCATGTTCTGGGCGATTTCCTTGAACCGCTGGTATTCCTCCAACTGGCGGATCAGCGCCTCCTCCGGGTCTTCCTCGTCCTCGGTTTTGGGCTTGGGCAGCAGCGACCGGCTTTTGATTTCCAGCAGCGTGGCGGCCATATTGATGAACGCGCTGGCGTCGTCCATGTCCAGGTCGGGCGCGTTCTGCACGGACTGGATATACTGGTCTGTTACCTCGGACACGAAAATGTCCTTGATGTCGATTTTCGCCTTGTTGATCAGAAAGAGCAGCATGTCCAGCGGGCCCTCGAATTGGCCCAAGTGGAGTGTGAGCGGCATAATGTTTTCACCTGTTGATATTATTAGCGTATTTCATCCGGTCATATTGTAGGGGCGGATATTATCCGCCCGCTGACAAAATGCCGTTGCTGATAAAAATGAAACGCCCTCATGATGTGATACAACGGGCGGATGATATCCGCCCCTACATTTTAACTCAGTCCAAACACCGCCAATATCCCATTCACCACCGCGCCCTGCACGGTATAGACCACGGTGCTGATGGCGGTGGAAATGAAGCTGGTGAAGTACAGAAGAATCATAAAGCCGATCATGATCACGTTGATCACCTTGGCTGGGATATGCAGCCTGCCGCGCAGGAAAATGTCGTTCACCACATGATAGCCGTCCAGCGGCGGGATGGGCAGCAGGTTAAACAGCGCCAGGCTCAGGTTGATGCGGGTAAAGTACATGAGGAACCGCTGGATATACACCATCCAGGGATACCGCAGGTATCCGTTCATCACGTCCGCGGTGAAATAATAATCGCCCGCCGCGGTGTACACCAGGCCCATGCTCCGGTATTTCGCGGGCGTGAGCAGGCTCAGGTACGCCTGGTTGCCGTTCACGCTCTGCAAATACTGGTTCGCTTTCTCCACCACCAGGCTGTTTTCGCCGGAGAGGATGGAGTAAAAATTCATGCCGTCAAAGCGGAGAAACTCGCCCGGCGTGGTCAGGGAGCCCAATTGCCATACCTCCGGCTTCCAGAGGAGTTGGTTCAGGCCCACCATGAAGCACGTGGCGCACAGGAACAAGATCAGGTTCATCGTGATGCCCGCCAGGGAAACCAAAATATCGTCCCGCCGGAAGTTCTTATAATTCCGCGGGTTCACCGGCACAGGCTTCGCCCAGCCGAAGCCGAACAGGAACATGAACAGCGTGCCGATGGGGTCGAGATGCCGTAGCGGATTAAAGCTCAGCCGCCCCATCATCTGGGCCGTCGGGTCGCCACAGCGCAGGGCCACATAGCCGTGGGCCAACTCGTGCAGCGTTAAGGCGATCAGAATCGCCGGAGCGTTATATAAAAGGATGATCAGCGTCCCGCGCGGGTCGCTTTGCAGGCCGGAAAGAATGCCCAATTTTTCGTCTCCTTTCAGACAATTTTCCATTTTCATTATACCTGAATCGGCTGAAAAACACAAGCCGCCGCTGAAATTTGACGGGCAATTCCGTTTTCAGGCAGGAAAATTTCAAGTCAAGAAAGAATACAATAAAAGTACACTTCGCTGGAGGGAGATTTTTTTATGCTGTCTTTTATCAAGGCGCGGCTGAAAAACGAGCGCCTGGTCGCGTACCTGGAAATCCTGCTGGGCTGCGTGATCGGCGGCGCGGCGTACCCGCTGTTCCTGGTGCCGAACAACATCGCACCGGGCGGGCTGACGGGCGTCGCCACCATCTTTAATTATCTGTGGAACTGGCCGGTCGGCGTGACCAGCATGGCGCTGAACCTGCCTTTGTTTATCATCGGCTACAAGTCCATGGGCCGGGTGTTCGCGTTCCGGTCGCTGGTGGCGACGCTGCTGTTTTCCGCCTGCATCGACCTGATTCAACTGCCGCCGCTGACGGATGATATATTGCTTGGCAGCGTGTACGGCGCGCTGGTGCTGGGCGTGGGGCTGGGCCTGATCATGCGCGGCGGCGCGACCACCGGCGGGTCGGATATGATCGCCCGGATGGTACACAACAAATTCCCCGTGGTGACGGTGGGCGGCTTTCTGTTCCTGATCGACTGCGCGGTCATTCTCTGCGCCGCGTTCACCATGAGCGCCCGCGCCGCCCTGTACGCCCTCATCTGCATTTTCGTTTCCGCGCGGGCGGTGGATCTGGTGCTGGCGGGCTTCGGTTCCGCCAAGGCGTGCTTCATCATCACCAACAAAGCCGTGGACATTTCCCAGCGTATCATGGGCGAACTCGACCGCGGCGCGACCGTCCTCAGCGGCACCGGCGCTTACAGCGGACAGGAGCGCACGCTGCTCATCAGCGTGGTGTCCCAGCGGGAGGTCATTCCGCTGAAGAAGATCGTGCGGCAGGAGGATGAAAAAGCGTTCATGTTCATCACCGACACCCACGAAACCCTGGGCGAAGGGTTCAACGCCCTGGCGGGAGAATGACCTCTTGCGCCTGGGCGAACATGGTAGTATAATAACGGGGCTGTTCATTGATGGCAATTGTGATTGGAGAGGAAGGAACCGGATGAAAAAGAAACTGTCCTTAGCGGCGCTTTTCCTGGCGCTGTTCCTGCTGCTGATCCTGGTGGTGAGCACCGTGGATGTGGCGGCCATCGGTCCGGAGGGAACCAAGGTCGGCCTGTCCCAGATCAACGGGGCGGTGCGTGACGCGGTGGGCTTGAACATGACGCTGTACAAGGTGACAAAATACATGGGCTATGCCGCCATCCTGCTGGCGGTGTGTATCCTGGGGCTGGGCGCGTGGCAGTGCGTGAAGCGCGGGAGCATCAAAAAAGTGGATCGCTCCATTTGGCTGCTCGCGGCGGTCTACGCGCTGTTCCTGGCGTTGTACCTTTTCTTTGAAAAGGTGATCGTCAATTACCGCCCTGTCATCATCCCCGGCGATACCGCGCCGGAAGCTTCCTTCCCCTCCACCCATACGATGCTGTTCTGCATGATCTTAGGCAGCGCGGCCATGGCGGCGGGGGTGTATATGAAAGACCCCAAAAAGCGCACCCTGGCCCAGGTCGTGTGCGTGGTGTGGGCCGTCGTGGGCGTGCTGTTCCGCCTTGGATCGGGCGTGCACTGGCTTTCGGATATCGTGGGCGGGCTGCTGATCAGCGCCGCGGTGCTGCTGGCCTTTTCCGCTTTGCTGGATCGGAAGAAAACAAAATAAGATTCATGGCAAACAAAATGGCTGTCCCTTTGCTGGGGCAGCCGTTTTTCGCGGGTAATTGTTCAGTCAACTGTGACTTTATGGGCGCTTTAAGTCATCAAGATAGGAGTTAGGAGAGAGAAGATAGGAGATAAATATAGTCCTTAGTAAATTTTGCGTCCAAAAAGCCGGTGAGCCGCGCA
>CADAKE010000175.1 GCA_902788445.1 uncultured Eubacteriales bacterium
ATCGCGGGCGTTGCGTTCGTCAGCGACGACGACGCGGTAGAAGGGGTGCTTTTTCATGCCCATTCTCTTGAGACGGATTTTCACAGCCATGGTAGTTTTCCTCCCTAAATTGAATTGAATATATGGTAATCATAGGAATATGATAACCGCGAATGAATAGTTAGGAGATAGGAGAGAGCAGATAGGAGATTAAAGCGATGTTCTAAATGAGCAAGCCTATTTCTTTGACTGGCTATATTATCTCCTATCTCCTCTCTGCTAACTCCTCACTTACTGTAAGCCCTTCATGTTCCGCATAGCCCTCATCATGCCGCGCTTGTTGCCCATCATCTGCTTCATCATTTTCTGCATCTGCTCAAACTGGCGGATGAGGGCGTTCACGTCCTGCACCGTCACGCCCGCGCCCGCGGCGATGCGCTTGCGGCGGGATGCGTTCAGGATACCGGGATTGTGGCGTTCCTTCATGGTCATGGAGCAGATGATGGCCTCGGGCTTTTTCAGCGCGTTTTCATCCACTTCCACGTCTTTCAGCTTGCTGCCCACGCCGGGGAGCATCCCCAGCACGTTCTGCAGCGGGCCCATTTTTTTGATCTGGTGCATCTGCTCCAGGAAGTCGTTCAGGTCAAAATCAGCGGGGTTCTTCTTGCCCTTGGCGGCCAGCTTTTCAGCGGCCTCGGCATCCGCCGCGGCGGACGCTTTTTCAATCAGGGTCAGGATATCGCCCATGCCCAGGATGCGGCTGGCCATGCGCTCGGGGTGGAAGGGCTCGATGTCGCCCAGCTTTTCACCCGTACCGGCGAACTTGATGGGCTTGCCCGTCACGGCGCGAACCGACAGCGCCGCGCCGCCGCGGGTGTCGCTGTCCAGCTTGGTGATGATCACGCCGTCGATGCTCAGCTTTTCATCGAAGGTTTTCGCCACGTTCACGGCGTCCTGGCCGGTCATGGCGTCCACCACCAGCAGGATTTCCTGGGGATGAACGGCGGCCTTGACTTCCTGCAATTCCTGCATCAAAGCTTCGTCGATGTGCAGGCGGCCGGCGGTGTCGATAATCAGCACGTCCTGGCCGTAGTACCGGGCGTACTCCACCGCTTCCTTGGCGGTCTTGACGGGGTTCTGGGTGCCCTTTTCAAAAACCGGCACGCCCACCTGTTCGCCCACCACCTGCAACTGCTTGATGGCGGCGGGGCGGTAAATATCGCAGGCGGCCAGCAGCGGCTTTTTGCCCTGCTTAATGAGGTAACCCGCCAGCTTGGCGGCCATGGTGGTTTTGCCGGCGCCCTGCAAACCGCAGAGCATATAGATCGTGGGCACCGACGGCGACCAGGTCAGCTTGGCGTTGTTGCCGCCCATGAGCGCGGTCAGTTCCTCGTTGACGATCTTGATGACCTGCTGCCCGGCGTTCAGGTTGGCCAGGATTTCTGTGCCCACGCAGCGCTCGGTGACCTTCTTGACAAAGTCCTTCACCACCAGGTAGTTCACGTCGGCTTCCAGCAGGGCCATGCGCACCTCGCGCATCGCGTCCTTGATGTTCTGCTCGGTGAGCTTGCCCTTGCCGGTCAGCTTTTTAAAAGCGTTTTGCAGCTTGTCCGAAAGCCCTTCAAAGGCCATTACGCTTCCTCCTGATTTAACAATTCATCAATCCAGCGGCGGGCCGAAAGCAGCTTCTCCGCCGTTTCCGGCGTGGCGGTCACGCCGCTCAGCGCTTCCTTACAGGCGGTCAGCCCCGCCTCCATTTTCTGAAACCGCGCCACCAGCCCCAGCTTTTCCTCCAGCGCGGTCAATTGCTTTTCCGTGCGGCTCACCGTGTCATGCACGCTTTGGCGGGACACGGAAAACTGGCTGGCGATTTCGGTCAGGGAGAAGTCCTCCTCCCAGTGCAGATGGGCCATTTCCCGCTGGGTATCCGTCAGCATTTCGCCGTAGAACGCCAGCAGCCAGGAGAGCGTGACTTTTTTCCCCATCACGGAAAGTGCTTCTTTTTCCATCCTGCGCCTCCTGTCAAGCCGCGTTCCTTGACAAGGGTATATTATACACGATTCTCCGCTTCTGTCAAGCATTTTTCCTTGACAAAAAACTTTTTCCTTTTCTCTTGTTTTCCGGTGGGTTTGTGCTATCATGGACTTGAAGGAGGGAGCAGAAATGTTTCGGGAAATCAAGCGGATCAAACAAAAGCTCTCCGACGCGGAATGCGTCGAAATTTTAAAGGAAGAAAAGCGCGGCGTGCTCAGCGTGCAGGGGGACGACGGCTATCCCTACGGCCTGCCCATCAACCATTATTATAATGAAGCGGACGGCTGCCTGTATTTCCACAGCGGCAAAGTGGGCCATAAGATCGACGCCATCCGGCGGTGCGATAAGGCGTCCTTCTGCGCGTATGACCAGGGCTTCCGCAAGGACGGCGAATGGGCGCTGAACATCAAAAGCGTGATTGTCTTTGGCAGAATCGAAATCATCGAGGATCAGGAGACGATTTACGATATTTCCCGGAAGCTGAGCTATAAATTCACCCGGGACGAAGCCTATATCGACCAAGAAATCGCCCGCTCCGGCCCGCGCACGCTGATGTTTCGCCTCAGGCCCGAGCACATGACGGGCAAGCTGGTGAATGAATCGTAAAACCTCGAAAAAGCCCTTGCGTTTCCTGCGTTTCAGGGGTACAATAAAGTGGTATGAACGATTGGAATTTTTTGTTGGAAACCGTTCGGAACTCCTGGCATGATCTGGGAGGCATCGGCCGGGTGACGGTGGCGGTGTCGGGCGGAGCGGATTCGGTGGCGCTGCTGCAAGCGCTTTCCGAGCTGGCCCGGACGGAGAACATCGAAGTTTCAGCCGCCCATGTGGATCACGGCCTGCGGGAAACCTCCGGTCGGGACGCGGATTTTGTGACGCGGATGTGCGAAGGGTTAGGCGTTCCCTGCGCGGTCTATCGCGTGCAGGTGCGGGGGAAAAGCGAGGATGCGGCCCGGCAGGCGCGGTACGAAGCGCTCCGTGGAGCCTGCATGGAAAACGGCACGGTCATTCTGGCCCTGGCCCATCACCGGCGCGATCAGGCGGAAACTATGCTGCTGCGCCTGTTCCGGGGCAGCGGAAGCGGCGGCCTGGGCGCGATGGAGGAGCGTTCCTGGCGCGGATGGCCGGAAAGTGAAGGGCTGCTCCTGTGGCGACCGCTGCTGGATGTATCCCCCGAAACCCTCCGCGCCGCGCTGACAGAGCGGGACATTCCCTGGATGGAGGACGAAACCAACGCCGCCGACGATTACCAGCGCAATTATCTGCGCCATCATGTGCTGCCCGCCGTCGCCGCCCGCTTTCCCCAGGCGGAGGAAGCCATGGGCCGGGCGGCGCGCATCCTGGCGGAGGAAGATCAGTATTTCCGCCGCGAGGCCAGGTTGTTTCTTTCCAGCGACGGCAACGCCTGTCTCTATGACCCCTGCCGCTGGGTGCGGTATATCCCCTTGCAGCGCCTGCATCCCGCTCTACGGCGCTACGCGCTGCGAATGGCCTGTCCCGTGAAGCTAAACTGGGAAACCACTGAAAGGCTGATGCTCCTTTCTCCCGGTGGAAAAATGAATCTGCCGGAAGGGTGGCGTGTCTCCTGTACACAGGAATATCTGAATTTCCTGCCGCCTGCGGGAAAGGAAATCCCGCCTGCCCTGCCCATGCCCGGCACGCTGATTGCCCAGCCCGGACAGGGCGAAACCGGCGACGGCAAGCGCTGCCAGGCGATGCCGAAAAGCGTATTTGAGCGATGCGCGCTCCGCTTCTGGCAGCCGGGGGACGAGATTCATCCTTTGGGCGCTCCCGGCGTAAAATCCATGCAGGATTATTTTGTGGATAAAAAAGTGCCCCAGCCCTTCCGCCGCTATATCCCGCTGCTGTGCATAGGCAGCCGGGTGGTCTGGGCCATCGGCGTCGGCCCCGGCGAGGAAGCCCGCGT
>CADAKE010000176.1:0-2503 GCA_902788445.1 uncultured Eubacteriales bacterium
CGTCTTGCCAACTACAAGCGGATGGCTGGCAACTGATTCTGAATCAGGAACAAAACCATATAACCCAAGGGCTGCTGTGCGAAAGCACAGCAGCCCTCTTTTCAAAAAATACCATTGACTTGATGAATATCATGATATATACTTTGAATAGAGAAAAAGGGGAGGGTTGGAGCATGGAAACAGCACGGGTATTCAGCAACGGGCGCAGTCAGGCAGTGAGGATTCCAAAAGAATACCGTTTTCACACAGACGAAGTGTTCATCAACAAAATCGGGGACGCGCTGGTATTAACGCCCGTCCATGCGTTGGCGGAAGCGTTTGATAAAGGCGCGGCCATGTTGACTGATGATTTCCTTGCCGAAGGAGTGCCGGAAAGCATTGCGTCTGAAAGGGAAAAACTATGATGTATATGCTGGATACCAATGCCATCATCATGGCAGTACGGCATCCTGACTGGCCGATTTATCAGACCATCAAACAACACCTCGGAAAAGACCTCTGCATTTCTTCCATCACTTACGGCGAACTGGAATACGGCATACAAAAAAGCGCGACTCCGGAAAGGAACCGCATAGCCATTTTACAATTGCTTTTAGGAATCCGCATTCTCAGTTTTGACGTGAAAGCCGCAGAGCACTTCGGGGATATTTTTGCCAACCTGGAAAGAAAACATATGCGCATCGGAGACCGTGATATGATGATCGCCGGGCACGCAAGATCGCTGGGTTATACGGTCGTGACAAACAACACAAGAGCGTTTTCGCGGGTGGAAGGGCTGCTGCTTACGGATTGGAAATAGAAAGCAGCTTTTCCGCGCTCCCTCCCAGAATAGCCGCTCTGTCCGCGTCGGACAGGGGCAAAGCGGAGATGGCCCGCAAATACGCGCCCTGTTCGCCCCAGGGGGAATCGGTGCCGAACAGGATATGATCCGCGCCGAACAGACGAATCAGGCGCAGGAATTGTTCCTGTTCCAGCATAGCCAGGTCGGCCTCCGTTTTATAAAATCCGTCGCCGTTGGGCGTCATGTGTCCGAGCGCGAAGGATGTGTCCAGGTATACTCCGGTGCCGGGCAGCAGGCGTTCCACGTCGTCCCAGCAGCGCCAGCCGCCCATGTGTGCCAGAATCAGCGTTGTGTCCGGCGCTTGCTCCCGTGCCCGAAGCAGCTTTTCCGGCGTGGATTGTTCCGCGCCGGGCAGGCCCACGTCCAGGCCCGCGTGGGTCACCACCAGCATCCCCAGCGCGGATGCTTTTTTTAATACGCGGATGTAGCGCGGGTCGTCAAAGTTCACGCCCTGATATGGCGGATGCACCTTCACGCCCCGCACGCCCGCGGCACAGAGGCGCTCCATCTCCTGCTCCCAGTCGGGGAAATCCGGGTGCATCCCGCCGAAAGAATGCACGCCCGTCTCCTTCGCCTGCCGGTTCACGCGGATGGCGCTGTCGTTGATGTGGGGCACCTGCTTCGCGCTGGTCGCCACAGGCAGCACCACGGAAGCGTCGATTCCCGCCGCGGCCATGGACGCCCGCAGGCCGTCCACCGTGCCGTCTGAAAAAGGCCGGGTATGGGACGCCGCCTGCAATTTGTCCACTGCCGCCGCGGCGATTTTATCGGGAAACGTGTGGGTGTGAAAATCAATGATCATAAAATTTCCTCATCGTAATTGTTCGGTCGTTTCATTCATAGGACGCTTTAAGTAAGAAAAGGCATTAGGCAATAGGCATTAGTAAATAATGCTCGACAATATCGTCACGAAGCGTCGGTTTCACCTTTTTCCTACTGCCTATTGCCTAATGCCTTGATGACATAAAGTGTCCTTTCAACAACAGCGACTGACCAGTTACTCCTCATCATTTCATTCTGGCGATCAGCTTGCCGCCTTCGTCCTTCAGCCATTGCCGGTGCGCTTTGTAATCCGGGTCGATGCGCTCCACCTCCGCCCAGAAGCGCGGTGAGTGGTTCATTTCCCTGCGGTGGCAAAGCTCGTGAACCACCACATAATCCAGCACCTCCGGCGGGCAGAGCATGAGCAGGCAGTTGAAGTTCAGGTTGCCCTGGCTGGAGCAGCTGCCCCATTTGCTTTTCTGGTTGCGGATGGTGATGCGGCCATAGGTCACATGCAAAAGCCCCGCGAAGTACCGTACCCGCGCCGGGATTTTCGCCAGCGCCTGCTCCGCCAGCGCGCGAATTTCCATCTCCGTCAGCGGGGGCAGCTGGGCGATTTCCTGCTCCCGCTGGTTCACGATGCCCATATGCTTGTCCAGCCACGCCTGGTGCTGCTGGATAAAACCGTCGATCTGCGCCTGGCTCATCGTCCTTGGCGCGCGAATCTCCACGGCGTTCGGCCCGGTGATGCGCATGGCGATGGTTTTCCTGCTGCTGCGGAGCACCTGTATCTGAATGCTTTTGTCCATGATTTCCTTCCATTTTCATTGTTCTAAGTTCCAAGTTCTAAGCCGAAAGTTACAAGATATTCAGAAAAATGCGCCAAACCCCTTAGAACTT
>CADAKE010000176.1:2515-8929 GCA_902788445.1 uncultured Eubacteriales bacterium
GAACTTAGAACTTACCCAGTATAATCTGTTTTGCCGTTTCTGGCAAGAGGGCATATTGCCGCCGCCCCCTTCATAGGATAGCGCGAGGACAAAGTGAAGGAGTGTGCAGGCATGAAAAAACGAAACTGGAAACTGAACATACGCAGGGTGGACGTGGAACGGATGCTCATCCTGTGCGCTTCGGCGCTGGTGGTGGCTTTGGCGCTGCGGCAGGATCAGACCGTGCCGACGCGGGCAAACGACGACCTGGAAAAAATCCCGGTGCTGAGCGACAGCACCCTGCTCACTGCGGCGGACACCCAGCCCACCGTGGTCTATTATCAGGACGGGGAAGGCTACCTGGTGCCGGTCACCCGGCAAATCGACAAAACGGACGGCATCGCCAAGGCCACGCTGAACCTGATGGTGCAAAGCAGCGCTAACGATTTGGCGGCGGCCAGGCTGGGCCTCAAAACCACGGTGCCCGAGGGAACAGAATTTGACCTGGATATCGCGGACGGAAAGGCACGGGTGGATTTAAGCAAGGAAGCGCTGAACTGCCAGAACGCCGAGCAGGAAACGCTGATGGTGCAGTCCGTGGCCCAGACGCTGTGCGAATTCGATTCCGTGGACGAGGTGTCCTTCCTGTTCGACGGCCAGAAGCGCAGCAAGCTGACCTGGGGCACCGACGTGAGCGGCGCGTTCAACGGCGCTGATCTGAACCTGGAAAGCGTGGAAACCATGGCGGGCTCAAACACCGTGCAGCTGTATTTCCCTTCTTCCTCCGGGCGGATGCTGGTGCCCGTCACGCGCACCGTGTTTTCCGACGCGGACGTGACCACCGCCATCCTGGAACTGGTGAAAGGGCCGAAGAAGGACAGCGGCCTGAACGCGCCTCTGTCCTCTGACTGCGGGCTGCTGGGCGTCAGCATGAAGGACGGCGTGGTGACGATCAACTTTACCAAGGAGTTTATGCAGGACGCGCAGGGCGAAAACGGCATCCAGGCCCTGCGGGCCGTCATGTTCACCGCCGCCCAGTTTCCCGGCGTGAAGCAGGTGAAAATCGCCGTGGAGGGCGAACCCTACCAGCCGCCCGAAGCCGCCCAGACCACCTTCCTCAACCAGGACACCGAGATCATGACCTATTATCCCGGGGTGATCGAAATGGATTAAAGGAAGACGGAAGAAGGGAGATGCATAAATTGTTTAGAAATTGTATTTGCATTCAAATCAGGTTTCCATGTTCTTGACAATCGGAAATGGAGTGATATAATAAAACGCGAAATCAGAGAAAGGTGGGGGCAGACATGAAGAAACGCATGAACAACCAGTCTGTGTCCTGCCATGGCACTGCCCGTGTCCTCTCTGTTTCCTATCGCCTGAACAGCGCAGCGTCGTTTTTTAACGCCCTGCGCTTTTTCTTTGTTACGTTCTTTTTTCCCTTTATCTTTACGCCCTCGCCCATCTGCGAGAGATGCCCGTGAACAAACAAGCGTTCATGAAGGCGGCTCTTCCAGATGGGAGGCCGCCTTTTTGATAATATTATTTTAGGAGGAAAACCGTTATGAAGAAACTGCTTGCCGTATTGCTTGCCGCTGTCCTGTGCCTGGGCGCAACCGCCATGGCTGAGGAAACCTATCGTGTGGGCGTCTGCCAGCTGGTGCAGCACGTGGCGCTGGACGCCGCCACCCAGGGCTTCCAGGACGCGCTGACCGAAAAGCTGGGCGACAAGGTCGCGTTTGACGTGCAGAACGCATCCGGCGATTCCAACACCTGCTCCACCATCATCAACAACTTTATTTCCCAGAACGTGAACCTGATCATGGCAAACGCCACCCCCGCGCTCCAGGCTGCTGTGGCCGCCACGGGCGAAATCCCGATCCTGGGCACCAGCGTGACCGACTATGCCACCGCCCTGGGTCTGGACGACTGGAACGGCGCGACCGGCATGAACGTGTCCGGCACCAGCGACCTGGCCCCCCTGGAAGAACAGGCGAACATGCTGCATGAACTGTTCCCCGACGCCAAGACCGTAGGCCTGCTCTATTGCTCCGCCGAGCCCAACTCCAAGTACCAGGCCGACGTGATCACCGGTTACCTCACCGCCCTGGGCTATACCTGCACAGCCTACACCTTCGCCGACTCCAACGACGTGGCCTCCGTGGCCCAGAACGCCTGCGACGGCAGCGACGTGCTCTACATCCCCACCGACAACACCGCTGCCTCCTGCACCGAAGCCATCCGCAACGTGGTGGAGCCGGCGCTCAAGCCCGTGATCGCCGGTGAAGAAGGCATCTGCGCCGGCTGCGGCGTGGCCACCCTGTCCATCAGCTACTATGACCTGGGCTACGCCACCGGTGAAATGGCCTATGAAGTGCTGGTCAACGGCGCGGACGTGGCGGCCATGAACGTGCAGTTCGCCCCCAACGTCACCAAGGAATACAACGCGGAACTGGCGGCCCTGCTGGGCGTCCAGATTCCGGAGGACTATGTGGCGATTCAGTAATAGGCATTAGGCATTAGGCAGTAGTGTACAGATCATTTTGCCGATCAATGATGCAGACCGCTTATTATCATCAATATTCTGAATTCTATTGCCTATTGCCTAGCCTATTCCCTAATCCCTAATCCCTTACCAAAGACCGACGACTGCTTGGAGGTTTCCCGTATGAACTTCACCGCTCTTCTCAACGCCATGCCGGGCGCTGTTGCCCAGGGCCTGATCTGGGGCATCATGGCCATCGGCGTATACATCACCTATAAGGTGCTGGACCTGGCCGACCTGACCGTGGACGGCAGCATGGCGACCGGCGGCGCGGTGTGCGTGATGCTGATGCTGAACGGCGTCAACGTCTGGGTCGCGCTGCTGTGCGCCGTGATTGCCGGGATGCTGGCGGGGCTGCTGACCGGCGTGTTCCATACCGCCATGGGCATTCCGCCCATCCTCGCCGGTATTCTGACCCAATTGTCCCTGTATTCCATCAACCTGGCGATCATGGAATTCAAGGCCAACCAGGGCATCAATGTGACGAAGTACCAGCTGATCGTCAGCCAGCGCAATGTGCGGTCGGCGGGCTTGAGCAACCCGATTTATACGGCGCTGATCGTGCTGGCGCTGCTCATCGCGGTGCTCTATTGGTTCTTTGGAACGGAGCTGGGCAGTTCCCTGCGCGCGACCGGCGCGAACGAAGCCATGTCCCGCGCTCAGGGCATCAACACCAACCTGGCCAAGATCCTGGGCCTGATGATCTCCAACGGCATCGTGGCGCTTTCTTCCGCCATGCTGTCCCATTACCAGGGCTTCGTGGACGTGAACATGGGGCGCGGCGCGATCGTGATCGGCCTGGCTGCGGTGATTATCAGCGACGTGCTGTTCGGGAAGCTGTTCAGGAATTTTGCGTTGAAGCTGATCGGGGTCGCCATTGGCGCGGTGATCTATTATATCGTGATCCAGATCGTGCTGTGGCTGGGCCTCAACACCAACCTCCTGAAGCTGCTGTCCGCACTGGTGGTGGCGGTGTTCCTGGGCATTCCCTACTGGAAAGCGAAGGTTTCCGCCGGATACAAGGGAAAAGGAGGGCAGGAACATGCTTGATCTCGTCAACGTGAAAAAGACCTTCAACGCCAAAACGGTCAACGAAAAAATCGCGCTGAACGACCTGAACCTGCACTTGAACGACCAGGATTTCGTCACTGTGATCGGCGGCAACGGCGCGGGAAAATCCACCATGCTCAACGCCATCGCCGGTGTTTGGCCCATCGACCAGGGCAGCATCGTGATCGACGGTACGGACATTTCCCGCCTGCCCGAGCATAAGCGGGCCCCGCTGCTGGGCCGGGTGTTTCAGGACCCCATGACGGGCACCGCCGCCACCATGCAGATTGAGGAAAATCTGGCCCTCGCCGCCCGGCGCGGCGAAAAACGCACGCTGAAGCCCGGCATCACGCGGGCGGAAAGGAGCCAGTACCGGGATCAGCTTGCCACCCTGGGCCTGGGGCTGGAGGACCGCATGACCACGAAGGTGGGCCTGCTTTCCGGCGGCCAGCGCCAGGCGCTGACCCTGCTCATGGCGACGCTGAAAAAGCCCCGGCTGCTCCTGCTGGACGAGCATACGGCCGCCCTCGACCCGCGCACGGCGGAAAAGGTGCTGCAGCTGTCCGAGAAAATCGTTACGGAAAACAAGCTCATGACCCTGATGGTCACCCACAACATGCGGGACGCCATCCGCTACGGCAACCGGCTCATCATGATGAACGACGGCAAGATCATCCTGGACATTGCCGACGAGGAGAAAAAGCGGCTCACGGTCGAGGAATTGATGGAGGCGTTTTTCAAAGCCAGCGGCGAGGAATTCGCCAACGACCGGGCGCTGCTGTCCTGATTTCCCAGTTCCCGTTCTTTCTCCCGCGCTTTGCACATAAGCTGTCCCCGGAGGGGATGCGGATGCTGGAAGCGGCGGCGTTCGGAATCTTGGCGGGGGCGATGATCGCGTTTCCGGCGGAAGCGGCGGAGGCGGCGGGCCAGGCGCTGTCGCTGTGGGCGCGGTCGGTCGCGCCGGTGCTGGGGCCGTTCATGGCGTGTATGCTGATGGTGTCCAGCCGGATACGGGGCGGCCTGGCCATGCGGACGGTTCTGGGCTGGCTGTGCGGCTCGCCCGGCGGGGCGCGGCTGATGCGGGAAGCGCGTTTGGCGGGCAGCGGCGCGGTGCGCGCCGCCGCCATGACGGGCACGATGAGCCCCATGTTCCTGATCGGCACGGTGGGCGGCTGGCTGGGCGACAGACGCCTGGGCTGGATGATTTTGGCCTGCCATCTCCTGGGCGCGCTGGGTGTCGGCCTGTGCATCCGCCCGGAGGAGAAAACGGACGCGCCAGTCGGAATACCCATGCCGCTCGGCGCCGCTTTGCGGGAAAGCGCGTTGGCGCTGCTCACGGTGGCGCTGTGCATGATGCTGGGCTGTGCCGCGGCCCGGATGGCGGCCTGCGCGCTGCCCGGTTTGCCGATCGAAGCGCAGACCGCCCTTCAATGCGCTTTGGAGGTGACGGGCGGGGTGAAGGGCATTGCCGCCCTGCGTTCGCCTTACGCCGCGCCGCTGATCTGCGCGGCCTGCTCCTTTGGCGGGCTGTCGCTGCTTGCGCAGAACGCGGCCTTCTGGCAGGACAGCGGCGTGACCATCGGCCAGCTTGCCCTGCTTCGGCTGGTTCACGGCGTTCTGTCCGGCGCGCTGTGCTGGATGGCAAGCAGCCTGCTTTTTCCATCGTGAACAGGAGAATCCCATGCGCATACAAATCAAAAAAGCCGCCCGGCGGCTGACGCTGTACGACGATGAAAACAACCCGGCATTCACCTGCGCCATTGCCCTGGGCCGCTGTCCGGCGGGCCCCAAGGAGCGGGAGGGGGACGGCAAAACCCCGGAAGGACGCTACTTTGTGTGCGTGAAAAAGATCGGCAAATTCGGCCCGTCCCTCGGCGTCAGCTATCCAAACGAGCGGGACGCGCTGCGGGCGAACGCGCCGGAGGATTTGACCACCTGCATCCGGGAACGCGCGGAGCGCGGCGAGCGTCCGCCCTGGGGCAGTTTTTTGGGCGGGGAAATTTATCTCCACGGCGGCGGCGCGGAAACGGACTGGACGGCGGGCTGCGTCGCCATGAACGGCGGGGACGCCCGGACGCTCTACGATGCCGTGCCCCTGGGAACGGAAATTGAGATTCTGCCGTGACCTATATTCAGGCTTTTGACTTTTGCTTTCTGCTCTTGTATGGATTGAATAAATAGTTATATATCTTGATATTTTTGCATAAAACGCTTATTGCGACAGGCAGAAAAACGCCAGCGGCGGAACTGACAAGCAGGATGATGGCAGCGCTGTTGATATTCAGGCGGTGAAAAAGCGCCCTGCAGGCGGTCAGGACATAGGTGTGAAGCAGATAGATTTCCAAACCATATTTGCCGATCAGGAGAAAGAATCTGTTTTCTCCCAAGGCTTTATACTGATAAAAAATACAGAAGATGAAAACGGAACAGAGAATGCCCAGCGCCTGGTTGACGAAAGGAATGCTGTTCAGGTTTGTTCCGTGATTCCAGAAAATAACATACAGCAGAACGGCGCAAGGGAAACAGAAATAGACAAGGCCCTTCTTTTTTTGTATGTCCTTCTTTCTGTTCAGGGTGACGCCAAGATAAAAGAAGAAAAAATAATACAGGACTCTTTTGACGTCAAAGAGCAGATATTCGGGAATCCAGGCGCTGACGAGCCCCAGCGCGAACGTTACGAGCATCAGCGCCGCGCTATTCTGCCGTAGGAGGATTTCCCGGCTGAAAACAAGATAATAAACGATCAGCACAAAAAGGTACCAGTACAGCTGAATGGGCTTGATCGGGATCAGCAAGAGGTCGGCCAACGTCGTGGGATGATTGACATACGGGCTGAACAG
>CADAKE010000177.1 GCA_902788445.1 uncultured Eubacteriales bacterium
GACGCGATGGTCATAACGAAGGTCACGGCCAGGCCCATGCTGACGGACGTTTCCACCTTGCTGGATACGCCCAGGAAGGGGCAGCAGCCCAGGAAGCGGTTGAAAATGAAGTTATGCGTCAGGATGCAGCTGACCATAAACAACAGGATTTCCGTAATGCTCATGCGGCCTGTCCCTCCTTATCAGCGTGCTTGCTTTCAAACTTCTTCACGATCAGGTTCACCAGCCCCATCAGCAGCCCGAAGGTCAGGAAGCCGCCGGAGGCCAGCACGATCAGCAGCATGGGCTCATAGGAGCCGCCCAGCAGATTGAAGCCGAACACGCTGCCGTTGCCGATCAGTTCGCGGATGGAGCCCATCAGGGTGAGGGCCAGGGTGAAGCCGCAGCCCATGCCCAGGCCGTCGAACGCGGAGAGCACCGGGCCGTTCTTGCTGGCGAAGGCTTCGGCGCGGGCCAGGATGATGCAGTTCACCACGATCAGGGGAATGAAGATGCCCAGGGCCTCGTCCAGCGAGGGCAGGAACGCTTTCATCAGCAGCTGCACCATGGTCACGAACGTGCAGATGACCACGATGAACGCGGGAATACGCACCTGGTCGGGAATGAATTTCCGCAAAAGGGAAATGGCGATGTTGGAGCACACCAGCACGAACGTGGCGGCAGCGCCCATGCCCAGGCCGTTCAGCGCGCTGGTGGTCACGGCCAGGGTGGGGCAGGTGCCCAGCACCAGGCGGAATGTGGGGTTTTCGGGAATGATGCCGTTAAAGAAGACGGTTCCGACGCTTTTCTTTTCGCTCATGCCTTCTTGGCCTCCTTCTTCACGCCGTAAATCTTCCGGGGAATCCGGTCGATCAGGGGCGTGGCAATGTTCATAAGCAAAATACCGTAGGTGACGCCCTCGGGATAGCTGCCGAACTGGCGGATGAGGGTGATGATCAGGCCGATGCCGATGGCGTAAATCACCTGGCCCCAGGGAGTGATGGGGGAGGTGACGTAGTCCGTCGCCATGAACACCGCGCCGAACAGCACGCCGCCGGAGAGCACAGCCGCCAGGGCCGCTTCGGGCGTCGCGCCGCCGATCAGCATCGTGCAGCAGAACACGCTCGCCGTCATGAGCACGGGGATGCGCCAGGAAATGACTTTGGTCACCAGCAGGAACAAAAGGCCAATCAGGATGGCGGCTTTGCTCACCTCGCCGATCGCGCCGGGCGCCTGGCCCAGGAACAGCTGCATCAGCGTGTAATTGGCGGGCGCACCCAGGGGCGTGGCGGTGGACACCGCGTCCACGCCCGCCTGGAAGAAGGTGGGGTTCACGCAGGCGGAGGCCGTCATGTGCACCGGCCAGGAGGCCAGCAGCACGGCGCGGGCAGCGAGCGCGGGATTCAGGAAGTTATCGCCCAGGCCGCCGAACAATTGCTTGACAATGATGACGGCGAAGAACGCGCCGATGATCACCATCCACCAGGGGGCGGTGGCGGGCAGGTTCAGGCCCAGGATGAGGCCGGTCACCAGGGCGGAAAAGTCGCCCACCCGGACGGGCTGCTTGGCGATCTTCTGCCACAGGAATTCTGCGCACACGGCGCTGGCCATGGAGACGCACAGCACCAGCAGCGCGGAGAAACCGAAAGCGTACACGCCCCAGGCCGCAGTGGGGAGCAGGGCGATAAACACATACTGCATGAGCCGCTGGGTCGTCAGCGGGTTATGCATGTGCGGCGCGGTGGAAATTCTCAGGCTCATTTGTTCGCTCCTCCTTTCGCGGCGGCAGCGGCGGCTTTGGCCTTGGCCTCCGCAGTGATGTGATCCTTGCAGTATTTAAAGGAAGGCGTCAGCCACCGGCGGGAGGGGCACTCATAAGCGCAGGAGCCGCAGAGGATGCAGTCCATCACGTGCAGCTTCTGCGCGGCGGCAAAGTCGCTCTTATCGGCGGCCACCTTGATTTGGTAAGGATTCAGGCCGATGGGGCAGGCGGCCACGCAGCGGCCGCAGTGGATGCAGGGGCTTTCGTCCTTGCTCCTGGCCTGCTTTTCGTTCAGCACCACGATGCCGTTGGTGGATTTCATGATGGGCATTTGGTCGTTGGGGATGCAGATGCCGGTCATCATACCGCCGAACACCACCTTGCCGGGCGTTTCGGAATAGCCGTCGCACTCGCCGATGATGTCCTCGGTGATGGTGCCGATGCGCAGCAGCAGGTTGGACGGCTTGCGCACGCAGCCGGTCACGGTGCAGATGCGGTTGATCAGGGGCTTGCCGTCGATCACCGCGTCCGCGATGGCGGCGCAGGTGCCCACGTTCAGCACCACCACGTGCGCGTCGATGGGCAGCCCGCCGGAGGGAACCTGGCGGCCGGTGATGGCTTCGATCAGCTGTTTTTCACCGCCCTGGGGGTACTTGGTTTTGAGGGGCTGGACGGACACGCCGTCCCGGCCCTGGGCCGCTTTCCGCATGGCCTCGATGGCTTCGGGCTTGTTGTCCTCGATGCCGATGATGCCGGTCTTTACGTCCAGCGCCCGCATGACCGCCCGCAGGCCGTCCACGATGCGGGTGCTGTGCTCCAGCATCAGGCGGTAGTCCGCGGTCAGGTGGGTTTCGCATTCCGCGCCGTTGACCACGATGGTGTCGCAGGTCGCGCCCTGCTTAAAGGTCAGCTTCACGTGGGTGGGGAAGGAAGCGCCGCCCATGCCGGTGATGCCCGCCGCCTGAATGGCGGGAATCACGGCCTTGGGGTCCACCTGCTCCACGCTGCCCAGGGGATGCAGCTCCACCCAAGAGTCCGCGAAATCGTTTTTGATGGTCACGGCCTGCACGTTGCCCGCGCCGAGGGAGGGAATCTGATCGACCGTCACCACTTCGCCGCTGACGCTGGCGTGGACGGGCACGCTCATGAAGCCCTGGGCCTCGCCGATCACCTGGCCCACGTCCACGTGGTCGCCCTTCTTGACGCAGGGCTTGGCGGGCGCGCCGATGTTCATGGCCATGGAGATCACCACAGTGTCGGACACATATTCCCGGGTTTCAAGATCGCGCGTTGGGCCTTTGCCCTCGTGCATTCCATGGAGGGGATGAATTCCCCGCTTAAATGTTTTTGTAAGCAATTGTCCTGTCCTCCATTCTTCCCTTGCTCACCCGGTCATTGCAGTCCGGCGAGGGCGTTCTCATAGGCCTGGTTCAGCGCAATCACAACGGCGGTTACTTCGTATTCAGGCATTCCCGCTGCCAGGTAATCCGTGGCGTTCAGGGGCATTTCCTGGCCGATGAGCAGCGCGCGCAGGGCGTCGCAGTCCACGGCCTCCGCTGCGTCGTCATTGCCGACCGGCGCTTTGAAAACGCCAAAGGCCGTCAGCGCGCCGTTATCAAACGCGGCGGCGGCTGTGTACTGGGTGAAGAAGCTGACGCTTTCTCCGACGCCGATGAGATTATTATTGAAATTGTAAGCCAGCAGGTACGGGGACTGTTCAAAGGCTTCGTTGATCGCAATGGCGGCGGCGGCTTCAAAAGCGTCGTCATACGCCTTCACGTCCAGCGGCAGTTCCTCGCCGACGAACAGGGCTTCCAGCCGACCGTTCTGCTCACTGGGCTGGTATTCTTCCGCGCCGACCGCCTTTTCTTCAAACGATACGGCTTCCACGGTGAACGCGGGCGTGATCTTGACGCTGGCCCGGATGGCCGTGAAGAAGGAGATGGCTTCGCCCGTAAAACTGGGTTCCCCATCGTCGCCGTTTTCAGCGATCAGCACAGCGGTCGGGCCGTCCGCGCCGCCGATGATCCCCTCGTCGGTTTCTTCGCCTGCTTTGCCCTGCTCCGCGTCGGCTTCATGCGCGGCGTTGTAGTA
>CADAKE010000178.1 GCA_902788445.1 uncultured Eubacteriales bacterium
CCTTTTCGTGCGAGGACTTCCGTCTGTGCGGAACCGATGATGGAACTGGCGTTTATCTGGAGTTCGGTGTGATCGGGCACGGGACGGGATGCTATGTCCAGTACAAGGATGTGTATCATCTGCAGACACGTAAAATCGAGGCAAGCTATACAACCTACGGATACGAAGTCTTTCAAAATACAGGCATTCAGGTGTACGGCTCGGCCTGCTATGCCAGAGATGGTGTGCACTTTTTCCGGCAGCTTTCGCCGTTGGTATTCGATGAAGCACAGAACGAATTTGTGCCGACAGGCGCCGTTCTGGACGTATTTGATTACAGCATCGGCGAACAGGGACATCTGGAGCGGAGAGTGAACGATGATGAGTAATGCCAAGGAGGACTAATTTCATGAAATCCAGAGTGATATCATTGCTTCTGACGTTGATTGTGGCCTCGCTGCCTATTCTGTCTTGCAATGCGGATGAAATCCCTGCTATGTCGACCGGTTACGTCAGCCGCGGCTCAACACGTGTCAGCTTTCAGTACCCGGCTGCCTGCGAGATCGTGGACGAGGGCAGCATCGGCACCTTGGTGTACTTAACCGAAAGCGATTATATATCTCTGATGATTCCGAAAGGGAAGATGTCCGGAACAGCAGCAGTCCATGACTATATCGGGGATTTCGGAGAGATCACCGAGTTATCAGAAACCATGAATGTATTCGCCGTACACGGGGATGAGAATCACCGGATGCCATATCTGGATGTGGTGGAGATCGGTGTCAATCTCCCGGACGGCACCGGCCTCATTGTCTGTGCCTATTGCCCTTACGGTCACACTGAGGTGTATGATCTGCTGCTTACGGTTCTGAGCAGCATCACGGACACGACAGTGCTGGAAGACTGGCTGAACAATGAATGGATCCCCATGGTGACGAAGCAGTAATCCTACAATGCAGCACTTGAAAGATTGCCAATATGGAACAGCTCCCGCAGGACGTTTGATATGGAACAGCTCCCGCAGGACGTTTGCCTTGCGAGAGCTGTGTTGTATAGATGTTTGCAATATCATTTTTCAAGAGATCATCTGAAAGTGCCTCAGCGCCTCCTCAATGGCCTTCTCCTTCTCCGGCGGGCATTTTGGCACCGGGTTTCCTTCAGCCTTGGCCTTGTTATAGCACTCGCGCTCTATGATTCCATGCTTCGCTTTTACCTGGGCAATGTACAGGCATGAAACCTTCAAGCCTGTATGCTCGAGGACATACGCCTTGATTTCCTCATACGTTGCCTTGGTCTCTGCAGCGGTCACATCCAACTCCGTCATATCCAGATCAATGTCGATATGTGGGGCAGATCTGATTTTGGACAATAAGCAAACCGTCTCGACCGACCCCGTTTGGCAGAACATGTCCACGGGCTGGCAGGCGTCGGGGCGGTAGCCGAGGGCGGAGAGGAGCTTCGCGTCGCGGGCGAGGGTGGCGGGGTCGCAGGAAACGTAGACCACGCGGCGGGGAGAAGCCTCGGCGATGGCGCGGAGGACAGGTTCCTCACAGCCCTTGCGGGGCGGGTCGAGCACGATCACGTTCGGGCGCAGGCCCTGGGCCACCAGTTGGGGCAGCAGTTCTTCCGCGGCGGCGGCGTGGAATTCCGCGTTGGAAACGCCGTTCACACGGGCGTTTTCCTCCGCGTCGCGGATGGCCTGAGGCACGATTTCGATGCCGACCACGTGTTTCGCCCGCTTCGCCAGCAGCAGGGAGATGGTGCCCGCGCCGCAATAGAGGTCGGCCACCAGTTCATTTCCCGTCAGTTCGGCGAAGTCCAGCGCGGTCTGGTACAGCTTTTCCGTCTGCGTGGGGTTCACCTGAAAAAAGGACTGGGGCGACAGGGCGTATTGCAGGCCGCAGAGCGTGTCGTTCAGCCGGGGTTCGCCCCAGATCAAATGGCTTTCGCTGCCCAAAATCACGTTGTCGTTCCGGCGGTTGACGTTCAAATACAGGGAGCACAGCCCCGGCACGCCGGCCCGGAGCATGGCGGTCAGCTCCCGCTCGTGGGGCAAAGGGCCGGTGGCGATCACCACGGCCATCACCTGCCCGGCGCGGGACACGCGGGTCATCATGTGGCGCACCAGGCCCCGGTGGGTTTCCTCGTTGTACGGCTCCACCAGGAACTTTTCCATCCACTTGCGCAGCACCGCCGCCGCCGCGTCGCTTTCGGGCCGGGCGATCAGACACTTTTCAATGTCGATAATCCGATGGCTGCGCGGGGCGAAAAAGCCGATCTTCGGCTGGCCCTTTTCCCCGCCGATGGGCAAGGTGGTTTTGTTGCGGTAATGCCAGGGGTCGTCCATGCCCAGCACCGGCTGCACCTCCACGTCCAGCCCGCCGATGCGGCGCATGGCGTCCTGCACCACCTCCCGTTTCATTTGCAGGGAGGTTTCATAGGTCATGTGCTGGCACACGCAGCCGCCGCACTTTTCATAATGGGGGCAGGGCGGCTCGGCGCGTCCGGCGGCAGGCGACAGCACCCGCAGGGTTTTCAAAAAGGCGTGGGTGCTTTTCACCTTTTGCGCCCGCGCCGCCACTGTTTCGCCGGGCAGCGCGCCCTGCACGAACAGGGTCATCCCGTCCAGGTGCGCGATGCCCGCCTCCCCGCCGAAGCGCTCGATGGTGACTATGATTTCGTCGTTTTTACGAAGCATGAATTTCCATTTACTCCTGAATAATTTTCCTGGCTTCCATATAATACCGCTTCTCGTTGGCCTCGCCCATAGAGAAGGTCTTTCGCGGCAGGGGGCCGTTTTTCGCCACGGCGGGGAAGAGGAGGGCCTTGTCCATGGGCGGCAGGAGGATGCCCACGGCGTTTTCTTTTTGCACCAGCCCGCGCACGGCGTCGTCCCCGTGCACATAGTCCAGCTTCAGGCCGGGCTGTTTGTCCAACAATTGCTGCACAGTGCCAACCGGAAGGGAATGCAGGGGCTTCGTGATGCACAGGGGCATGTCGCCCGCTTTGGTGACTAAGGTCAAATCAGGATGCTGGGCGTCCTCCGTCAGGCCCGCGTCTTTCAGCATGTCCAGCACCGCGTCGCCGGTGGCGTCAAAAATCACGCGGTGGATGGGCTCGAAGATCAGCGCGTCGTCGTAAATATTCATCAGCTCCACCATGGCGAACCGGGCGGGATGGTCGGCGCGCTGGGCTTCCGGCAGGGTCTTTTTCACTTCCTCCCAGTGCGCCTTGGCGGTGGCCAGGGAATGGTTGCCGTCGCCCACGGCGAACAGGATGCCGTTTTCCGGGAGGTTTGCTTTCAGGGTTCGGATGGCCTGAGCAATCTGGCTCAGGGTTTCTTCGTCCTCCACTGCCCAGCCCTGGATATGGCCGCCGTTCAGCATGAGGGGCGTGTCATACAGCAAACGGAATTGATCTCGCTTCGCGTACACAGGTTCAATGATGGTGCGCCGCGCGTCGTCGCACAGCAGCAGCACATGGCTCAGTTCCAGCTTCGCGCCCCGGCGCACCTTCTGGCGCGGGGGGATGCGGGCCACGATGGTGCCCTCTGTGGGCCGGATCTCAGACTTGCTGTCCGGCGAAAAATCATACGCTTCCAAGTCGACCGTCAGCACCAGGCCCAGTCGGGAGCCGCTCTGGGTGCTTCGCCGCACCAGCACCATGCCCCGCACGGCTTCCTTGAGAACGCCGCTTTGCAGATATTCGTCCATGGCGGATTGTACCCGCGGCACCCGCTGGTCGCTCTCATCCAGATACGCTTCGGGAATGATCAGCCGCAGGGCGGAGGGCTGGCCGCCCACAAAATCATACGCCTGCTGCCACACGTCCTTCTGCGCGCTGTATTGGTCGCACGCCACCACGGGCCATGCCGCCATGTTTTCCTTTTCGCCGGGCAGATAAAACGTTCCCGGCCGAACGCACAAATCCTTGAACACTTCCATGAAATCCACCTCCTGCTCCATGATACCAACATGGCGCGGTTTTATCAAGAGGAAGCGGGAGATTTTTCTGATTTCCCCGCATCAAAAAACCTCCCGCGGTGCTTCTGCGCGCGGGAGGAAAATCAGCGCTTTACAACCCGAACATCGCCGTAAAGATTTCTTTTCCGGCTTTGGTGGCGATGACGGTGTTCAGGGTATGGTACAGGCTTTCGCGGGGATTGTTGTGGGCAAAGCAGTTCACCAGGAAGTCCGCTTCCAGCAAAATCTGGTGGTCGATGCCGTCGATGGGGGAGAGGGTGTGGTGTTCGCCGACGAGCGTACACACGCGATCAATTTCTTCCTCTGTGAAATCCAGCTTCGACAGCATTTCCCGCGCCAGGGGCGGGCCTTCCTTCTCCTGCATCGGGCCGGGATGGGAGCCGTACTTTTCATTACAGATGGGGATGCCGATGTCGTGAACCAACGCGGCGGCTTCCAGCACCTCCCGCGTGTGCGGGTCGATGCCCTCCAGTTCAGCGATCAACTTCGCGTAAGCGTGCACCTTCGTGAAGTGCTGAATCAGGTCGGGCTGGCCTCGGTCAAAGTCCATCATGGCCAGATACAGTTGGCGGATGCGAGGGGGCATGGAGAATCACCTCGTCGGAAGACAGTCGAATTTGATGTAAAGGTTACTTTAAATCAGATAGGAGATAGGAGAGAGAAGATAGGAGATATATCATGATTCTGCATTTTACGGAGTACTGCGGCTTCCCCTTTTCATCCGTCTTTATAAATCTCCTATCTCCTCTCTTCTAAGCAGCCCATTGTCCTCAAAGACCATGATGTTCCGCACGTTCATCCGAACGCTTTGGCCCACCTTCAAATCCTTGTATTCATAGCCATTGGCGATGACGCGCACGAGGGTATCGCCTACGCGGACGCGGCAGTCGTCCACGTCGCCGAGGTAATACTGGTTTTCCAGCGTGCCCTCCAGCGGGCCGTCGGGCGTGAAGTAAATGTTTTCGGGACGAATCGCCACTTCCACCTTGCCCGCGCGCGGGCCGTCGTAGGCAATGGACTGGCCGTTCATGCCGGGGAACAAGATGCGGCCGTTGGCGGCTTCGCCCTTGAAGAAGTCCACCTTGCCCAGAAAGTCGGCCACGAACTGGTTCGCCGGTTCATTGTAAATCTGCTCCGGCGTGCCGCACTGCTGCACCACGCCGCGGTTGATGAGGAAAATCCGGTCGCTCATAGCCATGGCCTCGGTCTGGTCGTGGGTGACGTAAACGACCGTGATGCCCAGGGATTTCTGGATTTCCTTGATTTCAAAGCGCATGGACTCCCGCAGCTTCGCGTCCAGGTTGGAAAGCGGCTCGTCCAGCAGCAGCAGCTTCGGGGCCGCCACCAGGGCGCGGGCCAGGGCGACGCGCTGCTGCTGCCCGCCGGACAGCTGATTGGGGAAGCGCTGGGCGTACTGGCTCAGGTGCACGATCTCCAGCACCTTGCCCACCCGCTCTTTGATTTCGCTCTTGGGCGTTTTCTTGATCGTCAGCGGGTATGCCACGTTGTCGAATACGTTCATGTGCGGCCACACGGCGTAGCTCTGGAACACCATGCCGATGCTGCGCTTTTCGGGAGGCACGAAGGTTTTGCCGCCGGAGACCAGCGTATCGTCGATGTACACTTCGCCCGACGTGGGCTTTTCAAACCCCGCGATGATGCGCAGCATGGTGGTTTTGCCGCAGCCGGAGGGCCCCAGCAGGGTGACAAATTCCCCTTCCTGAAACGTCTCGTTGAATTCCTTGAGCACCACGTTCTCGCCAAAGGCTTTTGTGACGTGTTTAATGGTTACGGTTGCCATCTGTCAACACCCCTTATCAAATGGAAATAGTTCAGCCGAACACGAAAAGGCGCGTTCATTCAAGATAGGAGAGAGAAGATAGAAGATAGGAGCGAAAGCATGTTTTCAGAAACGCAAGTCAACCTTCTTTCATTTGATTCTTCTAAAATGAATCTCCTGTCTCCTCTCTCCTAACTCCTATCTGCGTTTAAACGTTCTTGAAATCTCCCCGGCTGAACAGACACATCAAATGGAGAATTCGCCCTTGGTGAGGCGGTTCAGGACAAAGTTCAGGAACACCACGATCAGCAGGATGCCAAACGCCATGGCGCAGCTCATGGGCTGGCTGGTGAATGTCCAGTATTCATAGAGCTGGAAGCCGATGGTCTTGGTGGTGGAGGAATAGAGCAGGGTGGTCATGGAAAGCTCATAGAAGCTGGGAATGAAGATCAGGAACCAGCCCGCCGCGATGCTGGGGAAAATCAGCGGCCCGGTGATTTTGAACATCGTGCGCGTCCAGCTTGCGCCGGCGATCTGGCTGCATTCCTCCAGCGACACGTGAATCTGGCTCATGGCGGACACCACCGTGCGCATCCCCATCATCAGGTATTTGATCATGTAGGCGATGATCAGGATATAGGCGGTGTTGTAAATGTTGATGCCGAAGTTGCCCTTCATGGTCATGATGAGGCCCAGGGCGATAACCACGGACGGCGTGCCAGAACCGAGCGTAATCAGGAAGTCGGGAATCTTGCGGCCCTTCACCCGCGTACGCTGCAACAGATAGCTCATCGTGCAGGCAATCACGATGCCAATGGTGGCGGCGACGGAGGCGAAGATCAGCGAGTTCTTCAGGCAGTTCATGGTCTCCGTGCGGCCGAACACCGTCGTCCAGTTCGTCCAGGTGAAGTTGTTGGTTTCAAACATCCCTTTGCCGATGTCGATTTTAAACGACGTGGCAAAGATGGTGGCAAAGGGAATGAAGATCATGATGATGGCGAACAGGCTCACGATCACCGTCAGCGGGATACGCCACTTCCGCAGGTCGACGATGGCGGGCCGCACGGACTTGCCGGACACCGTGATATACTGCCGCTTCGCCAGCACTACGTCGGAAATAAACAGGATGATCAGCGCAATGACCATCAGGAACACCGCCATGCCGGTGGCGTCGTTCAGCGCCTGCTGGCCCAGGGACACATATTCCACGATGCGGGTCGTCACGGTGTGCACGCGGCCCGGGCTGCCGATGATGGAGGGAATGCCATAGCAGCTTGCCGCGCTGACGAACACCAGCAGCGCGCCAGCGATGAGCGAGGGCATCATCATGGGCAGGGTGATGGTAAACAGCGTTTTGAGCGGCGACCCGCCGCTGATGCGGCTGGCCTCCTCCAGGGAGGGGTCCATCTTCTCCATGGCGCGGCTGATGGTGATGAAGGCGTAGGGATAATAAAAGCTGGTGAGCACCCAGATCATGCCCGGCAGGGTGTAAACGTTCAGCGGCCCCGGCGCGTCGCTCAGATGGAACAGCACGCGCAGCCACTGGTTGATCGTGCCCACGTTGGGGTTCAGCAGCCGCAGCCACGCCATGGCCCCCACATAGGGCGGCACCATGTAGGTGAGCACGAACAGAGCACGGAAGAATTTCTTGCCGTACAGGTTCGTGCGTCCCACCAGCCAGGCCAGCGGGAAGGCCAGCAGCGTGCCGAAGATCATGGTGGCGAACGCCGCGATCAGGGTGTTGGTCAGGGCGTCCAGGTTCAGGGAATAGGTGTACAGCCGCTC
>CADAKE010000179.1 GCA_902788445.1 uncultured Eubacteriales bacterium
CCGGACAGTAAAACCTATCTGGGCGTCACCAACGTGGGTCCGCGTCCGTCTGTCGACAGCGACCCGAAGCCGACCGTGGAGACCCTGCTCCTGGACTTTGACGGAGATTTGTACGGCAAAGCGATCACTGTGGCGCTTTACCGCTTCCTTCGCCCGATCATGAAAATGGCGTCCCTGGAGGACGTGAAAGCCCAGGTAGAAAAGGACGCGGCGGAAGCCAGGCAAATCATAGGAAATTTGTAACGGTTCAGTCGCGGCCAGGAGAGTTCTAAGTTCAAAGTTCTAAGATAGTTTGTCCTAATAGTGGAGACGGCAAATATATGTACCGATTTGTAACAAACGAATGACTTAGAACTTTGAACTTGGAACTTATAACTTAGGTCCATGTAGGGGCGAATATCATCCGCCCGTTAAGCAATTCTTTACGTTCTCTGCATTCCCATGCCTTGACGCAATTTTTCAAAGCGGGCGGATCATATCCGCCCCTACAATCAATTTGTCTAATGTCTACCTGTGATGAATGAATCAGTGTTTACTTAGAACTTTGCTCCTTCTGAATTTGACTGGCCAGTTACAAAAATTTCTGATCAGCAAAGCGACAGCCGGCGGAGTTTCCTTCGCCGGCTGTTGCTTTATCCTTCTTTGCCTGTTTCCTCCGCGGGGTTCACGTGAATCATGATATGCTTCACCTTGGGAAACTGCCGCTCAATGTCGTTATGGACGTTCTCCGCGATGCCATGGGCGTCGGTGAGGGGCAGGGAGCCGTCCACCGCGATTTCCATTTCAACATAGATTCGATTGCCGAACTTTCGCGTCATCAACCGGTCGATGCCCAGCACGCCGGGATGCGCCAGGGCGCAGGCGCGGAGCGTGTTTTCCGTTTCCTCGTCCACGCTCTGATCGACCATCTTGTTGACGGCGTCGCGGAAGATTTCATACGCCGCCTTGGCGATGAACAGGCAAATGACCAGCGAAGCGATGGGGTCAAGGATCGGGAAGCCCAGCTGCGCCCCGCCGATGCCGATCAGCGCGCCGACCGAACTCAGCGCGTCGGAACGGTGGTGCCAGGCGTCGGCCATCAGCGCGTCGGAGTCGATCCGCTTTGCGGCCTTCCGCGTATACTGGTACATGGCCTCCTTCACCGCGATGGACAGCACTGCCGCGGCCAGCGCCAGGATGCCGGGCGTTTGCAGCGCGTCGGCGTTCATGATTTTCTGCACGCCCTCATAGCCGATCATCAGCCCCGTCAAAAGCAGCACGCCCGCCAGCACAATGGCCGCCACGCATTCCATGCGCTCGTGGCCGTAGGGATGCTCCCTGTCGGATTCCTTGCCCGCCAGGCGCACGCCGATCATGACAATGAAGGTGCTGAACACGTCCGAAATGGAATGCACGGCGTCGGACACCATGGCTCCCGAATGCGCCAGCAGCCCGGCCAGCAGCTTGACCGCGGACAGGGCGGCGTTTGCGTAAATGGATACGCGTGAAACGCGGAAAGCGATCTTGGAAGTGTTTTCCATGGAAGTTTTCTCTCCTTCCGTTCCCGAAATATAAAAAACGGGAACAAGCAAATGTATGCCTGTCCCGCAGAATTTATACGTCTGCTGCCGCGCGCGCGGCCCGGCTCCCATGGGCCTGATCAATGTAAACGTATTATAGCCGATTTTTCCTTTTTTTTCAAGCGCTAAGAGAAGGAAAAACAGAACAACACGGCTGTTTTCTTGGGAAATACAAAATATACACAGTGTCGCTTCGTGGTTCTTTTGGCATAAACCTTGCCAGGATGTGCAAACAGTGGTATAATAACAGGGAAAGCATCTGCTTTTCAACGATCGTAAAGGGAAGGAACAAACGGCTCCGCCGCGGAAACCGCGGCAAGCCGGGAAAGGATGAACCCGATGAATATCCATAAGTCCGCTGAGGATTACCTGGAAATGATTTTGATGCTGCGGGAGAAAAAGGGTTATGCACGCGCGGTGGATATCTCGCTTTCGCTCGGCGTCACAAAGCCCTCCGTCAGCTTCGCCATGAAAAAACTCCGGGAAAACGGTTATATTCTGGTGGACGAGCGCAACGAAATCACGCTGACCGAGAAAGGCATGGAAATTGCCAAGCGCATTTATGACCGCCACAAGGCCCTTACCGCGTTTTTGATTCAGCTTGGCGTGGACGAAGCGACCGCGAAGGACGACGCCTGCAAAATCGAGCACGATATTTCCGATGAAACCTATCAGGCCGTGCTGCGCCAGATCAAGCAAAACTGAAGAAATGACAAACAAAAGACCGGATGGATTTTGCTCCATCCGGTTTTTGTGTTGCGCGAATAATCAATCAATGGTAATGCACTTGCAGGGGCAGACCGCCGCGCAGGAGCCGCACCGGGTGCACTTGGCGGGGTCGATGCGGGCAAAGCCGTTTTCCACGGTGATGGCCTCGTACTGGCATTCCTTCTTGCAGCGGCCGCAGCCGATGCAGGCGTCCATGCAGACGGCGCGGGCCACGCGGGCGGTGTCGCTGTTGCGGCAGCGCACGATCACGTTGGAGGACAGGGGCAGGAGCTTGAGCACATTGCGGGGGCAGACCTTCACGCAAGCGCCGCAGGCGGTGCACTTATCGGGGTCAACGTGGGCGATGCCGTTTTCCATATGGATGGCGCCGAACGCGCACTTGTCCATGCAGTCGCCCAGGCCCAGGCAGGCAAAGCGGCAGTCCTTGGGGCCGCCCGCCAGGCCCGCTGCGGTGGCGCAGCTCTGGTAACCGTCGTACTGGTAGCGTTCCTTGGCGATGCCGTTTTCGCCCTGGCACAGCACGCGGCAGACCATCTTCTCAGAAGTGGTGGCTTCCAGGCCCATGATCTTGGCGATGCCCTTCATGCCCTTTTCACCGGCAGGGGCGCAGCCGTTGATGGGCGCTTCGCCCGCGACAACCGCCGCGGCAAAGCCGTCGCAGCCGGGATAGCCGCACGCGCCGCAGTTCGCGCCGCCCAGGCATTCGCGCACCTGGGCCACGCGCTCGTCTACTTCCACGTGGAACTTTTTGCTGGCGAAGGACAGAACGCCGCCGAAAATCACGCCCAGCGCGCCCAGCAGGATACCGGCATACAAAATCGTCATATCCGCTTCCTCCTTACACCAAGCCGTTGAAGCCCATGAACGCCACCGCCATCAGCCCGGCGGACACCAGGGTGATGGGGAAGCCCTTCATGCAGGCGGGGATCTTGCTGCTCTCCAGCCGCTCGCGCACGCCCGCCATCAGCACGATGGCCAGCAGGAAGCCCAGGGCGGAGAAGGTGCCGTTCAGCACGGACTGGAGCAGGCCGTAGTTGTTGTTCATGTTCAGGGTGGCCACGCCCAGCACCGCGCAGTTGGTGGTGATCAGGGGCAGGTAAATGCCCAGGGCGCTGTACAGGGTGGGGCTGCTCTTT
>CADAKE010000180.1 GCA_902788445.1 uncultured Eubacteriales bacterium
GCCGCCCTTCATGGCCTATCTTCTTTTGATGCACTTCTGTCCATTTTCTCCGATACTGCTTTTCAAACTGCCTTATCTTGGCGCGACTGAACAATTACATAAAAAATAAAACAAAAGCAACTGATCAGTCGTTTGCTTCAAGGGCCAACGCATGAATGAGCAATATGTTACGAAACAAAAAGAACGCAACAAAAGCCTTCCCCTGGGAGGCAATGTCGTCAACTTAAGCAAAACACTTTCCGGCATCAACCAAGTAACATTTTTCAACCATCCTCCAATGTCATCCTGAGCGCATCCGGACGCGTTCGCTTGCGCCCGTCCCGGAGGGCGGGCAGGATCTCCCTTTTGAAACAATCTTCGGTAAGCCAATTCAGTGGGAACGACGAAGGAGATCCTGCCCGCCCTCCGGGACGGGCGCAAGCGAACGCGGCCGAACACGCTCAGGATGACATTGGGGGTAGTCTTTAGAAAGTTTCTTGCTCGGTGTTGTTTCACCTTAAGTTGACAACATTGCCCTGCCAGGGGAAGGCTTTTGGCCGGTTGATTCTCTGCACTCTGTACTCTGCACTCTGCACACTACTCCCTACTCCCTACTCCCTACTCCCTAATCCCTATTCCCTATTCCCTACTCCCTATCTCTCAAACGCCTTGGGGGCTCTCTTTTTCTGAAAAGACGCGGTACAGTGCCGGTAAACCGAAAGGAGGAAACGATATGATTTCGATCCGTTTTTCCGGCCGGATGCCCGCGCCGCGCGTCTGCGCCATCGGCCAGGAAACCGACCAGAACGCCCAGACCCTGCGCTTTTTCCTGCCGCAGATCAGCGACCGGCAAACGGCCCAATTGATGATGCTGCTCCCGGACGGCACCCCTGAAACGCTGCAAATCCGGGACGGGCTGGCTGTGGTGCCCTCCCGCCTGACAGCCCTTCCGGGCCGCATCCGCGCCTGGGTGGAGATTTTAGGCAGCGATACCACCGCCTGGAACAGCGAGCTTTTCTATCTGGACGTGGGCGATTTGCCGCCCATCAGCGAGCAGGTGGAGCACAAGTACCCTTCCGCCATCCAGGATGCCCTGCAGGCCGCCTCGGACATGGAGGACTTATGGGCCAACACGAGCCAGGCGATCATCGACGCCAAAGACCTGACCGGCCACATGCTCTACGCCGCGGCCTACGCCGGGATGAAGCGCGCGACCACAGAAGGGCATTCCCTCGTCCTGGAGGACGTGGACATGGACGCGGCAAGCACCTATGCCCTCGCCCGTGAAAACGGCTTCGCCGGAACGGAGGCGGAATGGGAAGCGTATGTGGAGCGGGTGGAAAGCCTGTCGCTGGTGCACCGGTTCGTGAGCCCGCAGATGTTCGGCGCGAAATGCGACGGCATCAGCGACGACACCGTGCCCGTGCGCCTGGCCGCGCTGCTGGCGAAGCGCTTCCGCGTGCCCCTGACCTGCCACGGCGTAACAGTCTACCTGAAAACCGCCACGGAAAGCAACTGCCCCGTGATCGACACGGACGTGGATTTCAGCGGCAGCACGCTGCTGATCGACAGCCAGAACGCGGGCCAGGTCATTCTGAAAATCGGCGAAGAGCCGGAGGCGCTGAACATCGCCAACGTGACCCGCGAAAACTTTGAAACCGTGTTCAGTTCCTATCCCAACAGCGTAATTTCCGTGACCGGCAATTACAGCCTGGGCCAGCGCCAGGGAAACCCCGGCAGCTATTACCACAAGCAGACCTTCCTCACCAACGATTACGGCGTGATCCAGCCGCTGGATTTGTTTATGGACATGCACTCCGTGGTGAACTGCGTGCGCGTGGACAAGCTGACGGAGCCCATCCGCGTGCGCCTCGGCACGATCCTGGTGAAGGACACCGGGTATCCCGCGGAGATCCTGATTCAGCGCAGCAACGTGACCGTGTGCGACACCACGGTCAAGACGCGGAATATCAGCGGTATGGCCTGGCGCAACGGCCTGTTCACCGCCCGGTACGGCTTCAACATCGCCTTTGAAAACATCGTGGGGAACAACGTGGCCAACCTGCCCAGCGGCACAAACACCGTGACGGAGTACCTGTTCGACGTGTACAACTGCTACCAGGTGCTCTTCGACCGCCTGCATTTCAGCAAGGAATGGGGCGCGGCGGCGACCCATTGGTGCACCGACGTGACCTACCGCAACTGCGAATGCAACCGCGCGGACTTCCACTACGGCGTGTACGGCAGCAACCTGGTGGAGAACTGCAAGTTCTTCGGTTATCCCGCGGTCGTCAGCATCGGGTACGGCGACGGCACGGTGACGGTGAAGCACTGCGCGTTCTGGAAACGGGCGGAAGGCGCGCTGTACGACAACAGCATCTTTAACTTCCGCGCCGACTTCGCCATCATGTTCTCCGGCACGCTGATCGCCGAGGACAACACCGTTTGCCTGTACGACCGTCCTAACGCCTCGTATGTGTGGTTCATCGCCTACCACGCCTGGGCGCCGCAGGCAAACGGCGCGCCCGGCTCCTTCCTCTCCTTCGCGCCGAAAACATTCCCCACCATCCGGGCGAAGCGGAACGTCCTGAAAACGGAGGACGGACAAAACACCGACAAGGTGTCCGCGCTGCGCCTGTCCAACAGTACCAGCACTGCGATCTCCATCGGGCAGATCGACCTGGGCTTTGACAGGATGGATTTGCAGACCGCTGTGGACACGGACTTTTCCGGCTTTCAAACCGCGAACGCCCTCCTGCGCCTGGAGAACGCGCGCTTTGCGGGCTCGGCCTTCGCGGGCGTGATCGAAGCGGACGCGCTCAGCAGCGTCAGCGCGCCGCTGGCGACGGTGCGGCGCATGTTCGCGCATTTGCAGGCCATGCAGTGCGGCCTGGCAACAGTCACCTTCACCGCCGGTGAAACCCGCACCGCCACCGCCAACGTGACCTTCCCCACGCCCTTTGCCAACACGGATTACAGCATCCTGCTTTCCCCCAAAACCGGCGATGGGCGCTACCTCGTGTTCACCAGCTACGAAAACAAGCTGAAAACCGGCTTCCGCATTTTTGCGATTGCCGACAACAACACCGCCTTCACCGACGACCGCACCATCGAAATCAGCTGGCTGTGCGTCGCGGAGAATGCGTGACAGGCGAATATCTATTGAAATCCTAATTGTCATGTTCCCAAAGATAAAAAGACACCGATAATCGAACAAGGAGAACGCTGGGGCTGTGCGCCCCAGACCCGCACCAGGGCGGTGACCGCCCTGGACCCGCAATTGGCGAATTTGCATAGCTGATATGAACCGACGGACTTCGCCTGCCGCGCTGGGGTTACGGAAAATTTGAGGGCTTCTGGCCCAAGAAAGCCCGGGAAAATCCGAGGGGGAAAGCTCGCTTTCCCCTGCGGATTATTCCCTGGCTTTCCCGGATGCTTCGCATCCAGAAGCACAACGGCGTCAAGTCAGGCTTCCGCGTCCTTCCCCGCATCACCGGGAACCAACTTCATTTCCCCTCTCAAGCAGTTTCCGGGGCAAGAGGTCCAGGAGGTGAAACCTCCTGGTGCAGGTGTACGAGGGCCGCACAGGCCCTCGCTTCATCGCTTTTATGTCTTTCTTGCAACGCCCCGGATCAGTATCCGACTGTCAAATCCACCCGGCGGAGCAAAGGCCGCCCGGCGCAGAAATTTTCAAAATCCTCCAGGAATAAATCGACGATACGTTCCTTGGTGTAGGGCAGGGTCATGTTGCCGGCCACGTGGGGCATGATCAGCAGATGGGGGCAATCCCACAGCGAATCCTGGGGCGGGATGGGTTCCTGCTCGAACACGTCCAGCGCCGCCGTCAGACGGCCCCGGCGAAGTTCTCCCTCCAGCGCCTTTTGATCAATAACGGAGCCCCGGCCCACGTTCACGATCAGTGCCTGATCCGGCAGCAGGGCAAGCCGGGACGCATTCAAAAGGCGGAATGTTTCCTTTGTGGCGGGCAGCGAAAGAATCAAAATATCCGTCTTGGGCAGCGCCGCGTCCATTTCTTCCTGCCGAAGGATTCGATCATACAAGCCCTGGGGATTGCGCCCGTTTCGATTGATTCCCGTCAGGGAAGCGGGGCCGAAAGCCCGCAGCCGCGCGGCCGTTTCCTGTCCGATATCGCCGGTGCCCATGAGGGTGATCCGGCTGTTTTTGATAGAACGCACCGGCAAATCCCGCACCCACTCCCGGCGGCTGACGATGGCGCTGTAATCCATCTGCCGCCGGAGCATTTCCAGCGTGACCATCACCACATGCTCCGCGATGGTGACGCCATATGCGCCGGAGGAGTTGGTCAGCACGGCGTCCGTCGAGGCAAAAACGCCTTCTCCAATAAACTGGTCGACGCCAGCCGAGGGCGTGCACAGCCACCGCAGGCGCGGGCTGTTTTTCGCCAAGGCAGCCGACTGCCCGAAAACGATCTCCGCGTCCGTCAGGGCGGGTAATGCCGATTGATCGCTGTCAAAAAACAGCGCTTCATAACCATGTTTTTTTGCGGCGGCGGCAATCCGCGCCCGATGGCTTTCCTCCATCGCGGCGATGGCGATAACGATTTTCCTGCTCATACCTTCTCCTCTTCCGGGCCCGGCGATTCGCGTTCTCATCTTAACGCCTTGTTCTCAAAGTCCAGGCGCGTTTCCGCTTCCATTATACCAACCTCCAAGGGGCATTTCAAGAAAAACCTCTCCTCCGCAGGACGCGGCCATCAATGGCATGAACATACAAAAAAGAAACCGGATCGTCGCTTGTTTCCCTGTCCGCGGCGTGATATAATTTGAAAGTTGGAAAGAATACAGAGCAAAAAACAGCAGTCAGGGAGGGGAACAGAAGATGCGCATCGGGTTTGACCATGACAAATACACCGCCATGCAGTCGGAACACATCCGGGAGCGGATCGGCCAGTTCGGCGGCAAGCTGTATCTGGAACTGGGCGGCAAGCTGTTTGACGACAACCACGCTTCCCGCGTGCTGCCGGGCTTCCGGCCGGACAGCAAAATGAGTATGCTGCTGAACCTGAAAGACCAGGCGGAACTGGTAATCGCCATCAACGCCGATGACATTGAGAAAAGCAAGCTGCGCGGCGACCTGGGCATCACCTACGACGCGGACGTGCTGCGCCTGATCGACTCGTTCCGCTCCATCGGCCTGTACGTGGGCAGCGTGGTCATCACCCGCTGGCAGGAGCAGCACGCGGCCGTGAACTTCAAGGCGCGGCTGGAGGCCCTGGGCCTGCGGGTGTACCGCCATTATCCCATTGAGGGCTATCCCTACAATGTGAAGCTGATCGTCAGCGCGGACGGGTTCGGCCGCAACGAATATATCGAAACCTCCCGCCCCCTGGTGCTGGTGACGGCCCCCGGCCCCGGCAGCGGCAAAATGGCGACCTGCCTGAGCCAGTTGTATCAGGAGCATGAGCGTGGCATCAACGCGGGCTACGCCAAGTTTGAAACCTTCCCCATCTGGAACCTGCCGCTCAAGCACCCGGTGAACCTGGCCTACGAGGCCGCCACCGCCGATCTGGACGACGTGAACATGATCGACCCCTTCCACCTGGAAGCCTACGGCGAAACGACCGTCAATTACAACCGGGACATCGAGATCTTCCCCGTCCTCAACGCGC
>CADAKE010000181.1 GCA_902788445.1 uncultured Eubacteriales bacterium
ACGCCTGCCGCCTTACCCTTCGGGAGTCGGCAGGACGGCCAACCGCGCTTCGCGCCGGTTGCCTCGTTATTATACCATGATGCCAGCCGTGCTCGCTATTCGCGGCCCGGCTGGACGGACAATTGACCTTCGGCCAATTTCCTCATCATTATACCATGAAAAATATCAATGCGCAATTATCCGCGGCAGGCGAAGCAGGACAATCGCTTATTGCAATTAAGCTACAAACCTGTTTCAATTTAGAGAACAAATGTAGGGGCGGATATCATCCGCCCGCATGGTCGGGCAAAATCATCGACATCAAATTGGCATAAATGAATGATTTACAGGATGCGGGCGGATGATATCCGCCCCTACAATTACATGGTTTTTTATTTCCAGGTCTCACATTATTTCGTAATTATTTCGTAAGCGATTGCCCTGGCAGGCGAAGCCGAACCGAAAAGCAGGAATAAACGCCCGCGCCTCCACATAGGCTGAACGGAAGCGGAGGCGAGAGCATGAGAAAGGAAAGCCTGAAACGGCAGGCGATGATCACCGCGTGCTGCGGCGCGGTCGTGCGGGCGATGGGGTTCGGGCTGCGGCTGTGGATCTCGCGGCTGCTGGGCGCGGAAGGGCTGGGCGTGTCGGAACTGGCTTCCAGCGTCCACATGCTGGCCCTCGCCCCGGCGTCCGCCGGCCTGCCCAGCGCGGTGAGCCGACTGACCGCCAAAGCGGAAGGCGAAGAGGAGCGGCAGTTGGCGCTGTACGCCGGGCGGCAAATCGCGCTGCGGTTGGGACTCTGCGTCACGCCGCTGTTTTTGCTGCTTTCGCCGCTGCTGGCTCGGGCGTTGGGCGATGAACGCACCCTGCCCGCCCTGGTGTTTTTCGCGCCATGCGTGCTGACGGTGGGGCTGTCCAGCGTGTATGACGGCTTCTTTTTCGGCCAGGGCAAGGCGCTGCCTCCGGCCCTCAGCGAAGGGGCGGAGCAAATCGTCCGGCTCTGCGTGGTCGGCGCGCTGGCGTTTTTGATTCCGCGGGTGACGGTCGCCTACCGCGCGGCGCTGCCCGCTGTGGCTTCCACATTGGGCGAGGCGGCGGGGCTGGCGGTGATTCTCGCAATCGCCCGGCGCATCCCTTCCTTCCGCGGAGACGCCCGGCTGGGCGCGACGCGGCGCAGCCTGTTTTCCCTCAGTTTTCCATTGCTGCTGAACCGCCTCTGCCACACCGGGCTGCGCTCCCTGTGCGGCATCATCATCCCCCTGCGCCTCATGGCGGGCGGGCTGAACCGGGCCGAAGCGGTCAGCCGCCTGGGGATGCTCAACGGCATGGTGATGCCGCTCATGTTCCTGCCTTGCCTCATTTCCGGCGCGCTGGCGACGGTGGGCGGCCCGGCCATGGCGCGGTGCAAAACAAAACGGGCGGAAAACCGGCTGGCTTTCCGCCTGCTGCTTGCGGCGCTGGGGGCTGGCCTGCTCTGCGCATGCGCGTTATACGCCCTCGCCCCCGCCGTTTCCAATCTGTTTTACCGCCTGCCGGAGCTTTCGCCCCTGCTGCGGAGCGCCGCGCCGCTGGCGGTTCTCATGCCCGTGCAGCAAACCGTGGGCGGCGTCATGACGGGCCTCGGGCTGCAAAAGCGTTCTCTTGCCGCGGGGCTGCTCGGCGCCGCCGCTACGCTGCTGTGCGCCTGGCAATGGACGCCCGGCCACGGCATTTATGGCGCGGCCTTCGCCACCATGGCGGGACATGGGCTGACCTTGTTCTGCGAACTGATATCGCTCTTTCTGAGAAAATAGAAGGGCAATCGAGAATTTGAAGGGCACTTTAAGTAAGAAAAGGCATTAGGCATTAGGCAATAGGCATTAGTTAATAATGCCCGACAATATTGTCTTGAAGCGTCGGTTTCACCTTTTTCCTACTGCCTAATGCCTATTGCCTAATGCCTTTCATATTTAAAGCGCCCTTTTTTCTGTCCCCCCCGCGCGTCTGCCAACCGAGACGCTCACTCCGCCGCCACAATGCGCTTCACGATTTCCACCATGGCCTCCATTTCCTGCACGCAGGCGTATTCAAAAATGCCGTGATGGTTGTAGCTGCCGGTGCCCAGGTTGGGGCACACCAGGCCCTTGAAGGACAGCATCGCCCCGTCCGTGCCGCCGCGAATGGGCACGCAGGCGGGATTCAGGCCGCAGGCGCGGATGGCGTTCACGGCGCGATCCACCACCTCGGGCATCTTTCGCACCTTTTCGCGCATGTTGAAGTAGCTGTCCCGGAGAATCAGTTCGATGGTGTTTTCTCCGTACTTGTCATTCAGGTACGCGGCGATTTTTTGCACCCGCTCCTTCCGCGCCTCAAACTTCCGCATGTCGTGGTCGCGGATGATGTAGCGCATTTCTGCCTCCTGCTCCTCGCCGTGCAGGTGGTTCAGGTGGTAGAAGCCCTCGTAGCCCTCGGTGCATTCCGGCACTTCGCTGGCGGGCAGCATGGCGTTAAACTCCATGGCGATGCGCAGCGCGTTGCGCATCTTGTTTTTCGCGCTGCCGGGATGGATGGAAAAGCCGTGCACCAGCACGCGGCAGGACGCGGCGTTAAAGTTTTCATATTCCATTTCGTTGGCCCTGCCGCCGTCCAGGGTGTAGCCAAAGTCCGCCCCGAAGCCCTGCACGTCGAACAGGTCGGCCCCGCGGCCGATTTCCTCGTCCGGCGTAAAGCCGACGCAGATTTTTCCGTGCTTGTATTCGGGATGCGCCATCACGTATTCGCAGAAGGCCATGATCTCCGCCACGCCCGCTTTGTCGTCGCCGCCAAGCAGGGTGGTGCCGTCGGTCACGATCAGGTCTTTGCCGACCTGGTCGGCGAGGGACGGATAATCCTTGGCCCGCATCACGATGCCCTTTTCCGCGTTCAGCGTCACGTCGCCGCCCGCATAACGCAGGATACGGGCGTGCATCGGCCCGCCGGGCACCGCGTCCGCCGTGTCCATATGCGCGATCAGGCCGATGGCCGGCGCGCCGTCCACGTTGGCGGGAATAAAGCCGTAGACATAGCAGTGCTCGTCCACCTTCACGCCGGACAGGCCCAGTTCCTTCATTTCCTGTTCCAGCAGCTGGGCCAGCTTCCATTGGTTTTCGGAGGACGGGCAGTTCGCGCACGCCTCATCGCTGGTGGTGTCGATTGAAATATAGCGCAAAAAACGTTCCTGTACCTGCATAAAAATCCGCTTCCTTTCAGATATTTTCTTTCGTAAGTATAAACGAGATATCCAATCTTTGCAAGCGTCCTTCTGTCCCTTTCCCGTGCAAAAGCCGATAAAATGTTACCATTCAGCTATCGCATGATGCATGATAACCGGAGCGAGGGCCTGTGCGATCCGCAGCCTCAATCGGCGCAACTCGCCATGATGGCGAGATTGCTTGTTTCGGCTGATCTCATCGGCGGTGAGTTCAGCCGGAAACAAGCAATGTCCGCAGGACTTGCGCCGATTGAGGCTGCGGACGGTTACCACCCTGGCGCAGGTCTGGGGGCGCGGAGCCCCCAGCGTATCCCCTTATTGTTTCATCAATATGTGAATAGTAACGATAAAATTATTCTCCGCGGTATGGACATCCATCCCGGGGTAGGGTATACTTGTCCTGCGCGGTTTATGATGCCGAAGCCGCCGACTGATCCACAACGCGCGGAGCAAAGGAGGAACAGCACAATGGAATTGATTCCGAGCTTTTCAGTTGACCACACAAGAATTATTCCCGGGATTTATGAAAGCCGGGTGGATACCATCAACGACGCGGTCGTCACCACCTTCGACGTTCGCATGAAAACGCCGAACGCGGAACCGGCCATCGCCCCCGCCGCCATGCACACCATCGAGCACGTGGTCGCCACGTACCTGAGGAACAATCCGGCATGGAAGGACAAGCTCATCTACTGGGGGCCGATGGGCTGCCTGACGGGCTTTTACATCATTGTGAAAGGCCGCCCTGCCGCTTCTGAAATGTATCCCATCCTGCTTGAAGCCTTCCGGCATATGAGCGAATACGAGGGCGAGGTGCCTGGCGCGACGCCCAAAAACTGCGGCAATTACCTGATGCATGACCTGCCGATGGCAAAGTGGGAAGCCAAAAGATATGTGGAGTACCTCATGAACGCCGACAAGGAAAAGATTTTCGAGTACCCCCAAACGGAAAGGCTGACAGTGGAAGGCAACCAGTCGTTCTTTGATTCGTAATCCTGTGATCAGATGAACAATAAACGCTTATGCCATTTCCTATCATTCAAGATCTCATTGGACGATCAATGTTTGCGTCATGATCTGCATATTGCAAGGGCCGCCATCCATTCGGACAGCGGCCCGGTTTTATTGGAGATTAACCGTTCGCGGCCTGACCGGCGTCGTAAATCATATCCTCGATCATCCCGGTTGCCAGGTTGACCATCACCCAATACTGGCCGTCCTTTTCGTGGAACGCTTCATCCTCTCCCTGCCACAACCAGAACAGCAGGTTCGCCTGGGGCTTGCCCTCCTGCCAGGTAATGTAGGTGCTGTCCGGCTCGTAAACGAGCTTTTCTACCTGCTCCTTGGTCAGCGCGTATTCCTGGGCAATCGCTTCTTTGGCAAGGTCGGCGGCTTTTTCGATGCTGAGCTTTCCCACGGCTTCAGCCTCGGCGATTTCATTCTTCCGTTCCTGATCCGCCTGTTCCGCTTCGGCAAGCGCCTTGTCTGCCTCAGCCTGGTCTTCCTCCGTCCATACCGGTTCGCTGTCCTTTAGATTCACAGGCGGCATGGGCGTGGCGGCGGCTTTCGGATGGAACCGGCCCGCGTCGGTCAACTGCTGCATCACGTTGGCGTAATCCCCGTTCAGCATCCGCAGCTGTTCCGCTCCGAACGCCTCCGCCGTCAGGCCGCCGCTGGTATCCTCGCCGTCGTGGGACCAGGAGGCTTTCGCCTGGCTTCCTTCCACTTCCACGGTGTACACGCCCATCTGCTCTGCCGGGAAATCCGCCTCGCTGCCAACGGAATATGTCACTGTGGCCGTTCCGTCGCCGTGCTCTTCCACCTGGCGGCGGAACAGGCTGAGGATATCCGCCGTGATGCCATATTGCTGTTCCAAGGCTTGATTGGCCAGCCGCGCCGCGCTGTACCGCTGAGAGAACAGCAGCCCTTCCGCAATCGCCGCCGCGCCGACGCAGAGAATCACAACGGCCAGAATTAGGGTAAACGACACTTTTTTCTTCATGGGTTTTTCCTCCTCACGGATGGCGTTTGTCACCTTCCGGCGCATCCGCTCATCCCACACGAGCCCGGAAAGGCGCTGGTCAACGAGCTCTTTGAAGTCGTTATTGTTCATCGTAATACCACTCCTTCAGCCTGTCGCGGAGAATTGCGTTCGCCCGGTTCAGCCGGGAGCGAACCTTGCCGGGGGAGAGCCGCAGCGCGCTGGCGGTTTCCCGGAGCTTCAAGCCTCCATAATACCTGAGCAGAACCACTTCCCGGTATTTCGCGGGCAGGCGCATGACCTCGGTCAGCACCGTGCTGTCCGGAAATTCAAAATCGGCGGGACGTTCGGGCAGCGAATCCACATCTATCCGGCTGCGGTGTCGAAACCACGCGGTTCTCAGCATGTCCCGGCTGGTGTTGACGGCAATCGTTGTCAGCCAGGTTTTCTCCGAGCTTTCCCCGCGAAAATCATTCAGGTGCCGGTATGCCTTCAGGAATGTTTCCTGCACAGCGTCCTGCGCAAGATCCGCGTCCTTCAGGTAAAGGGCGCACAGTCTCAGAAGGCTGCTGCCGTACTGCTCCATGAGTCGGTCGAGCTCCGACCGGCCGTCCAACGGATTCCCGTTTTGCACAGTACCAACTCCTTTCACCTGATTAGACGGGGAGGAAAGAAAAAAGTGCTGGGACGAATAAAAATTTGTGGGGGAAACCGCTCTTTGGAGGCCAAAGAGCGGTTTCCCCCACACCCCTTTCCGAGAAAGCCATAAAGACACTATATTATATACATTTGCGCACCATTTCCTCGTCGTTGATCGCAATGTCAAGCAGACGGCTAAGAAAAGAAGTATAACCCTTCCCATATCGCTTCGCTTTTTTTAAGGTGGTAGGAGACACCCGCAGAGAAATTGTCTGCTTCGTCCGGTTTTCCCGATTCATCCGCTTAAACTGCATGAGCTGTTCCACGGTTAATGCAGGGCTGTCATCATCAAACACAGGCGCTTTGGCTTCCGCTGCTTCGAGTTCCCGAAGCTCTTCCGCGGATAATTCGCCATTCAATTCATTCAAATTCATCTTCACCATATTCATACCTCGCTTTCTCTGGCACCGTCGCCAACCTTGCAGAAATCAGTCTGACCACATTTTCTTCCTTGAATACACATACGACAAAAAGTACTTTTCCAACCTTCCCAAGAATATTATATCGCAATTCTTCAGAATGTTCCTCATCTTCCCGAATCAGTTTATCCGGATCGAGAAAGACCTTGATCGCCGTTTTGAAATGAATGCCATGCTTGATAAAATTGATTCTTTCTTTTTCTTCATCCCATTCAACAGAAGCGTTGTTGATATCGAAGTCAAAATACTGGTACATTGTGCCCTCCTTCCCTGCATGCATCATTATACCATTTTGCAACACAAAACGCAATACGTTTTCTGGCGCAATGAAAAAGCGCCGGAAAACTCCGACGCTTCTTTGAACAAAAGATTTAGTCCACCGTGTAGGGCAGCAGCGCGATGGCACGGGCGCGCTTGATGGCCTCGCTCAGCTGGCGCTGATGCTTGGCGCAGTTGCCGGTCATACGGCGGGCTTGCCGCGCTCATTGATGGAACGGCGCAGGCGGTTGACATCCTTATAATCAATGTATTCAATCTTGCTCACGCAGAAATCGCACACCTTACGGCGGGGGCGCTTTCCACGGGGACGGGGACGCTTTTCGCCACGATCTTCAGACATAATCGTTTCCTCCTTCTTTCATGATTTCCGGTAAAGGTCATCAGAAAGGCAATTCTTCTTCGTCTACCTGCACGAATCCGCCGCCCTGGGGCGCGCTGCCAAAGTTCGCGGGCGCCGCGGCGGGACGGGCCGCCGGAGCGGGCGCGGGGGCGCTGTAGCCGCCCATGTCGCCCTGGTCGTTCCGGGAAGAGAGGAATTCCACTTCGTTCGCCGTCACTTCCAGGCTGGCGCGGGTCTGGCCGTCATTGCCCACATACGTGCGGCAGGTGACGGGGCCGGAGACATACACCTTCCGTCCTTTGCTCAGGTACTTCGCGCAGTTTTCCCCCTGCTGCCGCCATACGCTGACGCGGAAGAAATCCGCCTCAGGCTGGCCCGCTTCGGCATTGCTGCCGCGGCGGCGGTTGACGGCGACGGTAAAGGAACACACGGAGTCCCCGGCGGACGTGGTGCGCAGTTCAGGATCACGGGTCAGATTGCCAATCAGAATTACCTTGTTCATCTTCGCTCCTCCGATTATTCAGCGGCAGGGGTTTCCACGGGGGCTTCTTCAGCGGCGGGAGCTTCCGGGGCGATGGCCACGGGCGCTTCAGCGGCGGGAGCCACGGGAGCAGCAGCGGGACGCACAACGCGGGGCTTGATGCCCACTTTGCGTTCGATCTGCTTGATCACCTGGTAGCGAATGACGCTGTCGGAAATCTGAAGGTTGCGCTCCAGTTCCTTGGGAAGATCAGCTTCAGCCTGGAAGTTCACCAGCACGTAGTAGCCTTCGGTCTTGTAGTTGATGGCATAGGCCAGGCGCTTCTTGCCCCACTCTTCCACCTTGTCCACGGTGCCGCCGTTGCCGGTGATCAGCTCGTTGAAACGGTTGATGAGCGCTTTGCGGGCTTCGTCTTCCACAGCAGGGTCGATGATGTACACCACTTCATACTTGTTCATTGTTCTTTCACCTCCTCATGGACGTATGGCGTCCTATCCTTGTAGGACGCAAGGATGTGCCAGCTAAATATTTTACACGATCACCGCGAAAAAAGCAAGCGTTTTTCAAATTTTTTATGTTGTATACAATCTGTAGTAAATTCCCAGAGTAACTTCCACAGTGGAAATTGTTGTGGAAGTTCGTATGGGAAACACAAAACGGTGGAAGTTAGTTTGAGAAAGAGCATACTTTT
>CADAKE010000182.1 GCA_902788445.1 uncultured Eubacteriales bacterium
ACCTGATGGAAACCAAGCTGGAAAAGGAAGGGGACAAGTATTTCGTGCGTCCCTTCGGCGCGAAGCTGGAAGTGACCGGCGACAAGGCCGAGGGCCTGCGCTCCAAGGGTGTCGGCAGCCGCAAGGTGCTGCTGGGCGTCCGTCCCGAGCACATCGTGCTGGCCGACCAGCCCGGCCCCGACACCATCGCCTGCAAGCTGGAGGTCAACGAAATGATGGGCAGTGAACTGCATCTGCACGTCTACACCGAGGATGAAACCCGCCTCATCATCCGCGTGCCCACCATCAACCTGAGCCTCGACCAGCGCAAAGAACTCAAGTACGGCAAGCAGCTCTACATCACCTTTGAGGGCAAGGTCATGCACTTCTTCGACCCCGAAACCACCAAGAACCTCATTTACGATTGATTCAGGCCACAACATCAAACCGCCTTCTCCGTTTTCACGTGGGGAAGGCGGTTTTTGATGGAGTATTGTTAACAGCACGTTCTCAAGTATACAAACACACGGAAAATGTAACAAGGGGAACGCTGGGGCTGTGCGCCCCAGACCTGCACCAGGGGCCTGAGGCCCCTGGACCCGCAACTGGCGAAATTACGTTGCTGGAGTAAACATACAATTTTCGCCTGCCGCGCTGGGGTTACGGAAAGTTTGAGAGCTTCTGGCCCAAGAAAGCCCGGGAAAATCCGAGGGGGAAAGCTCGCTTTCCCCCTCGGATTATTCCCTGGCTTTCCCGGATGCTTCGCATCCGGGTTGGCGGCTGAAAGCCGCCGGGCCAGAAGCGCAAAGGCGTCAAGTCAGGCTTTCGCGTCCTTCTGTATCACCGGGAACCAGCTTCATTTCCCCTTTCAAGCAGCTTCCGGGGCAAGAGGTCCAGGAGGTGAAACCTCCTGGTGCGGGTGCACGAGGGCCGCATAGGCCCTCGCTCCGTCGTTCTTCAACCCTTAAAAACATGACTGTTATTCGTCTAAAACTGAAACACAATCCCAACCACGGCGGCGATGGCGATGAAAATGACGGGGCTCCATTTCAGCTTCCTTTGCGCGATAAAGATGGCAGCGCCGAGCAGGATGGCTTTCCAGAGGAAGAATCCGCCAATGTCGCCCGCGGCCAGAGCGTCCATGTTCACCAGCGCGACCTTTGCCACGTTCAGGCCGGCGGCGGTAATCATGGCGATGGAGGCGGGGCGCAGGCCATAGAAAGCGCCTTCCACGAAGCGGTTGTTCCGGAACTTTTCCAGGAACTTGGCGATAATTAAAATGATAATGACCGAGGGCGCGGCCAGGCCCAGGGATGCAATCACGCCGCCCAGCACCCCGCCGGTGGTGAAGCCAGCGTAGGTGGACATGTTGATGCCGATGGGCCCCGGCGTGGACTCTGACACCGCGATCATGTCGGCAATGTCGGCAGTGGAAAACCAGCCGGTGGTATTGCTCATTTCGTAGAGGAAGGGCAGCGTCGCCAGCCCGCCGCCGACGGAAAACAGGCCGGTCTTGAAAAACTCATAAAACAGGCGCAGGTAAATCATGGCTTATTTCCCCTCCTTTGCGGTCGGCGCGGCTTTCGCCCGGCGCAGGGAAATGAACATGCCCACGCACCCGGCCAAAATCACCAGCACGGCGGCGGGAATCTTCACCGGCAGCACAGAAGAGAAAGCGTTCAGGATGAACACCGCCAGGAAAATCACCAGCGCAGTGGCGTCCACCACGGATTTTTTCCACAGCCGCAATACCGCCTGCAAAATCAGCACGCACACGCACACGCGGATGCCCGCGAAGGCGTGCTGCACGACCGGGTATTCCGCAAAGTTCTGCAAGAACGCCGCGATCAGCGTGATGATCACCAGCGGCCCCGTCAGGAAGCCCAGCAGCGCCACCAGCGCGCCTTTCACGCCCGCGCGCTTTTCGCCGATGAACGTGCTCACGTTCAGCGCGATCACGCCCGGCGTGCATTGCCCGATGGAGAAGTAGTCCCGCAGGTCGTCCATCGTCGTCCAGTGGCGCTTGTCCACCAGTTCGCGTTCCAGGATCGGCAGCATGGCGTACCCGCCGCCGAACGTCACGAGCCCGATTTGAGCAAAGGTTTTGTACAGCTCCCAGAGTGAGTTCATTTCCGCCCCTCTTTTCTTTAAAAGTTTCGTTGAGGATGTACGTTTGATTTCATGATTGAAAGAACAATTGAAATCATCAAGGCATTAGGTAATATTGATCGACAATATCTCCTCAAAACGACGGTTTCATCTTGTTTTCCTAATGCCTACTGCCTATTGCCTAATGCCTTTCTTACTTAACGCGCCCTTCAATCCCACCGCCCGAACAAACAAATTATTCGACACCGCCGCGCTTTTTCCTTTCCCTGCCGGATGATTTGAAAGAAAAAGACAGGAAAGCGAGGAAACGGCGCAAAAAAAGGACGGACTTGAAGCAGAACTGAACAGGCATCAGGCAAAAAACGCACAGCATCCCAGCCCGACAAGTGGGACGCTGTGCGTTGGAGGATGAGCAATGTTCAAGACGCTTCTTCCCGAACGGGCAGGATCACGCCGATGCGGGTGCCAATGTCCTCGCGGGAATAGACGTCGAAATAGCCCTTGTGCCGCTCCACAATCCATTTGGCGATGCTCAGGCCCAGGCCGGTGCCGCCGGTGGCGCGGGTACGGGCAGGGTCGGAGCGGAAGAAGCGGTCAAAGATGTGCTCCAAATCGGCCTGCTTGATACCGATGCCGTTGTCCTGCACCTCAAAGCAGGGAGAGCCATCCTTGAACCGCGTTCGCAGGGAAATCACCGCGCCGGGGGTGGTATACTTGACCGCGTTGTCGGTGAGGATGCGGGCGGTCTGCTTCAGCATGGCCGCGTCGCCGTTCACCATCACAGGCTGCGGCGCTTCCAAACGCCAGGCGCGGTCGGGATGAATCATCTGGGATTCCTCGAACACCTCGTTAATCATCTGGGACAAATCGAAATCCTCGAACACCAATTGGTTCCGCCCGTTGTCGCCGCGGGCCAGGAACAAAAGCTGCTCGATCAGCTTCTTCATGTGGGCGGACTCGGTCTGGATGGCGGTGATGCCCTCCTCCAGCACCTTTTCATCGTCCTTGCCCCAGCGCTGGAGCATGTCGGCGTAGCCCTGAATGACGGCGATGGGCGTGCGCAGTTCGTGGGAGGCGTCGGAGACGAAGCGGGTTTGCTCCCGGTAGGATTCCTGGGTGCGGTTCAGCAGGTCGTTGATGGCCGCTTCAAGCCCTTGCAGTTCCTTGTCGCCGGTGATGACGTGGGCGTCGGGAGACAGGGGAATCACCGTGCCGATGGCGTCTTCCAGGTGATGCAGCTTTTCCGGG
>CADAKE010000183.1 GCA_902788445.1 uncultured Eubacteriales bacterium
AGCACGGCCTCCGCCGCTTTGAAGAAGGATTCCTCAAACATTTGCTGGTCAAGGTCTTTTCTCTGTTTTACCTGTTTTTCAAACCAACCCATTTGCATCCTCCCTCCTTATTCCTTTGTTACGAGCTCGGTGTAGACCCCGCCCTTGGCCATCAGCTCGTCATGGGTGCCGCGCTCGATAACCTGCCCGCGGTGAAGCACGATGATCTCGTCGCAATCCCGAATGGTGGACAGTCTGTGCGCGATCACGATGCAGGTGATGCCCCGATCCTTGATGGCCTTGACCACCTCATATTCCGTTTTCGCGTCCAGCGCCGAGGTCGCTTCATCCATGATGATGATGGCGGGGTCCTGGGCCAGCACGCGGGCGATTTCCAGCCGCTGCCGCTGACCGCCGGAAAGGTCCCGGCCGCCGGAGGTCAGCTTATATTCATAGCCGCCCTCCCGCTTCATAATGTCCTCGTGCACCTGGGCGTCCCGGGCGGCGAGCACCATTTCAAAATCCTGGATGGAATCGTCCCACATCTTGATGTTGTTGGCAATGGTGTCCTCAAACAGGATAATGTCCTGATCCACCACCGCCAGAGAGCCGGTCATCACACTTCTTGGAATCTGCTTGTGCGGCTTCCCGTCAAACAGGATCTCGCCCTCCCAGGGATTATAGAGGCCGGAGATCAGCTTGGCCAGCGTGGATTTGCCGCAGCCCGAGGTGCCCACAAAGGCCACTCTGCTGCCGGGCTTCAAGGTCATGGAAAAGTCCTTGATCAATGGAGGCGCCAGCTTGGAATAACCGAAGGTGACGTTTTTTAGCTCCAGGTTGCCCCTGAGCTTTTTCATGCGCTGTCCTTCTTCCAGAACATCGTCATTGTCCATGATGTTTTCATCGGAAGGATATTCCATCACGTCGTCCACGCGCTCCATATGGGTGCGCATTTCCTGCAGGGTCTGCCCCGCTTCCACCAGGGTCATGGCGGGAGCCGTAAACGAGGACAGGAAGCCTTGAAACGCCATCACGCCGCCCAGGGTGAACCTGCCCTGCATACATAGCCAGACGCCCAGGATCAGCACCGCGTAATTGGAAATCGTGGTCAAAAACTGCGGGATCGTGCCAAGATACTGCTGCACCCGGGCGAACTTCACGGTCTGCGCATTAACGGATGCCTGATAGCCCGACCATTTGCGGAAAAAGCCGTTTTCAGCGCCGCTTGCCTTGATCGTTTCGATCATCTCAATGCCCGCGGCCGTGGTTCCCACCAGCTTGCCCGAATCCCGCATCTGGATACGGGTGACATTCATTCGCTTTTCGGAGATCACCCGGGACAGGATCAGGTTCAGCACAATGGTCAGGATGCCCACCAGGGAAAGAAGAAGGCTGTGCCGGAGCATAATGACCAGATAAAAAACCATCATGATGGTATTGAGCACCAGCGGGGCCAGCGTGTCGATCAGCGTCGCCGCGATGGATTCGTTCTGCTGCTGCCGCTGCTGAATATCCCCGGCCATGCGCTGGGAGAAAAACTCCATGGGCATGCGCAGCACCTTCCACATATAGGTCGAGCTGCCGATGATGGCCATTTTCCCGTTGATCTTCAGGGAGTAAACGGTTTTCGCCCAGGAGGTCACCAGCTGCAATACCGCAAGCCCGATCATGATCAATATGAACCCGCTGAGCCAGCCGGAGTTTGTTCCCGACAGGATCTTATCCAGAAAAACCCGCGACATGACCGGATTGATCATATTGAAGATATAGCTGATGATACTCGTCAGAACTACAAAAATGACCGCGGCCTTTGCACCGGTGAGGCGCTTTTGGGCAAATTCCAGGATGCTTTTCCTATGTCCGGAGGGCGTAAAGTCCTCCCCGGGGACAAGATTGATGGTAACGCCCGTGAAAGCCTTGTCAAACTCCTCCATGGGCACCTTCACAAAGCCCTTGGCCGGGTCATTGATGCAGGCGTAATCTCCCTTGAAGCCATCCAGAACCACAAAATGGTTGAAGTTCCAATGGATGATGCAGGGGAACACGCCCTTTTCGCGGATGGTCTGGGGCGTGCGGCGGAAACCCTCCACCTTAAAGCCATATCTCTGGGCCGCGAGAGCGATGTTTTTGGCGTTGGAGCCGTCCCGGGAAACCCCGCAGTCTGCCCGTACCTGCTCCAGGGGAACCCATTTGTCATAATACGCCATTACCATCGTCAGGGACGCAGCGCCGCATTCCAGCGCTTCAAGCTGCATCACCACGGGCACCTGCGCTACCCCTTTGGTAACGGCGGATTTGATATTCACATTCTTTCCAGCCATACTTACTCCTTATGACCCCAGCAAAAAGCTGATGGGCGACACGCTTTCCACCACGATGACAGCGTCGTAATTCCCGTTGGCAAGCTCCACCGGAGCGGTGGCTACCGTCAGGCCCATTTCGTCCTGGCCCACTTCCGCGATCTGGCCCTCTGAGCCTCCCACTCTGAACGTCATCCCGGAGGTGATTTCCGCGTTTTGGATCACCGTCATCTGCGCGGAGCCATCCCGCACAACGGCTTTGGCCGCTACGGTCGTTTCAAGCTTTCCCAGGGAAGCCCACACAAAAAACGCTGCCAGCAGCAGGATGATCACCGAAAACACTACCCACACGCCAACGTTCGTCACATGCAGGTAATCCGTGAGCTGCTCCGGGGAAGAGATCCGGTCCAGCGTTTTCTGCCGGAATATTTGCGTTTTCTTCTCTTCTGACATTTGTCAAATCCTCCTTTGTAAATGAATGTTTTTTAATTCTGAGGTTTAGTGAACACTTTAAAGCCTGAATGAAGAGTTGAGAGCTAAGAGTTGAGATAAATATTGTTGATACATGATATTCGCGGGATTCGCGTTGAGAGAGATTACGACTATATAAATCTCAACTCTCAACTCTTAACTCTCCACTCTCTTACAGATTTAAAGCGTTCTTGAATAGATAGCTGTACAATTTCAATCGACGAAGTATTCAGGCCAGACAGGACACAAGCAGTTCTTCCCGCCCTGCTGATGGAATCAACGGTCACGCAATTTGCAGCATTCCTTCAAGCCCCGCCCGGCACATGCGTTGGATGCGTTCCGCCGGGGTCATCGCCCGGAAGCCGTCTGTTTGCGACCATGCTTCCAGACGGTAAGCAACCAGCTTCGCAAGCTTTGCCACTGCATTCCGGACGCGATCCGGCAGCGCCTCGGT
>CADAKE010000184.1 GCA_902788445.1 uncultured Eubacteriales bacterium
TTGTCATCCTGAACAGGCCGACGAAGGAGGCCGTCGTGTTCGCTTGCGCCCGTCCCGAAGGGCGGGTAGGATCTCCTCCGTTCTGCAACATGACGCCCGGCAAGGAGATTCTACTCGCCTTGGGCGAGCGCAAGCGAACGCGCCGGATGCGCTCAGAATGACAATTGTAGTTGGTTGATAGATATGCTACTTGGTTGATATTGGAACGTGTTTCTCTTAAGTTGACAACATTGCCCTCCAAGGGGAAGGCGGCTTTTGGAAACGTGTTTGAGTTTGCAGCACTTTCATAACTCATGCGTTTGCCCTGACCTTCTCCCTTTATTGTATAGACGCCGAAAACAGCCATTTGGTTTCAATGTTTCAAAGATTTTACATGTGTAAAATGATACTATTTAATACCAAAATATATATCTTTTTATCTTTTTTTGTGCTATACTTCTGCTCGGCTGGGATGAACCGGCCGAAACGAGCATATCCTTACACAAGAGGAGAGGATGAAAAGCCATGAGGAAAAAACTGCTGCGCGCACTTTGCGCCCTGCTGATTGCCGTGACCGCGGCGCTGGCCGCTGTGCCCGCGCAGGCCGACGCGCGGGGCGACCTGTACATGTACGTCGAAACCGGGAACAAGGGCAAGCTGCACCTGCGGGCAAAACCGGACAGCGGCTCGGAATCGCTGGGGCTGTACCGCAACGGGACGAAGGTGCTGATCGAGGGCTTCGCCAACGGAACTTGGGCCGCCGTGCTGGTGGACGGCAGGCGGGGCTACATGAACATCCATTACCTGTCCGGCTACGCGCCCGCCGTCACCGGCCCGGCTGTGCTTCCCGCCGTGACGGAGAACACCACGCTGTACGTGCGCACCGGTAACAGCGGCAAGCTGCACCTGCGCGCCAACGCCAGCCAGGACGCGGATTCCCTGGGCCTCTATCCCAACGGCACGCCCGTGCACGTCACGTCCCGGAACGGGGCGTGGGCCTTTGTGAACGTCAATGGCGCGATGGGATTCATGATGCTGAATTACCTGAGCGACAGCCCTTCGGCGGCTTCTTCTTTCGTACAGCAGCCGACGCCCGCTCCCCTTTCCGGCGCGGTCACGCGCATGTATGTGAACACCGGCAACACGGGCAGGCTGCACCTTGGTGTACGCCTCCCCACTGGGCAATGGGTGGAGCCAGGTAACCGTGGGCGGCCAAGTGGGGTATATGATGACGCGGTATCTGAGCCCCGTGCCGGGCTTGGCATATCCTTATTATACCGCCCAGCCGACCGCCGCGCCGTATGTATACCAGTATCCCTATGCCGCGGCCCCGACGCCTGCCCCGGTCTATTCGTATTATGTCCCGCTGCCCACCGTCGCGCCGACGGCCTCGCCCGCGCCATCGCTCTATGCGGGCGCTGCCGTCACCGTGCGCAACCGGAACAGTTCGTTTGTCTACCTGCGCTCCTCCCGCGATTCCGACCGGAAGGACAACATCCTGGCCCAAGTGCCCGTCGGCGAAAAGGTCACGGTGCTGGAGCCGGGACAGTATTGGTCCAGGGTACGCTACGACGGCATCGAGGGGTATATGGTGAGCGGGTATTTGAAGTAGGGGAAAAGGGAAGTGGTCGGTCATTCGGTTCAAGGATACTTTAAGCAAGCAAGGGATTAGGGATAAGGGAATAGGGATTAGGAGAACCAGGGTGTCATCCCGAGCGAAGTGGAGCGAGCGCGGAACGTAGCCGAGGGATCTGATAGAAACGTATTCAACCAAGCAACTTTATTCCCAGCTTTCAGATCCCTCGACTCCGCCTCGCCTCTGGCTCGGCTCCGCTCGGGATGACAGAAGCGAGTCGGTATCCTAATCCCTATTCCCTATTTTCGTTTTTTTGTGACAAAAATTTTCTGAAACATATTGACATTCCACATGGCCTGTGGTTTAATGTTTCCTGCCCAAAAGTTTAGTGGTTCTAAACTTCGTGGCTGATTTTCAGTTTAGTAAAATTAAACCTTCCGCGCGGAAAAGGGGGGACGGCGGCATGAACATCGGCGAAAAGCTGAGGAAGCTGCGCTTACAGCGGGAGTTGACCCAGGAGGAAATGGCGGATCGGTGCGAACTGAGCAAGGGCTTTATTTCTCAGGTGGAGCGGGATTTGGCGTCCCCCTCCATCGCCACGCTGACGGACATGCTGGAATGCCTGGGGAGCAACCTGAAAGAGTTTTTCTCCGAAACCGACGACGAGAAAACCGTGTTTTCCCAGGGGGACATGTTCGTAAAAGAGGACGGGGAAACCCTGCGCGGCAGCATCACCTGGCTGGTGCCCAGCGCTCAGAAAAACGAGATGGAGCCCATTCTGGTGGAGCTTGGCGAGGGCGGCAAGACGGAGGAAATCCTGCCCCACGAGGGAGAGGAATTCGGCTATGTGCTCTCCGGCACGGTCACGCTGCACATCGACGGCAAAGCCTTCAAGGTGAAAACCGGCGAGAGCTTCTGCCTCCATCCCAGCGCCAGCCACTTCATTGAAAATACCGGCAAGCGGAAAGCACAGTTGATCTGGGTTTCCACGCCGCCGAAGTTTTAGTAGGGGCGGATATTATCCGCCCGCCCAAGCCAGACGGAAAAGAAGCAGCTAAGAGCCAGAATAAGAATATATGGTGAACGGGCGGATAATATCCGCCCCTACATAGAAACAACATGGGGGTTCTGCATCATGGAAGAACAGCGCCTGATTACCCTGGAGGATATTTACAAGCAGTACGACGGCACGACGGTGCTGGATCACATCAACCTGTATATCCGCAAGAAGGAATTCGTGACCCTGCTGGGCCCTTCCGGGTGCGGGAAAACCACCACGCTGCGCATCATCGGCGGGTTTGAGACGGCCGATTCCGGACGCGTGATTTTTGACGGGCAGGACATTTCCGGCATTCCGCCCTACAAGCGCCGGGTGAATACCGTGTTCCAGAAGTATGCGCTGTTCCCGCATCTGAACGTGCGGGACAACATCGCGTTCGGCCTGAAGCTGAAAAAAATGTCCAAGGACGAAATCAACCGCAAGGTGGATTATATGCTCGACCTGGTGAACCTCAAGGGCTACGGCAAGCGCGGGGTGGACTCCCTGTCCGGCGGCCAGCAGCAGCGCATCGCCATCGCTCGCGCGCTGGTGAACGAGCCCGAGGTGCTGCTCCTGGACGAACCCCTGGGCGCGCTGGACTTGAAGCTGCGCAAGGAAATGCAGCTGGAACTGAAAGCCATGCAGCAGCGCTTGGGCATTACCTTCCTCTACGTCACCCACGACCAGGAGGAAGCCCTCACCATGAGCGACACCATCGTGGTGATGCACGGCGGCAAGATCCTGCAAATCGGCACGCCCAAATCCATCTACGACGAGCCTAAGAACGCCTTCGTGGCCAACTTCATCGGGGAGAGCAACATCTTCCCCGGCACCATGATCAAAGACGAGCTGGTGAATTTCTGCGGCACCGAGTTCCCCTGCGTGGACTCTGGCTTTGGCGAGAACGCGCCGGTGGACGTGGTGGTGCGGCCGGAGGACGTGCTGCTGGTGGGCGAGGACGTGGGCCAGGTGACAGGCACGATCAAGTCCGTCCTGTTCAAGGGCGTGCATTATGAGATGATTATCGACGCGGGCCACTCCACCTGGAAGGTGCACTCCACCACCATGCAGCCGGAGGGCAGCCGCGTGGGCCTGGCGGTGGTGCCCTTCAACATCCACATCATGCACCGCATGGAGGAAGAAACGCCGCGGGAGGAGCAAGCGAAATGACCAGTTTCAAGGTGCCCGTATGGGGCTACTGGATGATGGGCATCGGCTTCGCGGCGTTTGTAGCGATGCTGGTCGCCTACATCCGCAAGAACCGGGGCTTTCGTCGCCCGGTGTTCGCCGCGCCGTATGTGCTGTGGCTGATCGTGTTCACGGTCATCCCCTGCTTCCTGGTGGCGTATTTTTCCTTCACCGACCCGCAGGGCAATTTCACCCTCGACAACTTTAAAAACTTCTGGGACAGCAACTATAACGCCCGCAAGGCCATCGCCCCGGAAGACCTGGAAATGTACCAGAGCATGGGCTTATCTTTGGAGGATTTGGGCCTGGCCCGGGACTCCATCAACATTGACACGCTGGTGTTCTCCCTGTGGATGGCGTTCCTGTGCACGGCGATTTGCCTTTTGCTGGGCTATCCCGCTGCGCACATCATGGCTGACCGGGAATTTAAATTGGGCCCCACGCTGGTGATTCTCTTCGTGGTGCCCATGTGGATGAACTTCCTGCTGCGCACCATCGCTTTGATGAGCCTGCTGGAGGACGGGGGCCTGCTGAACACGGTGCTGGAATGGCTCGGCATCGGGCGGCAAAAGCTCTTAAACAACATCCCCGCCGTGCAGGTGGGCATGATTTACAACTTCCTGCCCTTCATGGTGTTTCCCATCTACAACGTGCTGAACAAGATGGACTACAAGCTGAGCGAAGCCGCCATGGACTTGGGCTGCAACAAGTGGCAGGTGTTCTACAAGGTCACGCTGCCCCTGTCCGTGCCCGGCGTGGTGAGCGGTATCACGATGGTGTTCATGCCCGCCGTGACCACGTTCTACATTTCCCGGCTGCTCGGCGGCGGCAAGGTGCAGCTGTTCGGCGATTTGATCGAAGCCAAATTCCTGTCCACCAGCCTGAACGAGTGGAACGTGGGCAGCGCCCTGTCGCTGGTCATGATGGTGCTGATCCTGCTGTCGCTGGGGCTGCTCAACAAGGTGGACCCGGATAACGAAGGGGGTGGCATGGTATGATGAAATTTGTCAAGCGGTTTTATCTTGGCCTCATCCTCGCCTTCCTGTATATCCCTATCGTGGTGCTGATCGTGCAGAGCTTTAACGCGGGCAAGAGCCGCGCCAAGTGGGAGGGCTTCTCCTTCCGCTGGTA
>CADAKE010000185.1 GCA_902788445.1 uncultured Eubacteriales bacterium
TCAGCATCGAGGTGTTCATCAACGACGGCGAGCAGGTGATGACCGCCACCATCCTGACCGATCCAACCGCCCGGGGCATCAGCTTTGAGGCCGACGGCAAGGCTGTAATGGACATCACCAAGTACAGCCTGTTTTCGGAGGAATGAACGATGAAAACGTATGACGTTGTAGCTTTGGGCGAACTGCTGATCGACTTTGCGCCCCATTCCGTCAACGAAGGCGGATACCCTGTTCTTTCCGCCAATCCGGGCGGCGCACCGGGCAATTTTCTGGCGGCGCTGAACATGTACGGCTGCAAAACCGCCATGATCGGCAAGGTGGGCGACGATATGTTCGGACGCCTGCTGGTCAGAACGCTGCAGGACGCCGGCATCGAAACCAAAGGGGTTGTGATGGACAAAAACCAGTTCACCACCCTGGCCTTCGTCTCCCTGGACAAAAGCGGCAACCGGGATTTCAGCTTCGCCCGCAAGCCCGGCGCGGATACCTGCCTGACCCCCGATGAAATCAATGAAAGCTTGATCACCGACGCCAGGGTGTTTCACTTCGGCACGCTTTCCCTGACCAATGAGCCCGCCGCCTCTGCCACCCGGAAAGCTATTGAACTGGCAAAAAGCACGGCCTCATCATCAGCCTGGATCCCAATCTGCGCAAGCCCCTGTGGCAGAACGAAGCGGACGCCAAGGCCGCCATGGAATGGAGCCTGCGCCAGGCGGATATCGTGAAGATCAGCGATGAGGAAATCGAATTCCTGTGGGGGCTTTCCCCGGAGGCGGGCGGAAAAAAGCTGCTGAACGAATACGGCGTCTCCCTGGCCTATATCACCCTGGGCCCCAAGGGCTGCTATGCCGTCACCGCTTCCCATCACATAACGGTGAACATCCCCTCCGGCATTCAGGTCATCGATACCACCGGGGCGGGCGACATCTTCGGCGGCAGCGCCATGAGCCAGTTCCTGCAATACAAAAAATCCCCTTCCGATTTAACGGAAGAGGAACTGACCCGGATCGTCCGCTTCGCCTGCACCGCCGCCAGCCTGTCCACCCAGAAGCACGGCGGCATCACCAGCATACCGAATTATGAAAATGTATGCCATTGTATGGAAGATTCAGCACAGTAGTTTTTTTATTCCCGTCCAAATTCATCAATAGCTTTCAATGATTTGTATCATGGCAGTAGCTTTATGTTATTGCTCCACCAAATTATTCGTGAACTATTTGCGGGCGATCAATCGTCCCATACAGCGTCACTCAACCTTGAAATACGTTCTGTATTCCTGCGGCTTCGTTCCTTGTCTGGAACGATTTCTCATCCCGCATCTAAATTCATGAATAAATTGGTGGAGCAATAATTGGTATGCCAAATTGTTTTCTATGTTGTGTTTTCAGATCAATCAATCAATCGGAAGAAAGACGATGTAAAAGCCAGAGTTCTACGCGGCCTATATTGGGAAACCCTATCTTGGCTTTTCCAATATAGGCCATTCCTGTTGCGGATAATCAAATCAGGAGATTATATCTATGCTGCATTTGATTTTTTAGAGTTCTCCAGAGAGAGTTGCGAACCATCTAAATCTGTTTCAACAATTATTAAAGGTTTTTTGGCAGTGCGCAAAGAATATAGTACTGGGGAGCCCCCCCCCGACACCCCCAATTGGTGAGTAGTTACGCGGTAAAAACATAAAAACAAACGGAGTACAATTTATCTCTTGACAAAAATTCGACCGGATTGTATGATAAATGCGTAAACCGACGAGGGAGAAGAGTAGCTTCTCAAGCTGCGGCAAAGGGAGTCGCCGATAGTGGGACGGCGGCGCGTGAGCGGGAAGTGAATGGGCTCCTGAGGGCGCTCCGAAATCAAAGTAGGCAGCGACGGGCATCCGCACCCGTTATCCACGCGGCGCGTATCACAGGTACGCGGCAGAGCGTGCTTCCTTATTGGAAGCAAAGCTGAGTGGCACCACGGAAATTCCGCCTCAGCGCACAAGACAATGTGCGTTGGGGCGTTTTATTTCACCATAAGTTCCTTTTCTGCGACACGAAAAGGAAGAGAGAGGAGATAGGAGAGAGGAAATAGGAGATTCATCATGTTCATGCTTTAACGGAATGAATGCGGGTGAATCGGGAAATGAGCAATATATCTCCTATCTTCTCTCTCCTAACTCCTATCTCAAAACGCATCAATCATCTCAAAACGAAACGAGAAAGGTAGGTACTCCCCATGAAAAAGATCATCGCTTGTGTTCTGGCCCTGATGATGACGGTTTCCCTGTGCTCCCTGTCCCTGGCGGAGGAAAAGACCAGCTTCAAAATCGGCATCTGCAACTTCGTGGACGACGCTTCCCTGAACCAGATCATCGCCAACATCCGTTCCCAGCTGGCGGCTGTGGAAGCGGAAACGGGCGTGACCTTTGAAATCTTAGAGGACAACTGCAACCTGGACGGCAGCGTGATGCAGCAGATCATCGCCAACTTCATCGCTGAGGACGTGGATTTGATGGTCGGCGTCGCCACCCCCGTCGCCATGACCATGCAGGGCATGACCGAGGACAACCAGATTCCCGTGGTGTTCGCCGCCGTCAGCGACCCCGTGGGCGCGGGCCTGGTGGACAGCTTGGAAGCCCCCGGCGCGAATATCACCGGCACCTCCGACTATCTGGACACCAACGCCGTGTTCAACCTGATCTTCGCCGCCAACCCCGAGGCCAGCAAGATCGCCCTGCTCTACAACCCCTCCGAGGACGCCTCCACCGCCCCCATCGCGGCTGCCAAGGAAATCCTGACCGCCAAGGGCGTGTCCTTTAAGGAATACTCCGGCAGCGGCATTTCCGAAGTGATGCTGGCCGCCGACGCCATCGTGGCCGACGGCATGGACGCCGTGTTCACCCCCACCGACAACACCATCATGGCCGCCGAGCTGGCGATTTACGAAACCCTGGCCGAGGCGAAAATCCCCCACTACACCGGCGCGGACAGCTTCGCCCTGAACGGCGCGTTCCTGGGCTACGGCGTGGACTACGCCAACCTGGGCAAGGAAACCGCCAACATGATC
>CADAKE010000186.1 GCA_902788445.1 uncultured Eubacteriales bacterium
CGAAATCGACATGAAGTACGTGCGGGTGGACACCTACCACTCCTCCGGCGCGGGCGGCCAGAACGTGAACAAGACCTCCTCCGCCGTGCGCATGACCTACGTCAAGGACGACGTGACCATCGTCGTCTCCTGCCAGACCGAGCGCGACCAGGTGCAGAACCGCGCCACGTGTATCAAGATGTTAAAGGCCAAGCTGCTGGAACTCCGCGAGCGCGCCAAGGAACAGGAAATGGCCGACATCAAGGGCGAGATGAAAAAGATCGAATGGGGCAGCCAGATCCGCTCTTACGTGTTCCAGCCCTACACCATGGTCAAGGATCACCGCACCGGCTTCGAGTCCGGCAATATCGACGACGTGATGGATGGGAATTTGGAAGGGTTTACGACGGCATACCTGAAGATGCAATAATGAAGAAGAGTTCAGAGTGCAGAGTACAGAGTTCAGATTGATTAGTGTGCGCTATATCGGAACCCATTGATGGTCGGCTATATCAATCTGCACTCTGCACTCTGCACTCTGTACTCTCATTCCTTCGTGCAAGGTGATAAATGAAACGTATTTTGTTTTTTTTCCTTGGCCTAATCGCCTGGCTCTCCCTGCTGTGCTCCATTGCCGTCGCCTGCGTGACGAATCAAGCCCTGATGACGCAGGGCTTTTTGCAGTTTTCCCAGACGGCGCATCTGAACGTGCCCGCGTCCCGGTATGGGGAATATGCCGGGGCGATTTGCGGGTATCTGGACGGGAAAACGACGGTGACGCAGATCAAAGACGCTGAGACGGGCGAACTGGTCAACGCCTTTTCCGACAAGGAAAACGCCCATCTGGCCGACGTGCGCGGCATCGTGAGCGGGCTGAAAATGTTCCGGTACGTGGGCGGCGGCGCGGTGATCGCGGCGCTGGCGCTGCTGTATTTCCTAAGAAAGCAGGAGCGGCCCCGGATGCTGTCGGACGCGGTACGGGGCTTCGCCCTGTCCGCGCTTTTCCTGCTGTTCGCCGCGTCGGCGCTGGCGATGTGGGGCATCGTGAACTTCGACGGCCTGTTTATCACCTTCCACAAAATTGCCTTCACCAACGACCTGTGGCTGCTCAACCCCAACACCGACGTGCTCATGGCCCTCATGCCCCTGCCGTTTTTTACCTGGTATGTGGGGGAGATGGTGAAGTCGCTCCTGCCCGTGCTGATCATGATGGCGCTGGTGATCGTGGCGTGGGGGAGAATGGGGAAGAGTTCTAAGTTTTAAGTTCCAAGTTCTAAGCGCTTTTGTGAGCAACACTTCATTCAAGTTACTGTAATCTTAGAACGAACTCTGTCATCCCGACCGCAGCGGAGGCGAGAGCCGCAGCGGAGTGGAGGGACCTGAGAGAAACACATTCAACCAAGCAGCATTTAACCAACTATCTGGTCCCAGGTCCCTCGACTGCGTTCCGCTGCCGCTCCACTTCGCTCGGGATGACATTGATGATTGACTGATGATATATTTATTGCTGGGTTTGAAGCAAAAAAAGAATGATGAATAGGAACACAATGAAATGAACTATTATGAATCCTGTCAGCAGCAACTGCCCGCGCTCCAAAACAAGGAACATGTGCGCATCCTCGCCATCGAAACCAGCTGTGACGAAACGGCGGCGGCGGTAATCGAGGACGGGCGGCGCATCCTGTCCAACGCAGTGTATACCCAGATCGACCTGCACGCGCTGTACGGCGGCGTGGTGCCGGAAATCGCCAGCCGGGCGCACGTGGAGAAGGTGGACTGGATGGTCGACCAGGCGCTCAAGGACGCGGGGATGGAATTGCGCGACGTGGACGCGATTGGCGTCACCTACGGCCCCGGGCTGGTGGGCGCGCTGCTGATCGGCGTATCCTGCGCTAAGGCGCTGGCCTATGCGACAGGAAAGCCCCTGGTGCCGGTGAACCACATCGAGGGCCACATCTGCGCCAACTTCCTCACGCATCCTGATTTGGAGCCGCCCTTCGCCTGCCTGGTGGTCAGCGGCGGGCACAGCCACCTCTTTTCCGTGGAGGACTACGGCGTGTTCCGCATCATCGGCCAGACCCAGGACGACGCGGCGGGCGAGGCGTTCGACAAGGCGGCGCGGGTGCTGAATATCCCCTACCCCGGTGGGCCGCTGCTGGACAAGCTGGCGGAGCAGGGCGACCCCCACGCGCTGAAGCTGCCCCGGCCCAAGACGGAGGGGCGGTACGACTATTCCTTCTCCGGCCTCAAAACCGCGTTCATCAACGCCGTCCACAACGCCCGGCAGAAGGGCGAGGAACTGAACGACGCCGACCTGGCCGCCTCCTTCCGCGCGGCGGTGGTGAGCTTCCTGGTGGATAAGGCCATGCTGGCGGCGGAGGAACTGGGCTTGCGGAAGATGGCCCTGGCGGGCGGCGTGTCCGCTAACAGTTTATTGCGCCGGGAAATGGAAGCCGCGTGCGGTCAGCGCGGGATTCAACTGTATATGCCCATGCTCAAACTCTGCGGCGATAACGCCGCCATGATCGGCTCCGCGGCATACTATCATTTGATGCGCGGGGAAATCGCCGGATTGGATTTGAACGCCCGGCCCGCGTTGAGATTGTAAGAGAAGCAGGAGGTTCCCCAAAAGGCTTCCCCTTGAGGGGAAGCTGTCAGGCGCGGAAGCAAGATTGATAAAGAAGTCAAGTCAATTCGCGCCTGACTGATGAGGTGATGCTGGACGTCAACCAAGTCACTTGTACGAAATCCGGCAAATCACCTCATCCGACCTGCGCGAAGATGCTTGACTCCTTCGTTGAAGTTGGTTCCGCGCAGGCCACCTTCCCCTCAAGGGGAAGGCTTTTGGAACGGTAAATTCTCTGCACTCTGTACTCTGCACTCTGTACACTATCGCCTAATGCCTATTGCCTATTGCCTAATCCCTATTCCCTAACTGCTCCCCGAAAGGAGGCCCTTATGTCCGTCGCCCGTATGCCCCTGCGCCACTTAATGAAGCGCTTTTTGCCCTATTACGGCAAGTACAAAAAGGAAATCGCCTTTGACCTGTTCTGCGCGGAAATCGCCTTTGACCTGTTCTGCGCGCTGATGACCACGGGTTGCGAGATCATCTTCCCCCAGATCGTGCGGCTGATCACCAACCAGGCGGTAGCTGATTACACCCAGATCACCACCTCCTGGGTGCTGACGCTGGGCGGGGTGTATCTGCTTTTGCGGATCATCGACACCGCCGCCAACCACTTCATGCAGTACTGGGGTCACGTGACGGGCGCGAAGCTGGAAACGGACATGCGCAGCGACCTGTTCAACCACTTGCAGCAGCTGTCCTTTTCCTATTACAACGAAACCAAGGTGGGCCAGATCATGGCCCGCATCACCAGCGACCTGTTTGACGTGACGGAGTTTTCCCAT
>CADAKE010000187.1 GCA_902788445.1 uncultured Eubacteriales bacterium
CAAAGCCACCGGCACGTATCGGGAAAATCCCGAGCAGGTGGTCCGGGACGATGTGGAAAAGCATTACTGGCTCCATGTCGGCCGCACCATCCTCAAGGACTGGCGGCTGTATCTGATGCTGGTGCCGATGCTGCTGGTGTTCCTGTTCTGGCGCTACTTCCCCATGTACGAGCTGCTGGGGTGCTTTAAGGTGTCGGACACCGTGCTGCCCGTGAGCGAGCAGCTTTTCTCCGGCTTCAGCTACTTCAAGCGACTGCTCGTGGGCGGGGACAGCCTGAGCGCCAACTTCTGGATGGCCATGCGCAACACCTTCCTGCTCAGCTTCTACGGCCTGTGCTTCGGCTTCCCGATGCCGATCATCCTGGCGCTGTTCTTCAACGAGATCCGCTCCAACGCGGCCCGCAGCGTGTACCAGGTGCTGACGTATCTGCCTAAGTTCATGTCCACGGTCGTCATGACCTCCCTGGTCACGATGCTGGTGAAGCAGGGCTCCCTGATCGGCCAGATGGGTATCGTGAGCCAGGGCCTGGTGAAGCTGGGCCTGATTTCGGAGGAGGTCGGCAACGCCGGTCTGCTGAATAACTTCAACTTCTTCCGCGCGATCTACCAAATCAGCGGCATCTGGGAGGGCGCTGGCTACGACAGCATCGTGTACTTCGCCGCCATCATCGCCATTTCGCCCACCAGCTACGAAGCCGCCCAGATCGACGGCGCGAACAAGTGGGCGCAGATGCGCTATGTGGTGCTGCCCAGCATCCTGTCCACCATCGTGATCATGCTGATCACCCGCATCGGCTCCCTGCTGAACATCGGCTATGAAAAGGTCTTGCTGCTGTACAACACCAAGACCTATGTGACTGCCGACGTGATTTCCACCCTGGCCTACCGCACCGGCCTGTCCGGCGGCGCGGGCACGGGCATCGCCAGCGCGGCGGAAATGATGAACAACGTGGTGGGGATGCTGCTGGTCATCGGTGCGAACACCATCGCCCGCAAGGCGGCCAACACGTCGCTGTACTGAGGAGGGACGGGCATGAAAAGAAAGCTTGAAATCTCCGAACTGATTTTCAAAATCATCAGCTATACGCTGTTGACGGTGTTCGCCCTGGCGTGCCTGTATCCCTTCGTGTACGCGGTTTCCGCATCGCTCAGCGGACGGCACGCGGTGGAGTACGGCGAAGTGGTGCTCTTCCCCAAGGAAGTGCAGTTTGAGGCGTTCGCCCGCATGTTCAACGACAACATGTTCTGGAACTCCTATTCCAACACGCTGTTCCTCACCTTCTACGGCACCGTGTGGGCCCTGGGCGTTTCCATCCTGGGCGCTTACGCCCTGAGCAAAAAGCGCCTGCTGTTCCGGAAAGCCTTTAACTTCTTCCTGGTGTTCACCATGTGGTTCAGCGCCGGCATCGTGCCGCAGTACCTGAACTACCTGGACACGCAGAAGGTGTTCCGCGCGGTGGGCATCATGGACGACAAATGGCTGGTCGTTATCGCCATGGGTATGGCGGCCATGAACATCATCCTGCTGCGCAACGCCTTTGAGAACGTGCCCAGCGAAATCGAGGAAGCCGCCGTGGTGGACGGCGCGACGGAGTTCCAGGTGCTCAGCAAGGTGTACATCCCCATGAGCAAATCCACCATCGCCACCGTGGCGCTGTTCTTCGCCATTTCCCGCTGGAACGGCTACTTCTGGGCGCGCCAGATGATTTCCAACCAGCACGAGCATCCCCTGCAGGTGTTCATCCGCTTGCAGCTGGAAATGTACACCGACCCGGATCAGATGACAGGCTGGGCGGAAATCTACGCGCCCGATTCGATGATCTACGCCCTGATCGTCTGCTCCATCGTCCCCATCCTGATCATCTATCCCTTCATCCAGAAATACTTCGCCAAAGGCGCGAATGCGGGCGGCGTGAAGGAGTGATTAGGCAATAGGGATTAGGGATTAGGGATTAGGAAATAGGGATTAGGAGAAGTCCTTCTATCTCCCTCTGATCCTTGTCACATATACTCAGCGAGTTAAAGAGTAGAAAACTAATCCCTAATCCCTATTCCCTAATCCCTAAGAAACCCGTCTCCCCTGGCCCGGAGGTCTGGGCCGTGAAAAATATAGGAGGTAAGTCCAAATGAAAAAACTTCTTTCTCTGATCATGGCGCTGGCCCTGCTGCTGGGCGCTGTGAGCGTAACAACCGCTGAGAGCGCGCTGCCCTACGCGGAAGGCACCGTGCTCCGCATGGCCACCGGTTACAACAACGCCAAGACCGGCCTGTCCTTCGATCCCTCTGTGGCGGGCGAAGGCATCACCCTGGCCGACGGCAAGACCTACAACGCCGGCGACCTGAAGCCCACCTGGGTGGCGGTTCAGGACACGCTGAAAGTCGTGTTCGAGGACAAGTACCAGGGCAACGGCGCCGCTAAGGAATTCGACTATTGGAAAGAACAGCTGGATCAGGTGGACATGCTGTCCGGCACCGCCGCCAAACTGAGCGAAGCCGGCGAAGCGGGCCTGATCGTGAACATCGCCGAATACCTGGATCAGATGCCCAACTTTAAGGCGTATCTGGAAGAGAACCCCATCGTCAAGCTGTCCATCACCGGCAACACCGATACCGGCGCCATCTACTTCAGCCCCTACTTTGACGGTGTGGACGATATTGAGCGGATGCCCCTGATGCGCGTGGACTGGGTGGTGAAGCTGCTGGATGGCGAAGGCGAATTTACCGCCGAAGCCTGCAAGGATACAGCGGCCCCTGTTTACACTCCCTACATGCCCACCGAAGGCAAGATCGAAATTGAAACCCCCACCCTGGACGGCACGGCCACCGAGATCGTCACCAAGGATTACGACGCCTATGGCAACATCATCGCGAAGATGAATGAAAAGGGCTCTATGTCCGGCGTGGAAGCGGTGAACATGCTGCGGGAATACATCGACAAGACCTACAACGGCTACTACGGCACCCAGCGCCGCCTGGGACGCTGACGAGCTGGTAGCGCTGCTGCGCTGCGTGGTCGCCAATCCCTACACCCTCAACGGCACCGACACCGTGCAGGGCCTGTTCTCCCGTGAGGACGCCAACAACCAGCGCCGCGTGGACATGATGCGTCTGGCTGGCCACCTGTTCGGCGTGCGCGGCCTGGAATCCCGTCAGGATTACCTGTACGTTGACACCGAAAACGAACTGCATGACGCCCGTCAGGAAGCAGTCACCTACGAAGCCATGGCCCGCATGCACGCCCTGGCCGAAGAAGGCCTGATTTCCCAGGCGTTCATCAACAACGAAGACGTGAAAACCCAGAACTACCTGGAGCAGGATCTGGGCTTCATGCACTATGACTACAACCAGACCCAGACTCTCTACAACGTGACCGTGCTGAACGAAGGCGAAGCCTACATGGCCGTTATGGTTCCCGTGGCCCGCTGGTACGACGGCACCAACGAAGACGGCGTGTACATGCGCTTCACCGAATCCTGGCGCTCCGTCAAGACCGACGGCTGGGGCATCTCCAAGGCCGGCGTCGGCGATGACACCAACAAGCTGAACGCCGCGCTGGCGCTGATCGACTACGCTTACTCTCCCGCCGGCACCATCCGCATGAGCTATGGCCCCGATGAATTCATCAAGACCAAGGAAGACGGCAGCTACGAAACCTTCAACTTCAACGGCAAGGAAATGCCCGTGATCGCCGACGCGACCTGGGAAGAACTGTGGGCCAAGGCCAACGGCAACTACACCAACTACGCCCGTCAGT
>CADAKE010000188.1 GCA_902788445.1 uncultured Eubacteriales bacterium
GAAGCGCTGTGTTTTTATCAGCCCCTGCCCATGAAAAAGCTGGGCATTCCCGATCTGCTAAAGTACATGAAAAACAGCATCACCTACGGGGACCTGGTGGTGATCGTGCTGGCCACCCTGGCCGTGCAGCTGGTGGGGATGATCGAGCCCCGGGTGTACAGCCTGGTGACGGGCAAGATCCTGGAAGGCCACAATATGAACCTGATGGCGGGCGTAGGGGTGTTTCTCCTGACCAGCGCCTTTGCCGCCCAGCTGATCGGCCTGGTACGCAGCCTTTTGATGCAGCGGATCAACACCAAAACCTCCCAGGCGGTGCAGGCCTCGGTGATGATGCGCATTCTGTCCCTGCCGGTGAGCTTTTTCCGCAGGTATTCCTCCGGCGAGCTGTCCAGCCGGGCGGGCAGCGTCAATTCCCTGTGCAGCATGATGCTGAATAACATTCTGTCCATCGGCCTGAGCAGCCTCCTGTCCCTGCTCTATGTGGCGCAGATCTTCAGCTTCGCCCCGGCGCTGGTGTGGCCGTCGCTGCTGATCATCCTGGCCACGGTGGTGATGAGCCTGGCGGTATCTCTTGTGCAAATCGGCATTTCGAGGAAGCGGATGAAGCTGAGCGCCGAGGAGCAGGGCATGAGCTACGCCGTGATAAACGGCATCCAGAAGATTCGGCTTTCCGGCTCCGAAAAGCGGGTCTTTGCCCGGTGGGGACGGCTGTACGCCAAAGGTGCACAGCTGGAATACAACCCGCCGCTGTTTCTCAAAATCAACACCGTCATCACCACGGCGATTTCGCTGATCGGCACCATCGTGCTGTATTATCTGGCGATTCAAACGAATGTGGGCGTCAGCCAGTATTACGCTTTCACGGCTGCCTATGGCCGGGTCATGGGCGCGTTCTCCGCGCTGGCCGGCATCGCCGTCTCGGTGGCCTCCATCCGTCCGGTGCTGGAAATGGCCGAGCCTATCCTGAAAGCCGAACCTGAAGTAGCCGCAGACAAGCAGCCCGTTGACCGCGTGACGGGGCACATTGAAATGAGCCATGTTTCCTTCCGGTATGAGGAAAACACGCCCTATGTGCTGAATGATCTTTCCCTGGATATCAAGGCCGGGGAATATGTGGCCATCGTGGGCCGCACGGGCTGCGGCAAATCCACGCTGGTGCGGCTGCTGCTGGGCTTTGAAAAGCCGGAAAAGGGTGGGATATTCTACGACCGGCACGACCTGAACAGCATCGATCCCCGTTCTCTGCGCAAGCACATCGGCGTGGTGATCCAGAACGGCCAGCTGTTCCAGGGCGACATTTTCTCCAATATTACCATTTCCGCTCCCGATCTGACGCTGGATGAAGCCTGGGAAGCGGCGGAGATGGCGGGCATCGCCCAGGATATAAGGGACATGCCCATGGGCATGCAGACCCTGATCTCCGAGGGCCAGGGGGGCATTTCCGGCGGACAGAAGCAGCGGCTGATGATCGCCCGGGCCGTCGCTCCCAAGCCCAGTATCCTGATTTTCGACGAAGCCACCAGCGCCCTGGACAACAAGACGCAAAAGCAGGTGTCTGGCGCGCTGGACAAGCTGAACTGCACCCGCATCGTGATCGCCCACCGCCTCTCCACCATCCGCAACTGCGACCGGATTCTGGTCATGGACAAAGGGACGATCATAGAGGAAGGCACGTATGATGACCTGATCGCGCAGAACGGCCATTTCGCCGAGCTGGTGGCACGGCAGCGGCTGGATGCGGCCGGATAAAAAGAAAGGAAGGAAAACCACATGATCCGTCTTTCCAACACCCTGAAGCGCTTGATGAAAGTCGGCGCGATCCTCTTCGGTTTGGCCTTCATCATCGCCGGCGTAATCGGCATTCGTCAGGACGACACCTTCCTTCCAACCAAGGCCGTGATCCAGTCCATGGAACGCACCTATAAGGCGATGGATTCAAACGAAACCGACACCTGGGAGGTCATGGTTGCATATTCGGTAGATGGCAAGGACTATGTTACTGATCTGGGCCAGAAAAAGGACGATTTCACAGTAGGCAAGGAAATCGATATTCTCTATAACCCGAACAACCCCGAGGGGATCGTTCTGCCAGGCAAGACGATCTGGTTCATCTTCATGATCGCAGGCGCGGCTGTCGCCGTCATAGCGGCGGTTCTGCTGGTAAGGGATTTACGCAACCGATAAAACACAATCGGATAGGAGGCATACAAATGGGTATTTTCAGCGGATTTTTCGGTAAGAAAGATAACGGTAGTGACAATTCGAGCAAATCCGGCTCTTCCTATGCGCCGTCTGTCAAGGGAGCGCCGCGTCAGCTTTATTTTCTGACTGACACCGGCACGGCAAAGGCCGGACACCGGCTGGAGGACGCGGACAGAAAGGTGCTCTATGAAGCGAAGGTCACCAAGTTTTCCCTCATCGGTGCTACCGGCATGGATTTCATCGACCACGAGAAGGGCACGACCACGCCCCATCAGGTGGGCCACGAGATCAATACGGAATACAATTCCATCCTGATTGACAAACACTCCGGCTTCAAGCTCGACGGCGAAGATATCTGGAAACACCTCAAACAAAACGGTGTCGTCATCGAATCGAGCTTCATGCCTGGCAAACCCCTCTGGCCCCAATATCGGGTGCTGCGGGACGGCGAGGAAATCGGCTTGCTTGAGTCCAGCGGCGTGCACGTCCATGAGGAGGACGCCGCGCAGGATGGCAAACTGGCTAAGATAATTCCCGCTCGGGGCTATTTTCGCATCCAGACACAGGAAAAGAACCTGGATCTGTTGTTTGTCGTCGCCATGGCCTTTGCCAGGACCAGCGCCCTTGACGGCGAAGGCGGCAGTTTCGGCCTGCTGTTCGGCAAAAAGTAAGAGTCCCCATACGGCAGTATTGGACCGCTTCTTCCTGTCTGTAACGAAGATTGCAGGGTCTTATGGGCAGCTGTGGATTCCTGTGAAGCTGGTTTTCGTCCGGAACAGGAACAAACGAAATGAGTATATCATCATTCTTTCCACAGACACCGATCTGTCCGACGCGGAAATCGTGCGTCTGTACGGCAATCGCTGGTCGATCGAATGCTGCTTCAAAGTCTGCAAATCCCTGCTCAAACTGGGCAAGGAATTCCACGGGGTCAGC
>CADAKE010000189.1:0-4852 GCA_902788445.1 uncultured Eubacteriales bacterium
GCGGCTGCCTTCCACAACCTTCACGAATACGCGGAGCGTATCGCCAACGTTGAAGCTGGGCAGATCGGTACGGAGCTGTGCCTGTTCGATCGAACGGATGATTTCGCTCATGAATGGTGTCCTCCTTCCCTCATAGACGTTCATGCGCGGCAATCTTTCGTGCCCGCAGCGGACCGCCCGTTAGTCACAACAGGAGAAATTATAGCACACATCCGTCGCTTTGGCAAGCGCTTTTTTTAATTATTTTCGCTAAGTTTCGTTGCCTTCGCTTGCCGCATTCTCTTGCGTACTGACAGAAGCTGGGCGGTTTTCAGTTCACCGCCACATACTTTCGCATGTGCACCAGCGCGTTTTTTTCCAGTCGGGACACCTGGGCCTGGGAAATGCCGATTTCCCCGGCGACCTCCATCTGGGTGCGGCCCTCGAAGAAGCGCAGGCGCAGGATGCGCTTTTCCCGGTCGTTCAGCTTGCGCAGGGCTTCCTTGATGGCGATGTGCTCCAGCCAGCTGTCGTCCTGGTGCTTGGTGTCCTTCACCTGATCCATAATATAAATCGCGTCCCCGCCGTCGTTGTACACCGGCTCAAAGAGCGACACGGGGTCCTGAATCGCCTCGAGTGCGAACACGACCTCCTCCCGCGTCAGGCCCAGTTCGCTGGCCATTTCCTCCACCGTGGGTTCCCGGTGCAGGGAAATCACCAGCCTGTCCCGCGCCTGGAGAGCCTTATACGCCGTGTCCCGGAGCGAGCGGCTGACGCGGATGGGGTTGTTGTCCCGTAAGTAGCGCCGGATTTCGCCGATGATCATCGGCACGGCGTAGGTGGAAAAGCGCACGTTCTGGCTTACGTCGAAGTGATCCAGCGCCTTGATGAGGCCGATGCAGCCGACTTGAAACAGGTCGTCGGCGCTCTCGCCGCGATTGCTGAACCGCTGCACCACGCTGAGCACCAGGCGCAAATTGCCGCGGATGAATTCTTCTCTCGCCGCGCGGTCGCCGCTGTGCACCAGCGGGAACAGCTCGCGCATCCGTTCATTGGTGAGTACGGGCAGCGTAGCGGTATCCACGCCGCAGATTTCCACTTTGCTTGTTGCCATACTACTACCTCCGTCATCAGCAGTATGGCACCGGAAAAGAAAGGTTATGCAGCGGAAGAAACAGGAAAATGCGTCGCTGCCAGGCTAAACAGGCCATGGGCAATCCGAACACTTTTCCTAAAAAATCCGCTGGGCGGACGGCGCCGCGGAGGACAGACAAATAAAAAAAAGCGGTTCGCCGCTAAACCGCTTGATGGAATTTTATTACAGCATCTCCGGATGCGTTTCGATCTCGTACCGCGTCCGCCATTCATCCAGGAAGGGCCGCAGGGTTTGCTGTTGCTTGTTTTGCAGGGCGGACTCCTGGAGGGCTTCCCGCTCCTCATCGGTCAGCTCATGCGCGCCGGAGGGAACATCCTCCTGATACAGCACGATATGAATGCCCAGGTTGGTCACGAACGGCTCGGTGATGTCGCCGGGTTTTTTCAGCGCGGACACCTGCTGGCGGAACGCCTCGGCCCAGGCTTCGCTGTCCGGGTGAAAGAGCAGCTCTGCGCCCGCGTCGGCCCCGGCTTCCTTGCCGTATTCCGCGATCAGGCTGGCAAAGGCTTCCCCCGCCGCGTACCGGCTGGCAATTTCATCGGTGGTATCCTTCACCATCGGCAGGGCGCTTTGCTCCAATTCCACCACCTGATTCAGCAAATCCGCGTAGGCTTCGGCCTGGGTTTGATATGCTTCCCTGGCCGCGTCCACGTCGCCATCCGCCAGGACGGCGTCGGCAATCGCGCTGTACAGGCTCTCCAAAAGGGCGGCCCCCTCCTCCACTTCGGGCTGCAGGGCGTCGACGGCGTCCACCACCTCCTGGGGATAGGGCAGCAGAATCTGCCGGATGATCCGGTAGCCCGCCGGGGTGAAGAAGGATTCGTTGCCGGTGTTCAGGATTTCCCGCTCGTACCGGGGAATGTCGAATTCATAGGCCTCCCGGTCCGGGCCGACGAAGGTTTCCTGCAAATAGGCTTCGACGTCCTCGTCGGTCACGGCGACGTCCCGGCAGTACAGGTCGTAAATGCGGCTATTGCGCACGTTCACCAGCGCTTCCTGGTACACGATCTCCAGGGTGTAGCCCTGCTCGGAAAGCCAGGCGGTGATCTGCTCCTCGCTGGCGTCGTAGCCCTCGTTCCTGACCCGCTGCTGGAAGCCCTGCCACAGGCTTTCGTACACGTTGCCCGCATAGGAGCGAAGCAGGGTTTCTTCCGCGTCGGTCAGGTCGTTTTTCCCCGCCTCGATCAGCTTGTTTTCGATCAGGGCCAGGTCGACCAGGTGGTCGATAGTCTGCTGCTTCAGTTCTTCCTTTTCCGCCGCCGTGGGCGTGTAGCCCTGATAGGCCATCAAATCCAAATTGGACTGATAGGAATACTTCGCCAGGGACAAAGGATACTCGACCCTGCCGACCCGGACGACGATCGGGTCGGAGTCTTCGGCAGAAGCGGGGGCAATGAACGCGAAGCAGAGAATCAAAATCAAAATCGTACAGAGCCTTTTCATGCTGTTCCTTCCGTCTCTTTCTCATTCGTGGAGAACACCGCTTCACAGCCATGGCTTTCCTTCTTATGAAACGGACTCCACGGGGCTGCCATGACTGGAAAAAGCATAGCATTTTCCGTCCATCAAATGTCCAGCAGGCAGGGCAATCGCTTACGAAATAATGTGAGACCTGGAAATAAAAACCATGTAATTGTAGGGGCGGATATCATCCGCCCGCATCCTGTAAATCATTCATTTATGCCAATTTGGTGTCAATGATTTTGCCCGACCATGCGGGCGGATGATATTTTGGTGTCAATGATTTTGCCCGACCATGCGGGCGGATGATATCCGCCCCTACATTCGTTCTCTAAATTGAAACAGGTTTGTAGCTTAATTGCAATAAGCGATTGCCCTGGTCCAACTGGAGGAAGGAGTTTCAAATACTGGATTTTTGTGGTATAATGATGAGGCAACCGGCGCGAAGCGCGGTTGGCCGTCTCGCTGCTTCCCGCAGGGAAAAGCAGCGAGCATCATAGTATCATTAGACTGCCCAATAAAAAACACTTTGCATCGAAGCATGGAGGAAGCCTATGAAACCGATTACCAAGCAAGATATCGCGCAAGCCCTGAAAATCCTGGGCGTGGGCGAAGGACAGACGATCATGGCGCACACGTCCCTGGGGAAAATCGGCTATGTGTGCGGCGGGGCCCAGGCCGTGATCGAAGCGCTGACGGAAGCGGTCGGCCCGGAAGGAACGGTGATGATGCCCACCCAATCCTGGAAAAACCTCGACCCGGAGGACGGGGTGCACGGGGACGTGCCGGAGGAATACTGGCCCATCATCCGGGAAAACTGGCCCGCCTACGACCCGCGCGTCACCCCCACGAACACCATGGGCGCGGTGGCGGAAATGTTCCGCGCCTGGCCGGGCACGCTCCGCAGCGCCCATCCCGCCCGGTCTGTGGCCGCCTGGGGAAAGCACGCGGCGTACCTGACGGAAAACCACGACCTGTCCAATATTTTTGGCGACGGCTCCCCGATCGGAAAGCTGTACGAGCTAAACGGCTCCGTGCTGCTGATCGGGGTGGGCTACGACAAAAACACTTCCCTGCACCTGGCGGACGCAAGGGCGCGGTATCCGGGAAAGCATACCTGCGTGGAGCACAGCGCCGTGATGGAAAACGGGCGGCGGGTCTGGAAAGCCTATGAAACCCTGTATGTGGACGGAGAGGATTTTGAACAGATCGGCGCGGCGTTTGAAGCGGAGCGTACAGTAAGCCGCGCCCTGCTGGGAAACGCGGAGCTTCGCCTGATGAACCAGCGGGAGCTGGTGGATTTCGCCGTCCGGTGGATGGAAGAAAACAGGCGTCTGCCCACTCATATGTGAGAAGTTTTCAGTTCTAAGTTCCAATTTCTAAGTTTCCCGGCTTCAATTGCGTCTGGCCCAACCCTCAAGCCTGAAAAACGGCGCCCGGACAGAATATCCGAGCGCCGTTCTTTTGTCCGGACTTCCCTTTTTCTCTCCAAAATCTTTTGGGGCAAATGGCTTGTATTTTGCCTGATTATCTGATAGAATAGATAGGGTATGTGATTCACGATACGTTCGCGCGTAATAAAGAATCAAATGAATTTTTAGGGGGAACCGACATGGCAGACTACACCACTGAGAACATTCGCAATATTTCTTTGATTGGCCACGGCAGCAACGGCAAAACCACGCTGACGGAAGCCATGCTGTACGCGGCGGGTCATGTGGACCGCCAGGGCAAGGTGGAAGACGGCTCCGCCACCACCGACTACGATCCCGAAGAAGTCAAGCGCGGCATTTCCATCAGCGCGGCCGTGGCGCCCGTGGAATGGAAAAAGACCAAGATCAACGTGATCGACGTGCCCGGCTACTTTGACTTCATCGGCGAAATGATGGGCCCCCTCCGCGTGGTGGAAACCGCGGGCATCGTGGTGGGCGCTGTGAGCGGCCTGGACGTGGGTGCCGAAAAAGCCTGGGGCTACGCTCAGAAAAACGGCGTGTGCCGCATGTTCATCATCAACCGCATGGACGCTGAAAACGCCAATTATATGAAGGTGGTCGACCAGCTGCGCGACAAGTTCGGCTCCTCCGTCGTTCCCATGCTGCTGCCTATGGGCCAGGGCGCGTCCTTCAAGGGCGTGGTCAACGTGCTGGAAAACAAAGCCTATGAAGGCGCAGGCAAGGGCCTCAAGGAAGTGCCCGTGCCCGGCGATATGGCCGACGCCATTTCCACCGCCATGGAAGAAATCACCGAAGCCGCCGC
>CADAKE010000189.1:4920-5895 GCA_902788445.1 uncultured Eubacteriales bacterium
CATTCTCCCGCCCATGCCAAAGCCGCGGGCGAGAATCCCAAGACCGGCGATAAAGTCGAACGCGCCTGTGAAAACGGCCAGCCCTTCTCCGCGCTGGTGTTCAAGACCGTGGCTGACCCCTTCGTGGGCAAGTTGAGCCTGTTCCGCGTCATGTCCGGCTCCATCACCCCCGGCACCGCGCTGTACAACGCCAACGCGGACAAGCCTGAAAAGGCGGGCGGCCTGTTCACCATGCGCGGCAAGAAGCAGACCAACGCTTCCCTGCTCAACGCGGGCGACATCGGCGCGCTGTCCAAGCTGCAGTTCACCAACACCGGCGACACCCTGTGCGACGCTTCCGCGCCCATCAAGTATCCCGCCATCGACTTCCCCATCCCCTGCATCTCCAAGGCCATCTCCGCCGCCAAGCAGGGCGAAGAAGACAAGGTGTTCTCCGGCCTCAGCCGCCTCCAGGAAGAAGATCCTTCCATTAAAGTGGAAAAGAACACCGAGACCACTGAAACCCTCGTGTCCGGCCAGGGCGAAGTGCATCTGGACGTGATCCGCAACAAGCTGGCCAGCAAGTTCGGCGCGCAGGCCAACCTGAACGATCCCAAGATTCCCTACCGCGAAACCATCCGCAAGAAGGTCGCCTGCCAGGGCCGCCACAAGAAGCAGTCCGGCGGCCACGGCCAGTTCGGCGACGTGTGGATCGAGTTCTCCCCCATCGGCGACACCAATATCGACTTCGAGTTCGAGGACGCGGTGGTCGGCGGCGCTGTGCCCCGCAACTTTATCCCCGCCGTGGAAAAGGGCCTGCGTGAAAACATCCGCAAGGGCGTGCTGGCCGGTTATCCCATGGTGGGCCTCCACGCCAAGCTGTACGACGGCTCCTATCACCCCGTGGACTCCTCTGAAATGGCCTTCAAGACCGCTGCCCGCATCGCCTACAAGAAGGGCTGCATGGACGCCAGCCCCGTGCTGCTGGAGCCCATC
>CADAKE010000190.1 GCA_902788445.1 uncultured Eubacteriales bacterium
TCATGGCTTGCATGACATTGCTTAGCGCGGGCGGATGATATCCGCCCCTACATACCTGGGATTTCTTGCAGCATACAATCTGTAAGCGATTGCCCTGATGGATTTGCCAAGAAGGGTTTGCTCTCCTGCCGTAACTGCCTGACACGAACCCCGCGTAGAATCCCACTTGCTATCCGCGGTCTTTTCCTGTATAATCGTATTGGAATCTCCAAATGCTGGAAAAACGGAAGCACAGCGTGAGAAGGCGCGAACCGGGCAAAGGAGAGGATCGGTATGTTTCATCATTGGACGCTCAGCAAAAATCGGGTCACAAGGCTCACGTTTACCATCGTGCTGGTCAGCTTTCTGCTGTCCACCTTCGTTTCCCTCTGGTCGCTGAGCATCATGAGCCAGCGCAACACCCGCGAACTGAGCCGGATGATGGCCGCGCGTATCTACGACGCCATCAGCAGCGAGCTGAACGAGCCGGTGACGGTGGGCCTGACCATGGCGAACGACAGCTTCCTGATCAAAGCGCTGCAAAATGAAAAGAACCTGACCGTGGAGGAAAGCACCGACGCGATGCAGGATTATCTGTCCGGCATCCGGGACGGGCTCAGCTACGAATCGGTTTACGTGATTTCCGACGCCACCCGGCGGTATTACAACTTCGACGGCCTGAGCAAAATCGTCGACCCGGAGCACGACGAGCATGATTATTGGTACGGGGTGTTTTTGACCCGGAACTGCGTCTACGACCTGGACGTGGGCTTCGACGAGCAGAGCCATGACACCTGGACGGTCTTTGTGGATGCGGCCATCCGGGACGACAAAGGAACCTTCTTGGGCGTGTGCGGCGTCGGCGTGCACATGTACCAGAGCCACGATTTGTTCGTCAGCCTGGAAAAGGAGCACCGCGTCAAAATCCTGCTGATCGACACGGCGGGCCAGATTCAGGTGGACACCGAGGAAGGAAACTTGCTCAGCAGCTACGAAAACGACCTGAGCCTCAGCCCCGGCGGAGATTATGTATACCATGACCTGCCCGGCGGAAAGATCGCCGTGAGCAAATACCTGGACAAGCTGGACTGGTATCTGGTGGTGGAAAGCGACGGCAGCGCCGAACGTGGGGAATACTTCAACGTGATTTTGCTGAATATCGCCCTGTGCCTGTTCGTGATGGTCATCCTGATCCTGACGCTGCGGATCATTTCCATGCGCACCACCGCCCTCACCAACGCTTCCCTTCAGGACGAGGATACCCAGCTGCTGAACCGCCGGGCCTTTGAAGAAGAAAAGGCCCGCATGGCAGCGCTGCCTTTGGAGGAAAACTATGTCTATGTGACGGTGGATATCAACGGGCTCAAGACGGCGAACGACACGCTGGGCCACGCCGCCGGGGATGAACTGATCCGGGGCACGGCGGATTGTATGCGCAAGTGCTTTGGCCGCTTCGGGAAGATTTTCCGCATCGGCGGGGACGAGTTCGCCGCCATGCTCCATATCAGCGAAACCCAGCTGGATGCGCTGCGGGTAGAACTGGACAGGACGGTGGACGAATGGGAAGGGGAACGGATCAAGAAGCTGTCCATTTCCTGCGGCTATGCTTCCAGCCGGGAGTTCCCCTCCGTCAACTTCGCGGAGCTCAGCCGGATTTCCGATGAGCGGATGTACGCCGCGAAGGCGGAATACTACCGCCGCAGTGGAATCGACAGAAGAAAGACATAACTTCCCCTCGTTGATCGGTATCTCGCCTGTTTCCCGCAAAACAAATCCAGGCCGCGGCAGCAAAGCGCTGCCGCGGCCTGGATTTTTGTTCAGAGGGGCAATTTATAAATCCCGGCGGATTCGAGGATGATAAGAACAACCACGAGAAACAGGAGGATGCTGACGATCCAGATGATCACATCCATCTGCTTCACGGTGAGCCTGACCTTATCATACCAGGATTCCTTCTTGGCTTTTACCGCCATGGAGAAAGGGTCGAGGGCTTTTTCCTTTTGCTTTAGCTCCTCTTCCTTTTCGCGGAGCGCCTTTTCCCGGGCGGCCAATTCCCGCTCTTTTTCTTTTATACTTTTCTCTTTCATAACCAAATAAAGATTCTTTGCTTGTTAGATCTACCCCCTTATTTATGGCTTTCTCGGAAAGGGGGTGTGGGGGGAAACCGCTCTTTGGCCTCCAAAGAGCGGTTTCCCCCCACAGGACATTATTTCTTGGCGATGTATTTGCGGATGTCGAGCGCGACGGCCAGCACAATAACGAGGCCCTGCACCACGTAGTTGTAATAGGGATTCACACCCAGGAATTGCAGGATGATCTTGAGCAGCTCGAACACCAGCACGCCGACCAGGATGCCGGGCACGGTGCCGATACCGCCGGTGGTGGAAACGCCGCCGATGGTGCAGCCCGCGATGGCTTCCAGTTCATAGCCCTGGCCCAGGGAAGCGGACGCGCCGCCGGACTTAGCCGCCAGCAGGTAACCCGCGATGGCGTACATGATGCCCGCCGTGGTGTAGATGCGGATGAGGGTGCGGGTGGTGTTCACGCCGGATACCTCCGCCGCCACGTCGTTGCCGCCGATGGCGTACATGTACTTGCCATGGCGCATCTTGTTATAAATGAACCAGAACAGCAGGCCGAACACCAGCGCCACGAAGAAGAGGTAGGGCAGGTGGAACCCGCGCACGTTGCCGATGCGGCCGTTAATCAGGGTGGTGTACACCTTCTGGAAGCCGCCGATGGGCTGGGCGTCGGAGATCACCAGGGAGATACCGTAGATGATGGTCTGCGTGCCCAGGGTGGCGATGAAGGGCGGCACGTGCAGCTTGGTCACGATCAGGCCGTTGATGAGGCCCCACACCAGGCCGAGGTGGTGATGAGGCAGCCGCTCACGCCCAGGGCGATCAGGAAACGCACGGCGGTGTTGCTCATCAGGTTGCCCATATTGGCCCAGGAGAAGAAGTTATCCTTCAAAGTGCCCACCACGATGGCGGCGATGAGCAAAAGAAACACGATGGGGTTGCCGGAAATAAATTTCCAAACTTTTTTGCCGAAGCTGTCTTTTCTCGCTTCCATAGCTTTCTCCTCCTTATGCTTCAAACTGCGTGGCGTAGGTCATGATGTTTTCCTGGGTGGCGTCCTTGCCGTCCACGAAGCCGGTGACCCGCCCGTCGCACATGACCATGATCCGGTCGCTCATGCCGATCAGCTCGCTCATTTCGGAACTGATCATGATGATGCTCTTGCCTTCCTTGGCCAGATCGGCGATGATGCAGTAGATTTCGTATTTCGCGCCCACGTCGATGCCGCGCGTGGGTTCGTCCAGAATCAGCACGTCCGGGTCGTTGGCCAGCCACCGGCCCACCAGCACCTTCTGCTGGTTGCCGCCGGAAAGGGACTTGATCTGGGTTTTGGAGGACGGCGTTTTGATGTTCATCTTCTTCACGTTGTCCTGCACCAGCTGCTCCACTTTCTTTTTGTTGATGGCGATGCCGTGATCCAGATACTTGCTCAGGGAGGAGATGGAAATATTATCCGCCACGGAAAGCACGCCCATGATACCGCTGCCGCGCCGGTCTTCCGTCAGCAGGGCCACGCCCTGGTCGATGGCGTCCTTGGGCCGGGTGATGCGCATTTCCTTGCCCTTATAAAAAATCTGGCCCTTGCTGTGGGAGCGGATGCCGAAGATGCCTTCCATCAGTTCCGTGCGCTGCGCGCCGACCAGGCCGCCCACGCCCAGGATCTCGCCCTTGCGCAGGGTAAAGTTCACATTGCGGAAGGAGCGGGGATTGATGGAGGTAAAGTCCTTCACCTCAAATACCACTTCGCCCGGCACGTTTTCCTTGGGCGGGTACAGATTGGTCAACTCGCGGCCCACCATCTGGGTGATGATCTTATCGGTGGTCAGGTCTTTGGCTTCCCAGGTGCCGATGTATTTGCCGTCGCGCATGATGGTCACGTCGTCGCCGATGCGGAGGATTTCGTCCATCTTATGGGAAATATACACGATGGCCACATTCTCGGCCTTTAAATCCTCGATGATGCGGAACAGCGCCTCCACCTCATTGGCGGTCAGGGACGAGGTCGGCTCGTCCAGGATCAGCACCCGGCAGTTGGCGGACACGGCCTTGGCGATTTCCACGGACTGCATCTGGGAAACGCTCAGTTCGCCCACCTTCTGCCTGGGGTCAAAATTCATGCGCACCTTTTTGAGCAGGTCAGCGGTGTCCGCGTACATTTTTTTATGGTCAATAACGGGAATAAAGCCCAGGGCCTTTTTCATGGGATAGCGGCCCAGGAAAATATTTTCGCCCACCGTGCGGGCGGGAATGGGCTGCAATTCCTGGTGCACCATGGCGATGCCCTTGGTGAGCGCGTCCATGGGGTCGTGGATGGTCACCGGCTGACCGTCCATTTTGATTTGGCCTTCATCCATTTTGTAAATGCCGAACATGCACTTCATCAGCGTGGATTTGCCCGCGCCGTTCTCCCCCATCAGGGCGTGCACCTTGCCGGGCCGCAGCCGGAGCTGGGCATGGTCGAGGGCCTTCACGCCGGGAAAGGATTTGCACACGTCCGTCATTTCCAGGACGTATTCCGACATATCTGCATGTCACCCCTTTTCAATCTGTCCGTCCCGTGATGGAAAAAATGGGTGAGCCGGAAAGGCCCACCCACTCTTTTACCATTTCATCTGCGGGCTGCTTTTGCATCCTCAGGCCAGCGCTTACATGGCTTCCACGTAAGCCTTGTTGACCTTCACGTAGTCAACCCAGTAGTAGTTGTCGATGGCTTCGCCGTTCAGCAGCTTCACAGCCACGTCAACCGCAGCGTGGGACTGGCCGACGTGGTCGTTCAGCACGGTGCCGGTCATTTCGCCGTCCTTGACCAGCTGCACAGCTTCTTCCAGCGCGTCCACGCCCAGCAGGTAGATGTCTTCGCCCACGACGCGGCCAGCGGTCAGGATAGCGGTCGCGGCGCCCAGCGCCATGGCGTCGTTGTTGCAGAACACAACTTCGATCTTATCGCCGTAAGCGGTCAGCGCGTTAGCGCACAGTTCCTGGCCCTTGGTCTGGTCCCAGTTGCCCACCTGGTCGTCCAGGCATTCCACTTCGTAGCCCGCGTCGGTCAGGGCCTTGACGGAGAATTCGGTGCGGTACTGGGCGTCGATGTTCTCGGGGTCGCCTTCGATCATGATGTAGCTGATCTTGCCGTCGCCGTTGATGTCGCCGTGGTTGTCCAGTTCAGCGACCATTTCGCCCTGGAAGGTGCCGCTCTGGCGGGCGTCGGCGCCAACGTAGCAAACCTTGGCGTTATTCAGGATGCCTTCATACGCTTCGTCGAGGGTCTTGCCGTCGGCGTCGTAGGCCAGGGGCTCACGGTTGATCAGAACGAGGGGAATGTCAGCCGCCACGATTTCGTCGATCACGGCGTCGGCGGAGGAGGTCTGCACCAGGTTCAGGATGATCACGTCCACGCCCTGGGTGATGAAGTTGCGGATCTGGTTGGTCTGCTCGGCCATGTCGTTCTTGCCGTCAGCCATGATGATTTCGTAC
>CADAKE010000191.1 GCA_902788445.1 uncultured Eubacteriales bacterium
CGGGGGAAACCACTCTTTGAAGGTCAAAGAGCGGTTTCCCCCGGACCCCCTTCCGAGAAAGCCGAATAGGAAAAATCAATGATTTGGCAAAATGATTCATCGAAAGAAGGAGTTCATGAACATGAAAAAAGTTCTTTCCCTCCTGCTGCTGGCAGTGCTGCTCCTCTCCTGCCTGCCCATGGCAGGGCTTGCGGACACGGCGGCAGCCCCCGAGGATTTTACCTTCGATACCGTCACCGGAAAATTTACCTTTAACGCTGTGGACAAAAACATCGGCTACTACTTCGTCCGCGTCTACTCCGCTTCCTCCGGCGTGGAAGCCAGCGAATACACCGTGTCCTCCAAGCGCCTGAACGGCGGCAAGACCGGCGAAATCAAAGGCCCCGTGAAGCTGGACGACATTGGCTGGGGCCCCTACCATGTGAAGCTGGTCGCCAACGCCGCGGCGGGCACCGGCATCGACAGCCCCGCGCCCGTGGTGCTGAATGCTTTCTACGGCGTGGGCGGCACCCTGGAACGCCCCGAAGCCATGGCTTTCTATGGCAAGAACCGCGTGCAGATCATCCTGGACTGGTGGACGCTGTGCGATTACCTGGGCCTGAACTACATGCCCTATGTGAAAATCACCTTCTGGGCCGACGCGGAATGTACCCAGGAAGTGTTCTCCGACACCATCGACACCTACGCCCTGCTTTCCACCCTGGGCATGAACCCGCCCGGCATCGAATACATCTGGGGCTACAGCCAGATTGAGGGCACCGGCTGGATGTACAAAACCAACAAAAAAGAGGGCGAGGAGGAAACTCAGGAAGAAGCCGCGCCCGGCCCCGGCCCCATGTTCGGCGGCAGCGGCACCACCATGGCCTTCACCAACGGCATTTACACCTACTATACCTCCGACACCCTGCCCGCCGGGACATACTACGTCACCGTCCAGGCCCTGTCCAAGGATGAGCAGATTCTGGATTCCAAGGTGTCCAGCGCCATGGAAATCGTGCTGACGGACGAGGAAGCTGCCCCGGATTTCTCCGATGCATACAGCGTGGCGAAAACCGAGCTGTGGAAGGACCCCCAGCAGATGGATATGCCCGGCGCGAACCCCTTCCAGGTGCCGGAGCGCGTGGATCTGTATTCCAATCAGGAAACGGCCTCCACCATTGAATAAGGAAAGGAGCGCGAACGCATGAAAAAAATCATTGCCCTGCTGCTGCTCACCGCGCTGTGCCTGGGCCTGTGCGCCGCGGCGTCGGCGGACGAACTGAAAGCGCCCACGGACTTTACCTTCGATACGGAAAGCGGCAAGCTGTCCTTCGTTTCCAATGATGAAAACGCCGGTTACTACTTCGTGCGGGTCTATCCCGTGGTGAACGGCGTCGAAGCCAACGCTTATGTGTCCTCCTCCAAGCGCATCAACGCTGGGAAGGTGGGGGAGAAGAGCGGCAAGGTGGACGTAAGCGCCATCGGCTGGGGCCTGTACAACGTAAAATTGGTCACCTTCCCCGCCTCCGGCACGGACTACACCGCGCCCGCTCCCCTCATCCTGAAAGCCTTCTATGGCGTGGGCGGCACCCTGGAGCGACCCGAAATGCTGGTGGTGGCCGACGGCAATACCGTGGAAATCACCATTGACCGCTACACCCTTTCCAACTGGCGGAAATACCAGTACATGCCCACCGTCCGTTTCAGCCTGTACGCGGATGAAGCCTGCACCGAACTGGCGGCGTCCCAGGACGTAGCGACCAGCGACCTGGTGGTCGATAATCACCCGGCGGGCGGCTACATCTGGCCTTACAGCCTGACCAGCGGTCACATGAATTTTGAAGCGCCGCTGATGGGCCCTCCCGGTGCGCCTGCCGAAGGAACCCAGCCCTACAACCTGACCGCCGAAGGCAGCCTGACGGTGGACAAGGCGGGCGCTTACTACGTCACCGTTCAGGCCATTTCGGACGATGAAGAAAAGATCGCCTCCTCCCAGGTCAGCGAAGTGGTCAAGGTGGAGCTGACGGAAGAAGCGCCTGACTTTGAAACCTTCGAGGTCATCAAGACCTCCCTGTGGGCCGACCCCGCCGTGATGGGAATGCCCACGGCCACCCCCGGCCAGGCGGAAGGACGCATCGACGCCGCCCAGGGCCAGGCGACCACCGCAATCATTGAATAATCTATCCTTGTGGGGTAGTTCAACTGCCCCACTCCATGACGGATTCCGGCGCGTGAACCGGAAGCCGCCTGCCATTCAAGACATTCAAGTCGGAGGGATACATCATGTCAGAAGCGAAATTGGAAGCCAAAGAAGCAAGAAAAGCGCTGAAAGCCCAGAAAGCGGAAAAGCGTCAGGCGAAGCGTGAAAAGTCATTCCTGAACAAATACTTCCATCATGTGGACAAAGGCTCCACCACGGGCCGGGAAATCATGGCCGGGCTGCTGATCTGCATCCTGTGCGTGTGCGCCATCTTCATGAACATGCAGCTGATCACCTCCATGATGGTGTCCGGCCCCGCTGCTTCCGCCACCACCGCGGACATTGCCGCCAACGGCGAAATCATCGCCCGGCAGTATTTCCTGTCCATGCTGGTCGCGTTCGTGGGTTCCCTGGTCATCGGCCTGGTGGCCCGGCTGCCGCTGGCGCAGATTCCTTCCCTGGGGCTTTCCACCCTGATGATCTCCGCCCTGGGCATCGGCACCAACCTGAGCTATCAAAACCTGCTGGCCGTATGCTTCGTTTCCTCCATCGTGTACGCGGTTATTGCCGCCGTACCCGTGGTGCGCAAAACGGTGCTGAACGCCATTCCCGCT
>CADAKE010000192.1 GCA_902788445.1 uncultured Eubacteriales bacterium
AAGCTTCCCGACCGTGAGCAACGTGACCCACTTCACGGACAACGCCCAGCGCCAGATCATCGGGCAGTTCGGCAATGGGGATTACGCCATCGTTTCCTGCGCGGGCAGGAGCACCCAGAATTCCGACGGCTGGACGCTGGCCGAGGCGCAGACAGTGTGCCAGAAACTGGGCCTGAAATTCGCCTATAACCTGGACGGCGGCACGAGCACAAGCACCTACCTGGGGAAAAAGCCAGTGTGGGATTTCCAGGGCGGCGCCCGGATCGTGCCATCGTTCATCGTGTTCAACGGCAGCGACCAGTACGCCGTGCCGTGAGATCAGAGATCAGGGCGCAGAGTACAGAGTGGAGAGTTCAGATGAAGTTTGCCTGACAGACGGAGCGCGGAATACACCCTCATAACAGTAGATTCTCTGAACTCTGTACTCTGAACTCTGCACTCTCCATCCTAACCTCGCGTGGCCTTTGAAAGACAACTGAACAGATACCATAAAAAATAAAAGGGAGGACAGCATCATGATCAAAACCACGTTCTACACCACCGTTGAAAACCAGCTCCGGGCGGACGGCAGCCGCGGCCTGCTCTACGACCACTTCGAGGATGAAAACCAGGCATACGCCAAATACTTCACCATCTGCGCCGCGGCGGCGGTGAGCGAGATTCCCTACCACGCCGCGCACCTCATCCGGTCTGACGGCCTGATGATCGAGGGCAGGGTGTGGGATCGGCGGCAGGAGGAGAACGGATAATGGCAACAAGCGTCATAAAACCCGACGGGGTTCATTTTGCGCAAATCCCGTGGACGCCGGAAATCAAAGCGGGAGACACCGTCATTACGCCGGACGACGTGCAAGCCTACGCATTCAGGGCGGGGCAGCTCATCTTCCTGTCGCTGCTTGTGTGGTGCTCTCCGCTGAGCGGGAATACAGAGGAAGTGAGCGTTTCTCTGCCCGCCGGAAGCGCGGTGCCCCGTTTGTACGGGCCTGTGGGCTATTTCGCCAACAGCGCGAGCTTTCCGAATCTTCATACGATCATCCCCGGACAGGGGGCGTCCATCATGAAGTTTGAGTACGGCAGCGGCGGCAGCATAGCAATCATTAAAGGCAGCGAAATCGGGCATTTCCAGTGCAGCTTACTTTATGTCACATCCCAATGATTGGACAGCTGGAAGAAATCAGGCAATCGAATTGAGCAAAAGGACACTTTAAGTCTGGGGAAATGGGTCACTGAAATAACACTTTGGCGGTGTCACTGGATGCAAGTCGGCAGACCCACGAAGGCGTGGAGCGTCACCGGACGAAGATACTTAAATGGTGGATAAAAAGGATGTAGCGCATCCCACCAGCCGCCTATGACTTAAATAACACTTTAAATCACAACCGGAGGCGGTACGCATGGGCGATAATCGCTGTGTGATCTGCTGGGCGGTGATACCGGAAGGACGGCAATACTGCCCGCGATGTTGGGAAAGGATCATGAAACATGAATACGGCGACAGGAGCGGCGTGGCTGCTGAACTTCCTGAAAGCGGAACGGAAAAGCAAGCCGGAAACCGTTCGGCAATTGGCAGAGTATTGTCTTGGCTGGCCTTACGTTTTCGGCGCGGCGGGTGAAATGTGCACGCCGGAAAACCGGCGAAAATACGCGGGGTACCGCCCGGAATACCAATCCAAGATATACGGCGCCAAGATATACGGCGTGTGCCAGGTTTTGAATGGGGGCAGATCGTCATGCCTTGACTGCAAATGGTCCGGCTGCCGCGTCTTCGACTGCCGGGGGTTCACCCGCTGGCTGCTGCTCCAAGTTGGCATCTACATCTACGGCGAAACCGTCACCACGCAATGGGAAACCGCGTCCAACTGGGCGGCAAAGGGCACAAACATCCAGGATATGCCGCGCGGCCTGGTGTGCTGTGTGTTCCGGCCCGCCCGGCCACACGGGGATGTACCTTGGGAAAATAGAAGATAGAAGAGAGGAGATAGAAGATAGGAGCGATCATTTGTCAGATTCACTATCAACTCCTATCTCCTCTCTCCTAACTCCTATCTCTGAAATCATCCACTGCTCCACCATCGTCAAGACGGAGAACCTTCCCGGAAGCCCCAATTGGCAGAAATGGGCCATTCCTGCCGGGCTGTACTCCACCGAAGAACTGAGAAAGGCAGGGCTGAACGTGGACGAAAGCAAGAACATCCCCACATTGCGCAAAGGCAGCAGCGGCGATGAAGTGGAGGAATTGCAGGCGTTCCTGAACGCGAAGTACGGCGCGAGCTTGGATGTGGACGGCATCTTCGGCGCGAAAACCGAGGCCGCCGTGAAAGCGTTCCAGCAGGCCAAGGGCCTCACCGTGGACGGCATCGTGGGCCCCAAAACCCGCGCCGCTCTGGGGCTTCAACAGAGCACAGAGTACAGAGTGCAGAGCGCAGATGATATAGCCAGCCAAGAGACGGAAGGCGGCATTGGGGAACAAGATTCATCTGAACTCTGTACTCTGAACTCTGAACTCTCGTTTCCCGCGGAATCCCCCGGGGGCCTGAGCGGCGTCTGGCTGCCGTTCTCCGCCTGGCAAACGCTCCGGGCCGCCTTTGCCGCAGCGGAAAACGTGCTGCAGAAATATGATGAACTGTAGGGGCGGATATCCTCCGCCCGGTCAAGGAGATGAAAAGAATGAAACGCGTCACAGAAATCATCGCGGCGATCGGCGGGGCTATCGCGGGCTTCTTCGTCGGAATGCCGCCCATCGTGTGGATTCTGGTCGCCGTCATGTCGCTGGACTACCTGACCGGCCTGCTCTGCGGCTTTATGGGCGTATCGCCCAAGACCGAGAGCGGCGGACTTTCCAGCGGCGCGGCGTTCCAGGGGTTGATGAAAAAGGTGCTGATCCTGTGCGTTGTCGGCCTGGCCGCGCTGATCGACCGCGCCGTCATGCAGGGCACCGGCATGGAAATCGCCGCTGTCACCGGCGCGACCTGCTTCTGGTTCGTGGCCAGCGAGGGCCTTTCCGTCCTGGAGAACGCCGCCGCCATGGGCGTGCCGATCCCGAAGGTGCTGCTCCGCGCGCTGGAAATCATGAAGCGGCAGGGGGAAGAACCGAACCACAAATCATCTGAGAATCCATAACAATTTTTAGCGCTCCGCTCGGAGCGCTTTTTGACTGACCTTTTGGAAGGAAAGACTCATCGCAAACCGAGTCTGCGAATTCTTCGCAGGGAGGAATGGTGCAGAAGCCGTAGCTGGGCACCAGGATCTCCACCTTCGCCAGCACTTTCAGCACCACCGTGACGCAGACGGTGAGGCGGAACACATTGTTGCCGCGGTAGGTGCCCGCCACGCACACCGCGCTGGCCATGCCTTCCAGGTTGAAGGGCACGATGGAATCATCGGGAACAGCCAGCAGCACGTCGCGGTTGACCGTCACCGTGCCCTTGCCGATGTACTCCACGCAGCGGCTGTCGGTGAACAGAATGTCGATGGGAATTTGCAGGCTGCCGCGCACGCGGGCAAAGCAGGGGCGGTCGCACAGGCGTTCCACGCTCAGGTTGCTGATGTCCACGTCCATGCTGCTGGAGCGGCAGGATTCAAAGTTAATGGGCGGCACGGGCGTGGTGGTGGGCGGCACTTCCTCGGCCTCGGCGTTGCAGCCGCAGCCGGTGGTGACCACCTGGGCAAAGCTGGTGATGGTCACGTCCAGGTTGGTCAGCTGCTGCTGCTGAAGGCAGCTGTCGTACACCCGCTGCACCTGGATGCACACCTTTTCGTCCAGGCCGTCCAAAGCGTTTCCGGAAATCGTGCCGGGGCAGCATCCGGGATTGGCGTTTTTGTAGGAATAGAAAGACATAAGCGTTGCGCCTCCTTACATTGCGCCGTCATCCGGCGCTGATCCGGGCTGCGAACCGGGGCAGCCTTCACCCTCATCCTATGCCGGAGGCGGGGAAGGGTGACAATGCGCAAAAGGGCACTTTAAGGTATAGAGGCCAAGTTCAAAGTTCCAAGTTCTAAGCCATTAGTGATAAACAAAATTCAGCTTGGAACTTAGAACTTTGAACTTAGAACTTATCGACTTAAAGTGTCCTTCCATTCAAAAAAGAAGCGCCCCGAAGGACGCTTCTGAAAGGTTCACCGATTGAATGACTTACTTTTCGTACTGGATGCCGTACACTTCGGCCAGCTTCTCGATGCGTTCGTCGATGATGGCCTGGCCGCCGGAAGCGAGGTAATCGGCCATGCCGGCGTCGAATTCGGCGTCGAAGGCGTCAGCCGCGGCGGTGACAGCCTTGGTCAGCAGCGCGTCGCGCTTGGAGGTCAGGCTGGTGCCCACGTCGTTTTCAGCTTCGATGGTGCCGCAGTTAAAGTGCTTGGCAATGCGGCCGTTGGTCTTGCTGTAGTTGTTGGCCTGGATGACGATGTCGGCGGGGATGCCGGGATAGCTCAGCGCGGTGGAGGCGTCGGTGGCTTCGCCCAGGTACAGGCCGTTGCAGGTCATGGTGTAGTCGATGTTGTTGCCGGAG
>CADAKE010000193.1 GCA_902788445.1 uncultured Eubacteriales bacterium
CAATGTCCGCATGAAGCGGACTTGCGTCGATTGAGGCTGCGGACGGTTACCACCCTGGCGCAGGTCTGGGGGCGCGGAGCCCCCAGCGTATCCCTTATTAGTTCCGCATTATGTGAATGCTAACACTCCGGCATCCCTGCCCGGATGCCGGAGCGAATCGTTTATGTCCCCGTGACCTGATCGGCGCTGACGAAGGTGATCCTGACCGTACTGCTGCCGTTCATCGTGCCGCTCAGCGTCACGACGCCGTTTCCGGTGGTTACGTTCAGGCCGCTTGTGAACGCCGCGGGCGTGCCGAACTCGTGCGAAGCGACGACCATGTCCGCTGTTACGCCCGGCGCGTTTTTTGTAACGGGCAGGCTGCTGACCGTGCCGAAATTCACGGTGATTGCTTTGGGCAAAGCGCCCCATTCGGCGTCGTAATTGCTGGCGGAGCGCTTGCGCAGGTATTGCCCCGCGTTGCCGCCCGCGGGCACGCCCTGGCCATCCGCGCCGGATACGCCGCGGATACTGGGCGTGGTGTAAGCCGTGCCGTCGGTGAAGGTCAGCGTCAGCGTGTAATCGGCGTTCATGACGGCGCTGGCGATGCCGTTTGCGCCGCTGAAAAGCGCCCACTGGGCGATTTTTTCCTGCGCGTCGCTGTCCCGAATGGGGATGCTCTCGCCGTTCAGCCTGATCTCGTCAATGTATTCAGCCATGATAAAAAATCCTCCCGCAATGTGATGCAGGCGCGCGCCACGAAAAAAGCATAAAACGAATGGCGCGAAAAAAAGAGCCCCTGTAACGCATCCTTTGACAAACGGCGGGGGCAATGGTATAATGAAATCAAACAGACCGCCGGAAGAAGGTGACTATATGATTCGCGTTGAGATCCTGGCGCAGACCCGTTCCGCTTTGCGGCAATTTGTGAAGCTGCCTTTTGAATTATACAAGGACGATCCCAACTGGGTGGCCCCGCTGATCGGGGAACAGCTGCGTTCTCTCTGCCGTCCCTCGGACGGGCCGCGCCGTTTTTTCCTGGTGTACGATGGGGAGCGGCCGGTCGCCCGCGTGATGGCGGGCATCAACGAACGGCTGAACGAGCGGCTGAACAGGAAGTACGGCTATCTCGGCCTGTTTGAGTGCGCGCAAAAGCCGGACTACGCCCGTGCCGCGCTGGACGCCGCCTGCGCGTATCTGCGGGAGGAGGGCATGGAGCGGGTGATCGGCCCCGCCGCCGTGGGCATGGACGAGTTCAGCAAGGGACTGCTGGTGCAGGGCTTCGACGGCCCGCCCGTGCTGTTCAACCCCTACAACCCGCCTTACTACATCGAGTACTTTGAAAAGTGCGGCTTTGTGAAGCACCGGGATTTCCTGGCCTACTTCATGCGGATGGACGAGTTCGACGCCCACACGATGGAGGAGATCGTGCCCCGGGCGAAGAAGCGCTTCGGCTTCCGGGTGGAGCATGTGCACCTCACCAAGGAAAACCAGGAGCGGGTGCTCAGGAACGTGGCGCGCATCCTGCGCGAATCCTTTCCGCCGGAATGGGAATGGAACGTGCCGGTCTATGGCGACCTGGTGCGCCAGTCCAGGCGCCTGCGCCGCTTCTACCGGCCGGAGACCGCCGTGATGGCCTACGCGGGCACGCGGCCCATCGGCCTGGTGTTCGCGGTGCCGGATTACAACCAGGTGCTCAAGAAAATGAAAGGGCGCGTCCTGCCCTTTGGCTGGCTCAGGTACCTGCTGGGGAAAAACAAAATCCACGGCGCGCGGTGCAGTATGCAGTTCGTGGTGCCGGAATACCAGCACAAGGGCGTGAACACCGCCATGCTCTATGAAGCGTACCTGGGCGCGAAGCAGCTTGGCATCCAATGGGCGGAGGGCTCCACCGTGGACGAGACCAGCATCCCCTCCATCGCCAACACCGAAAAGCTGGCCTCGCACCTGTACCGGGTGTACCGGCAGTACGAAAAGGAATTGTAAGGCTTCTTTTCTTATATTTTTATCTTCTAAAATGAAATATCAAAAGGAGGAGATCCTTCGCTTATCACTCCGCTAACGCTCCGTGATGCTCAGGATGACAGGGCGTGGTGCTCTGTCATTCTGAGCCAGCGAAGAATCTCACAGTTTCTGCGCAACAATCAATCTTTATCGTATGAATACCAAAACAAAACCCGGGCGGGGCCTTTGCAGGCCTCGCCCGGTTCATTTTCAATTGCTTCCATTCCGCTTATTCAACCACTTCCACATAGACGCCGTTCTCGATCTGGAACAGCTTCCAGATGCCGTTCTGGTTGAAGAAGGTGTAGCGCTGGAAGGTGGACACGCCGTCCTTCACAACGACGATCTCGATCTTGAAGCTCTCGAACACTTCGCCGTCGATGGTGAGTTCCTCGATGGTGAACTGTTCCGCCAGCGCGGGCAGGAGCTCGTCGGCGCTTTCCTTGAGGGTCTCCAGCAGGTCAGAGCCGTTCTTGGACAGGCTGTCCTCGTTCTCGCTCACGCCCAGCGCGCAAAGGGTGAGCACCAGCTTTTCCTCAGCGGGCAGTTCGCTGAAGGTTTCCTTCTGCTCCTCGGTGAGCACTTCCTCCATCACAGGGATGCTGACGGTGGTGTCGGCGTCGTTCAGGGCCGCGCCGATGGCGGAAATTG
>CADAKE010000194.1 GCA_902788445.1 uncultured Eubacteriales bacterium
GAATGGAGCTACCGGGGATATCCTCTGCGGTTCCTGACCGACGCCGGGGTGTTTTCCAAGGGCGAAGTGGATTTTGGCACCGCCACGCTGCTCAAAGCCCTGCCGGAAACCATGGCGGGCCGGGTGCTTGATCTCGGATGCGGCTGGGGCGCGGTGGGAATATCCATCGGAAAAGCCTGGCCGGAATGCGAAATCGTGATGTGCGACGTGAACGGACGCGCCCTGGAACTTTCGGAAAAAAACGCGAAAACGAACGGCGTATCGGTTCAGATCGTGGAGAGCGACGGGCTGGCAAGCGTGCCCGGGACTTTTGATTATATCGTCACCAATCCCCCCATCCGCGCGGGGAAACAGGTGATCTACAAAATGTTCTTAGACAGCGCAAAGCGGCTGACGGAACAGGGCAAATTATTCCTGGTCATCCGCAAGCAGCAGGGCGCGGAATCGGCGCTGAAATACCTGAAAACCATTTTCGACCAGGTGGATACCGTGGAGAAAAGCGGCGGGTTCTGGGTAATCCGCTGCCAGGGAGGAAAACAGGATGCAGTTTGACGCGGCGTATTTCGACCGGATCATCGACCGGCGGAACACGGATTGTGAAAAGTGGGACGACCGGGGCGTGATGAATGAAAACGGCATTCCGCTGTGGGTGGCGGATATGGATTTTCCCTGCCCGCCCGCCATCGTGGAAGCGCTTGAGGCACGGGCCAAGCATCCGTGCTTTGGGTACAATATTGAGAACGCGAAGGACGAGGAAGCGCTGATCGGCTTCTGGCAGCGGCGGCATGGGCTAAAGATCAACGCGGGGGAGACCCAGATGCTGCCCTGCGTGATTACGGGCCTCAAAGCCTGCGTGCGCTGCTTTACCAAAGAGAGGGAGGGCGTCGCCATCGTGACGCCGGTGTACGGCCCCTTCTATTCTTCCATCCAGCTCAACCGGCGTAAGGTGATGCCGGTGTCCCTGATCCGGGACGGGGAAACGGGCCGCTATGCCCTCGACTTGGACGGGATGGAGAAAGCGCTGCAAAGCGGCGCGAAGCTGATCATGCTGTGCAGTCCGCACAATCCCGTGTCCCGGCTGTGGAGCGAGGAAGAACTGACCGCGCTGTGCCGTTTGGCCGACAAGTATGACGCGCCGATTGTCTGCGACGAAATCCACGCGGATTTCGTGTACAAGCCCGGCAGGTTCGTGTCCATCCTGAATATCCCCGAGGGGCAGAAACGCGCCGTAATGCTCTGCTCGGCCAGCAAAACGTTCAACGTGGCGGGCTTGCAGCAGGCGGCGATGGTGTGCAAAAATCCGGATATGCTCAAAGCCCTGCGGGATGGGATGGCCGCGGCGGGCATTACCTGCGGCAACACGTTCGCGCTCCTGGCCGCGCGGGCGGCGTATACCCAGTCCGACGACTGGCTGGACGGGCTGATCGACTACCTGGACGGCAGCCGGGAACTGCTGTATGATTTGATGAAGCAGTACGCGCCGAAAGCCGTCGTCACGCCTATCGAGGCCACCTACCTGGCCTGGGCGGACATGCGGGCGTATGGCATGACCTGTGAGCAGCTGAAAGAAAAATGCAAGGCGGCGGGGGTGGCCTTCACCATGGGCACCTTCTTTGGCGAAGAGGGAGAGAGCTTCCTGCGCATCAACTTCGCCTGCCCCCGCAGCCAACTGACGGAAGGGATCAAACGCCTGGGAAAAGCGTTGGAGGAGGAATAAAGGATTCATATGGACAAGATTGAGGAACTGCTGCTGCAATACAAAGAAGAAATGATGGAGACCCTGCAAAAGTGGGTGCGCATCCCCAGCGTCAAGGACGAACCCGCGCCCGGCGCGCCGTTTGGCGTGGAAGCCCGCCGCGCGCTGGACACCGCCATGACGGACTGTGAAAAGTTCGGCCTGAAAACGGAAATCTTTGACGGCTACGCCGGGCACGCCGACCTGGGCGAGGGCAATACCCGCGACGCGCTGGCTATCCTGGCCCACCTGGACGTGGTGCCCGTGGGCGACGGCTGGACGAAGGAGCCTTTCGGCGCGGAGCGCGCGGACGGCAAAATCTACGGCCGCGGCACCAGCGACGATAAGGGCCCCGCGGTGGCGGCGCTGTACGCCATGCGGGCGGTGAAGGAAGCGGGCGTTCCGCTCAAGCGCAAGGTGCGGCTCATCCTGGGCTGCGACGAGGAATGCGGCTCTTCCGACATTGCGTATTATAAGAAGATGACCGAAATGCCCCGCTCCGGGTTCAGCCCCGACGCGGACTATCCGGTGATCAACATCGAGAAGGGCGGCAGCCACGTGCAGTTTGACGGCGAACTGAGCAAGGAAGGCTTGCAGGTGCTGTCCATGCAGGTGGGCGAGCGGGCCAACGTGGTGCCGGGCTTTGCCTCCGCGCTGGTGGAGGGCGACGAGGAGACCGCGAAGAAGGCCGAAGCGGCTGGCGAAAAGCTGGGCTTCCCGGTGAAAACCACGCTGGGTAACGGCGCGGTGATCATCGAAACCACCGGCGTCACCGGCCACGCCGCCATGCCGGAGCATGGACGGAACGCCATCGGCCAGATGCTCCTGATCTTCAAGGAACTGGGCGCCCAGGGCGCACTGCTGGAAATGGCGGAGCAGCCTGGATATCATCCGCATTGAGCACGGCCACGTGACCGCCATCATGGACGTGCGCTATCCCGTCTTGTTCAGCCCGGAGCGGATGTTTGAACTGCTGAACCAGCGGCTCAAGTACCTGAAAGCCACCGACGAGCACACCCGTCCGCCGCACTTCGTCAGCGATCAGACGGAGCTTGTGCAGGAACTGCTGGAAGCCTATCATGAAGTGACCGGCGGCGAAAAGAAAACCATCGCCATCGGCGGCGGCACCTATGCCCAGTCCATGGAGGAGGGCGTGGCCTTTGGCGCGCTGTTCCCCGGCGAAGTGGAAATGGCTCACCAGGCCGACGAGTTTATTTCAGAAGAATCGTTGTTTAAGAGCGCCCGGATCTTTGCCCGCGCCATCGTGCGGCTGGCCGGAAAGAAAAGTGAGGAATGAAGTATGGCTACTACCGAAATCATCACCTGTATCAACTGCCCGGTCGGCTGCCGGATGGAAGTCACCCATGAGGGAGAAAACGTGCTCTCCGTGAAGGGCAACACCTGCAAGCGCGGCGACACCTACGCCCGCCAGGAATGCGTGGCCCCGCTGCGGATGGTCACTGCCGTGGCCCCGGTCAAGGATCGGGAAATGCCCGTCAGCCTGAAAACCCGCACGCCCATCCCCAAGAAGCTGATCGAACAATGCATGAAAGCCGTGATGGAAAAGCCCTTTGAAGCGCCCATCCATGCCGGCGACGTGCTGATTCCCGACGTCTGCGGCACCGGCGTGGACGTGATTGCCACGAAAGCTGTGGAGTAAGATAAGGCATTAGGCAATAGGATAATGGAAAATTCGATATCCCCTATTGTCAATCAAGCTATAGATTGAGTATACTATCTATTGCCTATTGCCTATTGCCTATTGCCTATTGCCTATTGCCTATTGCCTATTGCCTATTGCCTATTGCCTATTGCCTATTGCCT
>CADAKE010000195.1 GCA_902788445.1 uncultured Eubacteriales bacterium
GGAGAGAGAAGATAGGAGATTGATCATGATCAGGCATGTAACGGGTGTTGCGGCTTTCTATTTTGCATTCGACGATACAAATCTCCTATCTCCTATCTTTTAACTCCTATCTGCTCCTTCACGTCGGCTGAACAGATACTGCAAAAGGAGAATACAAAGTGGCAGGGGGGCGCTTATTGCGCGGGCGAAGCCATTATGATGGACAGGCAATCACAGGAGAAAAGGAGGGAAAAGCATGGCGGTAACCGTGATCCATTCGAGCAGCGGACGGCAGGACGACCAGGTGATCCTCATGGCAAAAGATGAAGGAGACCTGCAGTACATCAACCCGAACGCGAAGCCCGGAACCCTGGTGTTTTCGTATGACGGGAAACACATTTGGGTGAAGGACGATGAAGGAGCCTGGAACGATTGGCTGGCTGAAAACGAAGCGACGTAAAAGGAGGAGAGGAAAATGAACTGCACGGAAGCGCTGCTGCTGGCGGAACTTCTGAAAAAGAAAAAAGAATCGGGCGTGGGCGGCTCCGCGTCCACGGAACCGTCGGCGCCGACAGCAGGCAAGTTTGGCCTCGCCAGATTCGGCAGCGCGGTATTTGGATAAGGAGGAACCAGGCAAATGAGCTACACCAAGCATAACTTTGTGACGGGCGGCGCGATTCTGGCCGCGCCGTTCAACGAGATGGAGGATCAGATTGCCGCGAACGAGGCGGCGATTGCGGAGAAAGCGAGCAGCGCCGATTTGGCGGGCAAGCTGAACAAGCCCAGCGGGAACGGCACGTCCGGCCAGCTTCTCCAGACCAACGGCGACGGCACCACGGCCTGGGTGAACGCGCCGTCCGGCGGCAGCAGCGGCGGAAGCGGCGTGACCGTGGACGCCACCCTCAGCGCTTCCGGCCAGGCGGCGGACGCCAAGGCGACGGGCGACGCGCTGGCGCTGAAAGCGGCGGCCTCCGCCCTGACCGCGCTCACATCGCGGGTGGCGGCGCTGGAAAACATGGCGAATCATCTGTCCGGCAGCGCGAAGCAGGCGCTGCTTCAAATCGCAAGCAAGGCGGCGTACATCGACAACGGCGGGCAGACCTATTACCAGGCGCTCTACGCCGCGCTGTATGGAAACGCGCCCACGCCCGCCTCCATTTCGGCGGTGTTCACGCCGGGCGGCGCGACCTTCTCGGCGGGGGATTCCCTGAACGAATTGAAGCCGTACCTGACCGTAACCGTCACGAATTCGGACGGCACGACGGAAACCGTCAGCGATTACACCCTCAGCGGCACGCTGGCGGTGGGCACGAACACGATCACGGCGGCCTACGGCACGCTGACCGACACCTTCACCGTGACGGTGGCGTCCCTGCTGCCCGCCGGATATACCCAGCTGCAATACATCTATTCTTACAACTCCTACATCAACACGGGGGTGGACGAAACCCAGGCGGCGCGGGCCAGGTACAAGATTCTGGTTCGGACGACCACCTACAACAAGGGCAACCATATCCTGTCTTCCACCAATACGTACTTCCCCTTCCTGCGGGGCGACAGCAGTGTGGCGCAAAGCGAAATTGGCTTCAAACTGAAGGGCAGCGAAAACCTCGCTTCCGGTTCCAAGGCGTTTACCTGGGAGTTGCAGACGGAATACACGATCGAGGGCTTCATCGGGGACAGCAACGAAGTGAAGGTCAACGGTACGGTGCTGCTTGGAGCGACGGCCGGAAGCAATGCGGTTAGCGGGAATTATTTCAATATCTTCTGCTCTGGCAACCCGTCGAGTTCCGCTTACTTCTTCCATGGAAACCTGTATTTCATGGAAATCTACGACAGCAGCGGCAATCTGCTGCGGAACTTCATTCCCTGCAAAAACAGCTCCGACGTGGCCGGGCTGTATGACACCGTGACCGAAAACTTCTATACCAGCGGCAACGAATCGGCGCTTACCGCCGGGCCCGCGGCGTAAAGGGGGGAAAAGAAATGCTGTACGACGTAAACGGCCGGATTCTTTACAACGACAAGGCGGCGGATTTCTCGAACAATATGGAATTGGACTACGCCTACGATTCCGCCACCGGCGCGAATTATACCGTGATCCGCGTGTTCAAAACGAAGCGGGACGGCACGAAGCAGTATCCCTTCGTGCGGTATCCGGGGCGGATGCGGACGGCCGCGCTGATGGCGGACGAAAACTGGCTCCTGGCCATCAACGCGGGGGTGGGCCTGAGTGAAGAATGGGCCGCCGGGCTTGGCAGGGGATCATCCTACACCGATCTGATCGACGGCGTGGCGATTGAAAACGGCGTGGTGATCGCCGGGAATCCGGCGGAGTATCACGCGGGAGCGATTCCCCTGACCATCGACGCAAACGGCGACCTGGGCACCGCCGCGGCGGACGCCACGGGAGCCAGCCTGATCGCGTCCAACACGGTGAGCAACGGCAAAATCACCAGCGGCATTGTGTCGGCCACCTGCGGCTTCTGCCCGATCATCGAGGACTACGCGCCCACGGCAAGCTTCCCGACCGTGAGCAACGTGACCCACTTCACGGACAACGCCCAGCGCCAGATCATCGGGCAGTTCGGCAATGGGGATTACGCCATCGTTTCCTG
>CADAKE010000196.1 GCA_902788445.1 uncultured Eubacteriales bacterium
GTCGATGACCTGTTCGGGACGGAAGGTCAGATGCAGGCCCGCCGTAAATAAAAACGCCCCGGCCACAGATTGGGCGAGGCTGGGCAGCATCCGTTCCATATCGCCGGTCAGATACCGGCTGTCCGTTCGGGGGTAGGTAACGATGCGCTTTTCATAGAGGGCTTGGGTGTAGTCCAGGGTTTGCTGGGCGCTGTATCCGAACAGGCGGTTGGCGTCCCGCTGCAAAGAAGTGAGGTCGTACAGCTTGGGCGGTTTTTCGGTGTGCCGCTTTTTCTGAATGTATTCCACCACGGCAGGCTTATGCTGGCATTTTTGCGCGATCCTCTCCGCGTCCTCCCGGCTGTCCATGCGCCCGGTGGCAGCGGTCACGCCGCCGCCGTGAAGCTCAACGGTATAAAAGGGAGTGGGCTGAAAGCTGTCGATGCTTTCCTCCCGGTTCACGATCAGAGCCAGGGTGGGCGTCATAACGCGCCCGATATTCAGGGTCGTATCGTACAGCAGGGAATACAGGCGGCTGGCGTTGATGCCCACCAGCCAATCCGCCTGCGCCCGGCACAGGGCCGCCTGGTACAGCCGGTCATAGTCCCGATCATCCCGCATCTCCTGGATGCCCTGCCGGATGGCGTTTTCCTCCATGGAGGAAATCCACAGCCGCTTCACCGGCTTTTTGCACCCGATCTGGTTATACACCAGGCGGAAGATCAATTCCCCTTCCCGCCCGGCGTCCGTGGCGCAGACGATGGTATCCACGTCCTCCCGGTTCATGAGGCGCTCCAGGGTTTCAAACTGCTTCCGGGTGGCGTCGGAAACGGTATATTTCCATTGCTCCGGCAGGATGGGCAGATCCTCCCAGCGCCATTTTTCATACTTGGGGTTATAGTCCGGGGCCTGGGCCAGTTCCACCAGATGCCCAACGCACCAGCTCACGATGATGCTCAGTCCTTCGTAGTATCCGTCCTTCTTTTCTCTGATGCCCAGCGCGGCGGAGATAGAGCCCGCAACGCTCGGCTTTTCAGCAACAATCAGTTTCATGCAGTCTTTCCTTTCCAAAAATCAAGGGCGGGATGCGTTCAACATCCCGCCCGGAGCGGTTATTCATCCGATTCTTCGTTTTCTTCCTCGGAATCCTCAAATTCCATTTCGTCCTCGTCGTATTCCGGCAGGTTCGGCGTATTCTTTTTCTGGTTCATGAAGAACCAGGCGGCAAAACCGCCGCCAGCCAGCAGGACGAGCAGCAGCAGGAGCAGGGCCGCCGTACCATCCGATTTCTTCTTTTCGGGTTCGGCGGGCGGCTGCGTGGGCTGAGGCGCGGCGGTGGGTTCGGGCGTGACATAAATGATTTGCGGGGTAGGCGTCGGAATGATCTCCTCATCCGTCAGCACGCTCATCAGGTCCCGGTCGTCCACCAGGTTCAGGAAGTAGGTTTCATAGATTTCGTTTGCTTCGTCGATGGGCTTGTCGTAGTCGATCACCATGTAATAAGTCTGCCCGTTGCGGCTCTGCACGGAAATGAACTGCTTGTTGGTGCTGGCCGAATACAGCACGTCGCGGGTCGCCATGTTGCCGTGCTGGGTGAAGGGCTGGCCGGGGCCCAGGGGAACATACTCGATTTCCGGTGTCGGTGTCGGCGCGGGTTCCGCCGTGGGCGGCGCGGTCACGATGATGACGATAGGCTCCTGCTTTTCAGGGGCGGTTGTGGCTGCAGGCGCTTTGGTGGGCTTTGCATCATCGGTTTCCTTGGGTGTGCTCCCGGAACCGCCGCCAGAGGGTTTCTTCGTGGGTTTCGGCGTAGGCGTCGGCGCGTCCGTGGCGGCGGGCTTTTGGGTCGCCGCAGGCTTTTTGGTAGGCTTCGGAGTGGGTGTGGGTTCCATGTAGTACGGGTTATCCAGCGTCACCGGGTCGCTGAAATTCCCGGCGTAGTCATAGGCGCGAATGGCAAGCTGCTTGTAGGTCAGCAGCAGTTCTTCCATCTGCACGTCCAGCACGCCGTTTTCCAGGGTGGTGAACAGCAGGCCGTTGACCTGAACACCGGCAGCGCCGGAAAGATCATCCGGCGCTGCCACATGCAGCACTTTTTCCTTGAAGCCCGCGGTCACTACAGGCGCTTTGTGGTCGAACATCCTGATTTCCTTCGTGGTGTCAAAGGATTCCTCCCCACGCATGAGGCGCACGGTCAGGACACAATTGGCAGTGACGGTCACATCAAGGTAGTAATACCCGTCTTTCAGGGTAAAGTCCGTCTTTTTGATCTCCAGCCATTCGCTATCATCCAGGCGGTATTTCATCTGCTCCCACAGGGCTTCCGTCTGCGGCGTGACCTTGATACGCACAGCTTTTTCCGGTACATTGAACCAGCCGGACGGCGTTTTGATTTCTACCGTATACAGGGCTTTCAGGTCGGCGGGCATCTGGTCATCAGGCTGTTCCTGTTCGCCGGGCGTTACCTGTTCATTGCCGGTACTATTATTTCCTGTTTCACCAGGCGTTTCGTCATCAGACAGCAGGGGAATATGATCTCCGTTCTCCTGCTGTTCACCAGAAGCGGTCTGAGCTTCATTTGGA
>CADAKE010000197.1 GCA_902788445.1 uncultured Eubacteriales bacterium
GCAGTCCTTGTCGCCCTCCATGGCCTTATTGAACAGCAAGGGATACAGGCTGTTCTTGCTGACGCCCGCGCCAATCAAATCCGCGAACTCAGCCAGCAGGTTCACCCAGGCGTTGATGTCGCTGGTGCAGTTGTTGCAGTGCACCATGGCCACGGGCAGGCCCGCGGGGGTGGTCACCATGTCGATCTCCCGGTGTACGCCCAAGCCGTGATCCACCACGATCATGGCAAAGTCGCTGGTGCCCGCGGACACGTTGCCCGTGCGGGCAGCCACGGAATTGGTGGCGGTCATGCCGGTGCCCGCGTCGCCTTCCGGCGGGGCGAAGGGCACGCCGGGCTTGAATTCGCCGGTGGGGTCGAGGAACAGCGCGCCTGCTTCGGTCAGATACCCGGCATTCTCGCCCGCCATCAGCAGATCAGGCAGCAAATCTTCCAGCTTAAATTTCATGCCCTTTTCCGCAATCCGCTGGTTGAACTTCGCCATCATGCCCGCGTCGTACACCGGCTTCTCCGGGTCGATGGGGAACACGCCGCTGGCTTCGCCGATGCCCAGTACCTTTTTCCCGGTGAGCTTCTCGTGGATATAGCCCGCCAGGGTGGTGATGTGGGCCAGCCTGGGCAGGTGGTCTTCGCCGTTCAGGATGGCCTGGTACAGGTGGGCGATACTCCAGCGCTGGGGGATATTGAAGTGGAACAGCGCCGTCAGTTCCGCCGCGGCGGGGCCGGTGATGGTGTTGCGCCAGGTGCGGAATTCGGTGAGCGGGTTGCCGTCTTTATCGAAGGGCAGGTAGCCGTGCATCATGCCTGAAATGCCCATGGCTCCAACTTCGGTCAGCGTCACGCCGAACTTGTCCTTCACGTCCTTTTTCAGGTCGGCAAAGCAGGCTTGCAGCCCCGCGTGAATCGTCCTTTTTCAGGTCGGCAAAGCAGGCTTGCAGCCCCGCGTGAATCGCGTCCCAGGAATACGTCCACACGCCGTTTACCAGCTGGTTTTCCCATTCGTGGCTGCCGGAGGCGATGGGATTGTTTTTCTCGTCGATCAGCACGGCCTTGATGCGGGTGGAGCCGAATTCCAGGCCCAGCGCGGTTTTCTTGAAATCCATCTGCGTTTCTCTCCTTTTATTATACAGTTTTATGAAAAAACCAAATTTTTTACCATTCAAAATTGTACCATTGAAGACCAGAAAATGCAACCGTTTTGCGCCGAAAAGACAAGAAAACGCCCCTCGAAAAAGGGGCGATACTTTATCAATAGGTGATTTGCCATACCGCCGCGTCATGGGGCGGGAGGACAGCGGAGAGGGAACCGTTCGCCTGCTTGCCGCTCCAAAGCTCCACGGCGGTTTTGCGGCCCGCTTCCAGGGCGTCCACGGGGAAGGAAACGATCTGTTCCTCGTCGGCCAGATTGAACACAGCGGCGTAGCAGCCTGTTCCGTCCTTGCGCGGCGCAATCCAGCAGCAGGCCGTTTCAGAGGCGCACACCGGATGGGCGCACCAGCTTTCCTTTTCAATTGCCAGCAGCGGGCCGTTGGTGAGCAGGCGCAGGGTGAAATCGTCGTTCTTCGGCAGGTCGCCGCCGATCATGAGCGGAGAGCGCATCATGCACCAGAGGGTCATCATCGTGCGCTGTTCGGCTTGGGTGAAATGCGTCCAGTCTGCTTTCCCATAGCACTGCCGCAGCGCGCCGACGGGCAGCATGTCCGCGTCCGGCCAGTGGCCGGGGCCCGCGTGGACGCACCATTTTTCCGCCCGCTCAAACATGGCTTTGAGCAAGCGCCACTCGTCCCAGAAATCGTCGGTGATGCGCCAGAGGTTGGCGTACTGCTTTAAGTGTTCCGCCTGTTCCAAGGGCGCGGGGCCGGGGGAGAGGCTGAGAACAATGTTCCGCCCGCAAGCCCGGCAGGCTTCGGAGATGATTTCGATCTCTCTTTTGCAGTGGGGATACTCCCGGGCGATGTCGTCGCACTTCACGTAGTCCACGCCCCAGGAGGCATAGAGATGGAAAATGCTGTCATAATACGCGCGGGCGGCGGGCAGGTCGGCCCGGGTGCCGTACATGTCCGGGTTCCAGGCGCAGATAGAATTGGGATTCGCGGCCTGGTCGCAGCGGGCGTCGCTGTTCAGGATGGGCAGACGCTTGTGCGCCGCCATCCGGGGCAGGCCGCGCATGATGTGGATGCCGAATTTGAGGCCCAGAGCGTGGATGTAATCCGCCAGCGGCTTGAAGCCCTGGCCGTCTTTGGCGGAGGGGAAACGGTTCACAGCGGGCACCAGCCGCCCGTATTCATCCATGCAGAGATCGGAAAACGGCTCGTATTCGTGGGTGGACGCGGTGGGCTGATACCACTGAATGTCCACCACCACATATTCCCAGCCGTATTGTTTCAGATTTTTTGCCATGTAGTCTGCGTTGGCGCGTACCGTGTCCTCCGTGACCGCCGCGCCGTAGCAGTCCCAGCTGTTCCAGCCCATGGGGGGATGTTGTGCGAGCATAGTTTTCTCCTTCTTTCTCTTTCAGCAGTCATTGATAGAACATTTTAATGAGAGAGAAGATAGGAGATATGAGATAGGAGTTTTATAGTAATGATTCATAAGCAAGTCTGGTTTGCTTCCAGTGAATCGACTAAATAAACTCCTCACTCCTATCTCCTAACTCCTAACTGATTCACGTTCCCTCCTGCCCCACCGCGAAGCATTCGGGCAGCAGCAGGAAGTTTTCTCCGTTGCTGCCGGGCAGGTGGATGAAATGCGCTTCCGGGTTCACGTCCATCCAGCCCTGGATGGCCTGGGAGGCCGGGCCGTCCACCCGGCGGATGTTGACGGAGGAACGGGGTTCCTCAAAGTAGCTGAACAGCACGTCCTCGTGCAGGGCGATGGACATGTATTTGTCGCCTTTGAGCAGCCCTTCCCGCACGATGGCAAAGTGGTGGTACACGTACTCAAACAGCGTGTCGTGCTTCAAGTACGCGATGCGGCCCCGGCGGCGCAGGGGCTTGGGGTCGCGCCGCCAATCGGCCTCGTCCTGCGGCTCGCAATGCCAATAAATATGATACATTTTCGCCCAAGGGACAGTTTCTTCCTTCTGCGGCCAGGAAGAAAGCAAAGGCGTCAAAGGCGCCATGAACGTTTCCGGTTCCGCTTCTTCCCCAATGGCTTCATAGTAAAGGAACAATTGCCGCCCGTAGATGTACAGCGCGGCGGTCATGAGCCGCCCCTTTGCGATCAGCGCCTCCGCGTTTTCCCGGCACGCGGCGACAGCGGCCGGGTACGCGGGCGTTTCTTCCGGCGGCAGGTTCAGCCTGCCCCGGTAATGACAGCGATAGATCGGTTTTCCGGACAT
>CADAKE010000198.1 GCA_902788445.1 uncultured Eubacteriales bacterium
TAGGACAGCACGGAGGTTTCCTTGATCAGGGAAATGAACTCGTTGCACATGGCGGGCAGGGCGCTCTTCGCCGCCTGGGGCAGCACGATATAGATCATCGTGCGGAAGCCGGACAGGCCCAGGGAGCGGCCCGCTTCGGTCTGGCCCTTTTCCACGCTCATGATGCCGCCGCGCACGATTTCCGCCACATACGCCGCGCTGTTCAGGCCGCAGGCGATCACGCCGATGATGATCTTGTCAATGCGGATGGAGCCGAACACGCCGAAGTTGATGAGCAGCACCTGCAAAAGCAAAGGCGTGCCGCGCATCAGGTTGATGTAGCCCCCGGCCAGCTTGGAAAGGAAGCGCACCACCGCGGCCCCGGCCTGCTTCAAAAAGCCCTTGCCGCGCATGTCCATGTCCTTAATCTGGGGCAGGCGCAGGATGGCCAGAATGGTGCCCAGGAACAGACCCACCAGAATGGCGAACAGGGACACTTCCAGGGTCTTGCCCAGCCCTTGCAGGTAGTTCAGCCAGCGGCCGTCCTTGATCACGTTCAGGTAAATCTCTTTGTAGATGGTCTGCCAGAAGTTCAGCGTGTTGCTCTGCAAGGCGGGCTGGATGGCCTCCCACCACTGCTCGAAAATCATTCAGTTCACTCCCATTTTATGAGTTCTAAGTTCTCAGTTCCAAGTTCCAAGCAAAAAAGCAAAGCAGCCCAATCTGCTTTAAATTCCAGCAAATGGCTTAGAACTTGAAACTTAGAACTATTTAGTACAAATGCCGTAAGGGGAAAACTCCCCTTACGGCGCTTTTGTTTTCGGATTCGGATTATTCAGCGCTGAAATACTTGGCGGCCAGGGTATCCATGAAGCCTTCAGCCTTCAGTTCCGCCAGGGCAGCGTTGATCTTGTCCAGCAGTTCCACGTTGTCCTTGTTCACGGCGATGCCGTACCAGTCCGCCGCGCCCAGGTCGATATCGGTGATGATCATGGAATCATCGTTCATGCTGGCGAGGATGGCCTGGCCCACGGGAGCGTCCACGATCACGGCGTCCACCTTGTTCCCTTGCAGGGACAGCATGGCGTCAATGAAGGTCGCGTAGCGCATCACGTTCTCCTGGCCGGTGATTTCCTCGGCCTTGAAGTCGCTGGTGGTGCCCTGCTGCACGCCGATCAGCTTGCCCTTGAGGTCATCCATGGTCTTGAAGCCAGCGTCGGCTTTCATGACCACCACCAGGCCGGCGTCGATGTAGCCGTCGGAGAAGTTGACGCTCAGCTTGCGTTCTTCGGTGATGGAGATGCCGGACAGGCCGATCATGTTGGGGTTGGTCTGCACGGAGGACACGACGGCGTCAAACGCCATGGCTTCGGGCTGGAAGTCGATGCCGATCTTTTCGCCGATGGCCTGGATCAGGTCGGCGTCGTAGCCCACGACCTGGTTGTTGTCGTCCATGGATTCAAAGGGCGGATATTCGGGGTTGGTGGCGTAGTACAGGGTTTCGGCGCTGGCGAACGCGCAGCAGCACAGCATGGCCATGGCGGCCAGCAAAGCGATCATTTTCTTCATGAGATAACCCTCCTTGAATTTTCATTCATTCCTGAGAACGGTTGCAAGTATACCACCCACAAAGTGAATTGTCAATAGTTAATCTGAATTTTTATTCAAAATACAGCGGAAGTACAAGGAAAACGTATTAATTTTTATACGGAACAATCCGGTTATTTTGCATAATTATTTGCCGCGTGCAGGTTTTGGAAGCGATCTGGACAGACTTTACATGACGGAGGGGATGTGATACAATCGAACGGAACCTTTTCAGGTTGGGAGGAACCTTTCATGCAGGGAAAGCTGATTGCCGTCATGGGCACGAACGCCTCGGGAAAAAGCGGGCTGGGCATTGCGCTGGCCGCACGGTACGGCGGCGAAGTGGTGTCCGCCGATTCGCGGCAGGTGTTCCGCGGGCTGGATTTGGGCAGCGGAAAAATCACGCCCGAGGAAGCGCGGGGCGTGCCGCATCACTTGATCGACGTGTGCGAGCCGGGCGATTTTTTCTCCATGGCGGACTTCCAGCGCCTGGCCTACGCCGCGATTGACGATATTCTTTCCCGGGGGAAAATTCCTTTCCTGGTGGGCGGCACCGGGCTGTACGTGGACGCGGTGATCGACGGCTACGAGCTGTCGGACATTGAGCCGGATTTGGAACTGCGGGCGCACCTGGAAACCTTCGAAACCCCTGCGTTATATGAAATGCTGAAAGAAAAGCTGCCGGACACGGAGATCGACCCCAAGAACCGCAACCGCGTCATGCGTGCCCTGGAACGCCTGGCGGCGGACGACTACCACCCCCGGCGGCACAGTCCCCGGTATGAGGTGCTGAAGCTGGGCGTCACATGGCCGCGGGAAGTGTTGAAGGAACGCATCGACGAGCGGCTGGAACGGCGCTTGCAGCAGGGCATGATTGACGAAGTGAAGGG
>CADAKE010000199.1 GCA_902788445.1 uncultured Eubacteriales bacterium
GAAGGCGTACAGCATGGCGCTGTTGATGTTGGCGTTGGTGGTGCCGCCGACCTTGCCCTGGCGATACCAGGTGTAGCCGCTGTTCACGATGTCAGCCCAGTGGTCGAAATGCAGCTCGGTGCCGTTGGTGCCGTATTCGTCGTTGCGGTAGAGCATCAGCACGTTCTGGATCACGATGCCGTAGGCTTTGCCGTCGTATTTGAAGTCGCCCACTTCACCGGCCCAGGAGGGAGTCCAGTCGGCGATTTTCAGGTTTTCATAGGTGCCGCCGATGACCTGGCCCCAGCGGGTTTCGTTCAGGCCGAACAGGATATCGCCGTCTTTGTTTTCATTGGCGGCCTGCACGGCGGCGGTGTCGCCGGAAATGACGGAGTTGTCGTCGATGGAGATATTGAAGCCCGCTTCCTTGGCGGCGTTGACCAGCCAGTTCACGCGCTCGGTGGAGTTGGAGTTGGAATAAATGCGGATGGTGTAGTCCTCGGCGGCGGCGAAGGAGCACAGGGACAGCGCCATTACCAACGCCAACGCAAGAGCCAACAGTTTTTTCATGGTGGAAACTTCCTTTCTATGAATTTCATGGCGGAACCCTTCCGCCTTTTGCCTTATTATACCCCGATCCGTTTCAGAGGTCAAGAAGCAAATTGGCCATTTTGTACAGTTTTTTCACCGGGTTTTTGTCAGAGGAGGAAGATTTTCAGCCCGGACTTATTCCGCCTTGGGCTTGCGGCCGCGGGGTTTCTTGGCGGGCGCTTCGGGAGCGGGGGCTTCCTCAGCCTTGGCTTTCCTGGTCCGGGTCTTTTTCACGGGTTCCTCGGCTTTGGGCGCGTCGGCGGTTTCAGCCTTGGGCTTACGGGCGCGGGGCTTTTTGGCGGGTTCCTCCGCTTTGGGTTCTTCCGCCTTGGCCTTCTTCGCCCGGGGCTTTTTGGCCGGGGCTTCCTCGGCCTTGGGCGCTTCTTCTTCCTTGGGAGCCGGAGGATTCAGCATATCCCGGTACAGGGACATGTACATTTCGGCGCTGTGACCCCAGGAATAATCGCCGCTCATGGCGCGGGTTTGGAGCAGCTTCCAGATTTCAGGCTGCTGCTTGTAATAGAAGATCGCGCGGCGGATGACGTAGAGCATGTCGTGGGCATTGTAGTTGAAGAAGGAGAAGCCGTTGCCCGCGCCGTTCTGCTCGTTGTAGGAGAGCACGGTGTCGCGCAGGCCGCCGGTCTCGCGCACGATGGGCAGCGTGCCGTAGCGCAGGGAAATCATCTGGCTCAGGCCGCAGGGCTCGAACTGGGAGGGCATGAGGAACATATCCGCGCCGGCGTAGATGCGGTGGGCCAGGTTCAGATCCATCTTGAACCGGGCGGCCACGCGGCCGGGATACTGCTGCTCGGCCCAGCTGAACAGGTTCACGTATTTCGCGTCGCCCATGCCCAGCACGATCAGCTGCACGTCCTCTTCCATGATTTCGGCGATCACGCGGTCGATCAGGTCGAGGCCCTTCTGGTTGCTCAGGCGGCTGATGATGGCCATCACGGGGGTGTCGGCCTTCTGCTCAAGGCCCAGCTCTTCCTGCAAAGCGCGCTTGCATTCCGCCTTGCCGGACAGGTCGTCCACGGTGAATTTGGCGGGAATCAGCGGGTCGTTCGCGGGATCGTACTCACCCACGTCGATGCCGTTGAGCACGCCGGAGAGGTGCTGCTTCTTGGCGCGGAGCAGGCCGTCCATGCGCTCGCCGTAGTAGGCGGTCTGGATTTCCTCGGCGTAGGAGGGGCTGACGGTGGTGATTTCGTCGGAATAGACCAGGCCGGCTTTCATGAAGTTGGCGCAGCCGTAGCATTCCAACTTGTCATCGGTGAAGTATTCATCCTCGATGCCCAGGATATCCTGCACGTCTCCGATGGCGAAGATGCCCTGGTATTGCAGATTGTGGATGGTGAACACCGTGCGGATGCTGTGATAGAAGGGCACGTCGTCATACTGGATGCGCAGCAGGGCGGGGATCATGCCGCTCTGCCAGTCGTGGGCGTGCAGGATGTCGGGCTGGAAGTCCAGCAGGGTCAGGGAATTGAGCACGGCGCGGCAGAAGAAACCAAAGCGCTCATGCTCGTCGCCGCCCATGCCGTAGATGTAGCTGCGGCCGAAGTAATACTTGTTGTCGATGAAGTAGTAGGTCACGCCGTCTTTGACGAGGGATTCAATGCCGCAGTACTGCTTGCGCCAGCCGAGCTCCACTTCAAAGTCCAACTCGTGTTTCATTTCATTGACGTACTTTTCCGGGATGGCGCTGTACAGGGGCAGCATCACGCGCACGTCGTTGCCCTTCGCCGCCAGCACGGGAGCCAGCGCGCCGACCACGTCCGCCAGGCCGCCGGTCTTTACAAAAGGTACGCATTCAGAAGCGGTAAACAGAATTTTCAAAGTACATTCCTCCATTCAAGGCAGTAGGCAATAGGTGGCTTGAATCCTTTATCGAATGGTTCGTACCCTCATACCTACTGCCTATTGCCTAATGCCTACTGCCTAACGCCTGATCATACCGTATAATTCTTCGCCACCACGATGGGATAGCTTTCCGAAGCCAGCAGGCGGCCCTTGGGCTGCACGGTGGCCTGCTTATCCATGATGCAGTATTGCAGCTCGGCGTCCTCAAGGACTTTGCCGTCCTGCATGATGATGCAGTTGCGCACCACAGCGCCCTTGGCGATATGCACGCCGCGGAACAGGATGCTGTTTTCGACGGTGCCTTCGATAATGCAGCCGTCGGCGATCAGACTGTTCTTGACCTTCGCGCCCACGCAGTGATGGGTGGGCATTTCGTCGCGCAGCTTGGTCAGCACGGGGCGGTCCGCCGGGAAGAGCTCGGCGCGGGTGTCCTTGTCCAGCATTTCCATGGAGGCCTTGAAATAGCTCTGCACGGAATCCAGATACCAGGCGCGGCCGGGATTCTCAAAGCCGTGCACCTTCAGCGTGCGCTTGGAGATGGCTTCCATCAGCACGTCGCGGGTCAGGTGGTGATAGCCCTGGGATACGGTTTCATCCACCAGGGTGATCAGCAGTTCGCGGCGGATGCAGAAGGCTTCCAGGTAGGTGCTGGGCAGGTGCGGGGTGGAGGGGTCGCTCTCCAGCGCGGAAACGCGGCCGTCTTCTTCCACCTTGATGTAGCGGCCCGCGCCGTTGCGGCGGGTGCCGGGATCGTTGGTGTACATGAGGGTAATGTCCGCGCCGGAGGCTTCGTGCGCGGCCACCATATCGTCAAACCGGGCGGAGAAGAGCATATGCGTGTCGGTGGACACCACATAGCGTTCCTTGCTGCGGCGCAGGTAATGCAGGTTGGCGTGCAGCGCGTCCAGGAAGCCGGAGTACACGCCCACGTTGTTGTTGGTAAACGGGGGCAGGAACACGAGGCCCGCGCGCTTGCCGTGCAGGTCCCATTCACGGCCGGAGCCGAGATGATCCATCAGGCTGTTGTAGTTCTTCTGGGTAATCACGCCCACGTTGCGGATGCCGCTGTCCACCATGGAGGACAGGGGGAAGTCGATCAGGCGGTACCGGCCGCAGAGGGGCACGGCGGCCACGGCGCGGTCGGCGGTCAGCTCCTTCAGCTGATTGTCGCGGTCAGCTGTATAAATAATTCCCATGATATTTTTCACGGTCGTATCCTCCTGAATTACTCACCGAATTGTTCGCCGGCCTTGATCTGAGCGCCGCAGGGCACCACGGCGTCCTGGCCGACCACGGCAATGAGGCCCTCGCCTTCGCCAACCTCGGCGCCGGCGGAAACCACGGCGTTCTCCGCCACGATGGCGCGGCGAACCACGGCGCCCTTTTGAATCTTCGCGCCGGGCATGATCACGCTGTCGATGACCTGCGCGCCTTCCTCCACCACCACGCCGGAGGAGAGGATGGAATGGATCGCGCGGCCGTATACGTCGCAGCCCTCGGTGATCAGGCAGTTGTCCACCTGGGCGTTCTCCGCCACATACTGGGGAATCATGCCCAGGTTCCGGGCGTAGATGCGGAATTTCTTGTCGTGCAGGTCGATTTCGGGATGGTCCTCCAGCAGATCCATGTTGGCTTCCCACAGGCTTTCGATGGTGCCCACGTCCTTCCAGTAGTCGTTGAAGGAATAGGCTACCAGCTTCTGGCCCTCGGCCAGCATGGCGGGGATGATGTTCTTGCCGAAGTCGTTCTGGGAATCGGGATTCTGCTCGTCCTCGGTGAGGTACTTGCGCAGCTTTTCCCAGGTGAACACGTACACGCCCATGGAAGCGTTGTTGGACTTGGCGTGAGCGGGCTTTTCCTCAAACTCGGTAATGTTGTCGTTTTCGTCGGTGTTCATGATGCCGAAGCGGGAGGTTTCCTCCCAGGGCACCTGGCGCACGGCGATGGTGGCGTCGGCGTTGTGGCTCTCATGGTGGGCCACCATGGCGGCGTAGTCCATTTTGTAGATGTGGTCGCCGGAGAGGATCAGCACGTAATCGGGGTCGTACTGGTCAATGAAGGACAGGTTCTGGTAAATGGCGTTGGCGGTGCCTTTGTACCATTCGCCGGTCTTGCCGGTCTGGTAGGGGGGCAGCACGAACACGCCGCCGTTCACCAGGTCCAGGTCCCACGGCGCGCCGCTGGCGATATAGGCGTTCAATTCCAGGGGACGGTACTGGGTCAGCACGCCGACCACGTCCACGCCGGAGTTGGAGCAGTTGGACAGGGGGAAGTCAATGATCCGGTACTTGCCGCCAAAGGGCACGGCTGGCTTGGCCACGTGTTTCGTCAGGATACCCAACCGGCTGCCTTGGCCTCCGGCCAGCAGCATGGCCACACAGCGTTTTTTGCGAAGCATACGAAACGAGTCCTCCTTATGT
>CADAKE010000200.1 GCA_902788445.1 uncultured Eubacteriales bacterium
AGGGCGGTCACCGCCCTGGTGCGGGTCTGGGGCGCATAGCCCCAGCGTTCTCCTCGCTACATTTTCCGTGCGTTTTTATCCTTGGGAATATGACAGTTAAAAGAAGAATCGTATCAATATACATTCGGGAGGTTACGACCATGGAAGGCATTGAAAAGGTTTATCAGTATCTGAATGAGACCCACACCTATTTCCTGGCGACCGTGGAAGGCGGCCAGCCTCGGGTGCGGCCCTTTGGCACAGCGCTGCTGTACGATGGAAAGCTGTACATCCAGACCGGCAAGGTGAAGCCCGTTTCTCATCAGATCGCGGCGAACCCCAAGGCGGAAATCTGCGCCTGCAAGGGCGCGAGCTGGCTGCGCGTCGCGGGCGAACTGGTCAACGACGATCACCGCGAAGTGAAGGAAGCTATGCTGGAAAAGATGCCTTCCCTGAAGGGAATGTACAGCGCGGACGACGGCAATATGCAGATGCTGTATTTCAAGAACGCCACCGCGACTTTCAGCTCCTTTACCGAAGCGCCGGAAACAATTCAATTTTGATCAAAACACGCCCGGGCCGTCCTCTGCCGCAAGACGGCCCGGTTTTAAAAAGGAGGAAAATGTATGTCTACTGGAGCTATCATTGGGATCATCGCTGCCGTCCTTGTTCTGTGCTGCTGCTTTACCCACCGCCGGGTTATCAAAGCCCTCATCAAAGGAACGCCCATGCCCAAGGCCCCGAAATGGCACGTTTGGGTGAAGAAAGAAAATCGTCGGAAATGAGGACGCGGCCAGCATGAGTCAGAAAGAAACAGCCTTCGATATCCAGGCGTATATGACCCACGGCGTTGAACGGGTGGTTTCGGAAGCCCTCAAGGCAACGCTGAAAGACCCCCGGGAAAGCGCGTATATGCTGAAATTCGCCGCCGCCAGCCGCGCCGCCTCCAAAAAGCGGCGGAAGGCGGAGGATGGGGGAGAGCACATCCCGCCCTTTTTGATCGCCAGCATCACCAGCCAATGCAACCTGCACTGCGCGGGCTGTTATTCCCGCTGCAACCATGCCACGGTGGACGCGGAGCCCGTGCGCCAGCTGACCGGCGAGGAATGGCTGCGCATCTTCGAGGAAGCCGACGAGCTGGGTATCAGCTTTATCCTGCTGGCCGGGGGTGAGCCCATGCTCCGCAGGGACATCATCGAGGCGGCGGGCAAGCGCCCCAATATCCTTTTTCCCATCTTCACCAATGGCACCTTCATGGACGAACAATACTTTGATTTGTTCGATAAGCGCCGCAACCTGATCCCCATCATGAGCATCGAGGGCGAAAAGGAAATCACCGACGCCCGCAGGGGAAAGGGCGTGTATGACCGATTGATCGCCAATATGGATGAGTTCCATCGCCGGGGCCTGATTTTCGGCGCGTCGGTGACGGTGACCACAGAGAACATCCGGGAGGTTTCGTCCCGGGAGTTTCTGAAAAAGCTATCCAATCGCGGCTGCAAAGCGGTGATCTTTGTGGAATTTGTTCCGGTGACAGAAGAAAGCAGCGAGCTGGCTCCCGGCGACGCCCAGCGGGAATACCTGCGGGAGGAAATCGCCAGGCTTCGTCAGGAACACCCGGAAATGGTGTATATTTCCTTCCCCGGCGATGAGAAAAGCTCCGGCGGCTGCGTGGCGGCGGGCAGAGGCTTTTTCCACATCAATTCCCACGGCGGCGCGGAGCCCTGCCCCTTCTCTCCTTATTCCGATGTGAACGTGAAAAACACTTCCCTGCGGGAAGCCATGCGCTCTCCCCTGTTTACCGCTCTGCGCAGCGGCGACGTTCTGCTGGACGATCATGCGGGCGGCTGCGTGCTGTACGAAAAAAGGGAACAGGTGGAAGCGCTGCTGGCGCGGTCCAAAGCGGGGAAAGCATGATGAGCGATATTGTAAACAATCCGCTTTCTCTGGAGAATCAGCTTTGCTTTCCGCTGTACGCCTGCGCGAAGGAAGTCGTCCGGCAGTACCGAAAGCCTCTGGAGCCGCTGAATCTTACCTATACCCAGTACATTGTGATGATGGTTTTATGGGAAGAAGGCGGCATGACCGAAGGGGCGCTGGGCAAACGGGTACACTTGGATTCCGGCACCCTGGGTCCGCTGCTCAAGCGCCTGGATAAGCAGGGCCTGATCCGGCGGGAGCGTCCGGATCATGATGAGCGCACGCTGTATATTTCCCTGACGGAAAAGGGCGCGGCGCTGCGGGAACGGGCGGAAAAAGTGCCCATCGCCATGAAGGACTGTATCCCGCTGCCGGAGGCTGATTTGCTCACGCTGCGGAGCTTGCTCAAGCAGGCGCTTGCGGGAATGAACAAAAGAAAACTGGAGGGTAATTGTTCAGTCGCGCCAAGATAAGGCAGTTTGAAAAGCAGTATCGGAGAAAATGGACAGAAGTGCATCAAAAGAAGATAGGCCATGAAGGGCGGC
>CADAKE010000201.1 GCA_902788445.1 uncultured Eubacteriales bacterium
ACAGCCGCGGCGGCGGCCACGTTCAGGGAGTCGATGCCGCCCGCCATGGGGATTTTCACGATATGGTCGCACTGGTCGAGCGTAGCCTCAGCCAGCCCGGTATCCTCATTGCCCAAGCAGAGGGCCAGCTTCGGAATGCCCGGCAGACGGGGGTCGTCCAGCGTCCAGCAGTTGTCCCGCAGCGCCAGCCCGGCCACGGTGAAGCCCGCTTCTTTCAGCAGCGGCAGCGCTTCATTTTCTTCCGCGCGCGCCCAGGGCACCTGAAAAATGGAGCCCATGCAGACCCGCACCGCCCTTCTGTGCAACGGGTCGCAGCAGTCGGGGGACAGCAGGATGGCGTCGGCCTTCAGCGCGGCGGCGGAGCGGAAGATCGCTCCCACGTTGGAGGGCTCGGTGATCCCTTCCAGATACGCCACCCGGCGCTTGCCCGGAAGCACCTCCGCAATGCCGCGGGGCCGGGGCCGCCGCATGGCGCAGAGCACCCACGCCCGCTGCATTTTGAAGCCCGCCAGCGCGGATAGAATATCATCTTCTGCCGTGTAGACTGGAACATCCCCGCACCGGCCGATGATTTCCCGGCCCAGGGGAGACACAACAAACTTTTTCCGCATCAGCAGCGACAGCGGCTCGCACCCCGCGTCCAGCGCGCTGTGGGTCACCTTCGGCCCTTCCGCGATGAAAACGCCTTTGTCCGGCGCCTGCCTGCTGCGCAGCTGCGCGTCCGTCCAATGGTAGCACAGCCCTTCCCCTTCGGCGGCGAGGCTGCTCAGTTCAATCAGCCGCATGATCCTGCCCCTTCAGCGTGCTCTCCAGATACCCCGCCAGGATGGGCACGATGCGGGTGTCCTTGCCGCCCTTCATCACGACCACGTCGGCATAGTGGATATAGTTGCGAATCCACTGGTCATACATGGGCTTGACCGTGGACAGGTACTGCTCGGCAATGTTGTCGATCTGGCGGCCGCGATCCTTGATATCGCGGCTGATACGGCGAAGCAGGCAGATGTCCGGCTCCACGTTGATATACAGTTTCAGGAACATCTTGTCCCGCAGCCGCTCGTCATAAAACGCATGGATGCCCTCCACGATCAGCACCTCGGCGGGCTCAATGATTTCGTTGGTGTCGCACCGGGCATGGAGCGAAAAATCATACGCCTTACGGGTGATGGGCCGGCCCGCCATCAGTTCGCACACATCGTGGTACAGCAGGTCATGGTCGAAAATGTCCGGCTCGTCGTAATTCAGATGGGTGCGCTCCTCAAAGGTCAGGTCAGGATGGTCGAAATAATACGCGTCCTGGTTGAGCAGCACGCCCTTCACGCCCATATCCCGCATCAGTTCATCCGCCAGGGTGGTTTTGCCTGAACCGCTGGCGCCGCAAATCCCGATAAACAGCATGACTTCCGCCCCCCTTTGTATTTCCATCAAGATACCGCATTTTTCGTCCTGCGTCAAGGGAAAAGTTCGCGCTTTTCCGGCAGGGACTTTCCTCCGGAATCCATTCAAACAAAGGGAAAATGTCGCTTCGCGGGCGACCGCTTCTCTTTTCTTTTCTGGTATACTCATCTCATCAAAAGCAAGGAGGTGGATTGACATGATCGGAGCAATCCTCGGCGACATGATTGGCGCGCCGTATGAGTTTGACAGAGGGAACAAGACGAAGGCGTTTCCGCTTTTCAGCGCCGGTTCGGAGTTCACGGACGAAACTGTGATGACCGTCGCTGTGGCGGAGGCGCTCATGGATACGATCGGTAAGTCTGATGATGAAATCAAAGCAGCGCTTATCGAGTCTATGCAAAGGTGGGGGAGGCAGTATCCCCATGCCGGTTACGGCGGAATGTTCAATAGCTGGCTGCGCGCAAAAGATCCGGAACCCTATGGCAGCTGTGGCAACGGCTCCGCCATGCGCGTTTCTTCCGCCGGATGGCTGTTTGACACAATGGAGGAGACGCGGCGTATCGCCCGCCTGACAGCCGAGGTATCGCACAACCACCCGGAGGGCATCAATGGCGCGGAGGCGACGGCCAGCGCCATCTTTCTGGCGCGGACAGGCAGCGGCAAAGGGCAGATCAGGGATTTCATCACCCAGACGTTTGGCTATGACCTGTCCCGTACCTGCGAACAAATCAGGCCCGCGTATTATCATGTGGAGACGTGCCAGAAAACGGTGCCTGAGGCGGTCACAGCTTTCCTGGAGGGAAAGGATTTTGAGGATGTGATCCGCACGGCGGTTTCTCTCGGCGGCGACTGCGACACCCTGACCTGCATCGCGGGCGGCATGGCGGAGGCTTTCTACGGCGTACCCGAGGCGATGGTTTCGGAAGCGCGCAAACGCCTCCCGGAGGATATGCTGTCTGTGGTTGACCGGTTCAGCGCCGTCCTCCGCAAGAAAGCGGCATGTAGGAGCGCCGGATGAGCCTACCTTTTACGGACAATTTTTCGGTTGCTTTTTACCGCTTGATATCGTAATTCATGTTCATGAGGTTGCGGATGGACATGACGTCGTCGGTGATGTTGGCGTCGCCGTGGATGGTGTGCTTGATGACGGAGGAGGCCACGGCGAAGTTCAGCATGTCCATGGGCTTGTAATCGTGAATCATGGCGTAGATGAGGCCGCTGGCGAAAGCGTCGCCGCCGCCCACGCGGTCCAGGATGGTGAAGGTGAACAGCTTGCTTTCAAAGGTGTGGCCCTCGTACCACATGAAGGCTTTCAGGCTGTTTTCGGAACCGGAGTGGGCGTAGCGCACGTGGCGGGCGATGCACTTGAGGTTCGGCCACCGTTCCACAAACGCCTGGAACACCTCGTCCTGCTGCTCGTAGGCGGGCTGGAGCGGCACGCCATCCTTCACGTCGCCCTTGCTGTGGTCGTTCTCGTCCTTCCAGACGTGGTAGGGCTCGATGCCCAGCAGCACGTCCACATAGGGCAGGCACTCCGTGCAGAAGTCCCGCGCCTCCTCCCACGACCACAGGGTGGAGCGGAAGTTGCCGTCAAAGGACACGGTCAGGCCCAGTTCTTTGGCGGCTTTTAACATGTTCATGGTCAGCTCCCGGCAGTTGGGGCTGAGGGCCGGGGTGATGCCGGAGAGGTGCAGCCAGTTGAAATCCTGGAGCAGCCCTTTGAGGTCGTAGCCGGAGAAGTCGTACTCCGTCAGCGCGGAATGCTTCCGGTCATAAATCACCTTGCTGGGCCGGATGCCGAAGCCCGTTTCCAGGTAATAGGTGCCCAGGCGGTGCGTGGGCGTCTGTTCCGGGGTGGACAGGATGACCGGCGTGCAGTGCACGTCGCTGGAGCGCAAAGCGCGGATGGCGCTTTTGCCCAGGGAATTGTCCGGCACCACGGAAAAGAACGTGCTGTCCACGCCCAGGCTGGCCAGGGCCAGGGCGATGTTCGCCTCGCTGCCGCCGTAGGAGGCTTCAAAGGAATTGGTCATGCGGATCTTGTCGTAGTTTGGCGGGGTCAGGCGCAGCATGATTTCGCCCATGGTGATGAACTTCTGGCCCCCGTCCTGATTTTTCAGCAGCGGATTTCCGTGAATCATGACGATTCCTCCCTTTCGTGCGGCGGATGCGCGGTGTTATTTTTTACCATTCAGCTATCGCATGATGCTTATTAACCAGAGCGAGGGCCTGTGCGATCCGCAGCCTCAATCGGCGCAACTCGCCACGATGGCGAGATTGCTTGTTTCGGCTGACCTCACCGCCGATGAGATTCCCGCCACAGGCGGTCATCGGCGGTTCGTCCCTCGTGCACCTGCACCAAAGGC
>CADAKE010000202.1 GCA_902788445.1 uncultured Eubacteriales bacterium
GCTGTCCACCAGCAGCAGCACGCCGTCCACCATCTTGAGCACGCGCTCCACCTCGCCGCCAAAGTCGGCGTGGCCGGGGGTGTCCACGATGTTGATCTTCGCGTCGCCGTAATGCACGGCGGTGTTCTTGGCCAGGATGGTAATACCGCGCTCACGCTCCAGGTCGTTGGAGTCCATCACGCGCTCGGCCACCTGCTGGTTCTGGCGGAACACGCCGCCCTGGCGCAGCATCTGGTCGACCAGCGTGGTCTTGCCGTGGTCAACGTGGGCGATAATGGCGATATTGCGGATATCGTTCCGAATCATAAAAATCTTTCTTCTCCCTCCGAAGGCTAAAAAACCAACGAGATATTGTACATCGGTTTTTCTTCGTTTGTCAACCGTTCCGGGCCGATTATTTCCATTTTTTTCGCGCTTTTTTCACGGGTTTACCCGTTGACATTCCTTGCCATTCATGGTATACTTCTTCGGTAATCCGCTCGGGAGGGGCTTGTTAAAGCGCGTCCGCGCTGCCCCATGGCTGAAAGACGCTATCCTTTCCCTCCGTGGAAGCCCGGCGAGAATCATAAGGAGGTGCTGCTAACATGTACGCGATTATTGCGACTGGCGGCAAACAGTATCGTGTGTCCGAAGGAGACACCATTTACATCGAAAAGCTCGAAAACGAAGCGGGCGAAGTGGTCACGTTCCCTGTGCTGATGCTCTCCGGCGAGACCATCGAAGTGGGCAACCCCTATGTGACCGGCGCGAGCGTGACCGGTAAAATCGTTCGCCACGGCAAGGGCGAAAAGATCGTCGTCTTCAAGTACAAGAGCAAGAAGAACTATCGCCGCAAGGCTGGCCACCGTCAGCCCTTCACCAACGCCTGAGAAGCATGATCCGAGTTACGCTGCATTCCCAGGGCGAGTGCATCACCGGCTTTGAAGTGACCGGCCATGCCGGGTATGCGGAGGCGGGACAGGACATCGTGTGCGCCGCCGTTTCTATCCTCACCACCACCTGCGCAAACGCGCTGGAAACCGTGGCGGGGGTCAAGCCGATGGTGAAAGCGAAGGAAGGCCACATGCTGCTGGCCCTTCCCAATGGCAGCGGCCGCGACGCGCAGGTGATCCTGCGGACGATGCGGCAGGGATTGCGGGATCTTTCGCAGGAATATTCCCGGTATCTTCTTCTTAACGAATTGTAAAATGGAGGTAACAATCATGTTGAAGCTCAATCTTCAGCTTTTCGCCCATAAAAAAGGTATGGGTTCCACCCGGAACGGCCGCGACAGCGAAAGCAAGCGCCTGGGCCCGAAGCGGGCTGACGGCCAGTTCGTGCTGGCTGGCAACATCCTGGTTCGCCAGCGCGGCACCAAGATCCTGCCCGGCCTGAACGTCGGCATCGGCAAGGACGACACCCTGTTCGCCAAGGCGGACGGCGTGATGAAGTTTGAACGCAAGGGCAAGTTCAAGAAGCAGGTTTCCGTGCATCCCACCGAGACCGTCGCCCAGTAACGAGCGGACAAATCGGGCTGCTTTCCTGTCAAAGGGAAAGGACCCGTTTTCTTTTTGCACGACAGGAGTTTTGGCTTTGAAGAATTATGAGGAATTTTACCATCTGGAAACGGAGCGCCTGACGCTGCGCACTTTCACGGAGGAGGATTATCCCCTGATCCTGCGCATCTCCTCCGACCCCAAGACCACGGAATACCTGTACTACTGGGGCCGCATCGGCACCACGCCGGAATCGGACGCGAAGCGGTTTCTGGATTACGCGGTCAAGAACTGGCGGAAAACGCCCATCCGCGCCCGGGAATTCTGCTTGGTGCTGAAAGAAACTGGCGAGGCCATCGGTGACGGCAGTGTGGAATGGGTGGAGGACGAACCCGGTACGGCGGAGATCGGGTGGATTTTATTGCCCGAATACCGCGGCAGGGGCTATGCCACCGAAGCGGGCCGGGAACTGATGCGGGCGGCGTTTGAGGTCATGGGCGCGGATACCGTTATCGCCCACTGCGACAGTCGAAACCAGCCCTCCAGGAACGTGATGGAGCGCCTCGGCATGACCCTGCGCGAAATCACCCCCGGCGCCCGCCCCGCAAAGCGCGTAGGAGAGTTGAATGGGGATGAGTGCACGTATGCGGTTGAGAGGGCACTTTGAGTCAGGAACGGGGGAGTAGGGATTAGGGAATAGGGATTAGTAATGAGGGAACGGTTCCAAAAGCCTTCCCTTGCCAGGGCAATGTCGTTAACTTAAGGCGAACAATACCAACCAAGAAACTTTTATCGGACAACTAACACTGTCATCCCGACCGAAGCGATGTCATCCTGAGCGGAGCGAAGCGGAGTCGAAGGACCTGGCCGCAGCGTAGTGGAGGGACCTGAAAGCTGAAATAATATGTTGCTTGATTGGTGGCGTTACTCACAGGTCCCTCGACTTCGCCTCGCCAAGTCCTTCGACTCCGCTGCGCTCCGCTCAGGATGACAAGGCTTCGCTCGGGATGACAGTGGGGGATGGTTGAAAAATGTTACTTGGTTCATATTGGAAATTGTTTTCTTAAGTTGACGACATTGCCCATCAGAAGAAGGCTTTTGGCTGAATCCTTTTCTCCGATGATTCAGAATTGAAATGAAGCATTGTAAATACAAAAAACCGACCGGGGCCTTTGCAGGCCCCGGTCGGTTCAATTGGTTCCGTGCTTATTCAACCACTTCCACATAGACGCCGTTCTCGATCTGGAACAGCTTCCAGATGCCGTTCTGGTTGAAGAAGGTGTAGCGCTGGAAGGTGGCGACGCCGTCCTTCACAACGACGATTTCGATCTTGAAGCTCTCGAACACTTCGCCGTCGATGGTGATTTCCTCGATGGGGAACTGCTCCGCCAGCGCGGGCAGCAGCTCGTCGGCGCTTTCCTTGAGGGTCTCCGCAGGTCAGAGCCGTTCTTGGACAGGCTGTCCTTGTTCTCGGTCAGGCCCAGCGCGCAGAGGGTGAGCACCAGCTTTTCCTCAGCGGGCAGTTCGTTGAAGGTTTCCTTCTGCTCCTCGGTGAGCACTTCCTCCATCACAGGGATGCTGACGGTGGTGTCGGCGTCGTTCAGGGCCGCGCCGATGGCGGAAATTG
>CADAKE010000203.1 GCA_902788445.1 uncultured Eubacteriales bacterium
GTTGGTTCCGCGCCTGCCACCATCCGGGGCTGCCGCCCGCCCTACGCTGAAAATGATCCACTGGATCATTTTCCGGGCGCTTCGGGCCCCCTCAAGGGGAAGGCTTTTGGCTGGTTCCTTCAGATACTCGTCAAAACTACTATCGTATTTCTTAAGTTGACGACATCCCCCGGGTGGGATCTGGTGTGAAACCCCAGCGTTCCCCCTTGCTGACCGATACGTTTGTAAATAACAACCTTGATTTTTTGCTAAAAGTATGCGAAAATAGGGCGTATTCCAATGGTAGAACAGGGAAAAAAGGGAAGGGGAGAGCGTGTCCACTTTTTTTCCACAGGAATCCGCAAAGTTTCCACCGGGAGGAAAAGGCGGAAAAAAGCAGAAAGCGCGGGCCTTCTGACAGGTTATCCACTTTTCCACCGGGCATAATACAAATACTAAAATAATAATATAACTACTACGAAGAACAAAAAGGGCGGGCGGCCGCCATGGCCGGAGGACGGCGCATTTTTGAACAGAAAGGGACGGACAATATGCATTTTCGGGTTCAGACCGACGAAATGAATTTTGGCTTGGGGATGGTCACAAGGGCCATTTCCGCCAGGCCGGTGAAGCAGGTATACGACGGCGTGCTGATCGAAACGATGGAGGACGGGCTGGTGCTGACGTGCACAGACGGCGAAATCTCCATCAAGGCGACGGTCAGCGCGATTGTGGAGGAGGACGGCTGCGCGCTGCTGCCCGCGAAGCTGTTTGCCGAAATGATGCGCAAGCAGCCCGCCGGCGAAGTGGACGTGAAGGTGGACGAGCGGATGCGCGCGGCGATCAGGAGCCGGGGCAGCAACACGTCCATGGCCTGCATGGCGGCGGAGGATTATCCCGACATCCGGGATATTTCGGGCGAATACCGCGCGGCGCTGCCCTGCAATAAGTTCCGCGACGCGGTGAGCCGGGTGCAGTTCGCGGTGTCCACGGACGAAAGCCGGAAGATCCTGACCGGTATCCTGATGGAAGTGTACGAAAAGGAAACGCTGCTGGTGGGTTTGGACGGGTTCCGGCTGGCATTGCAGCGCCTGGAGATCGAAAACGAAATCCCGGAGAATGTCCAGAAGGATCACCTGGCGGCGGTCACGCCGGGCAAGATTTTGGGCGAAGTGAGCAGGATGCTGCCGGACAGCGACGACCTCTGTCAGATCACGTTCAATTCCTCCCACATCATGTTCTCGTTCAGTTCCGTGAAAGTGTACGGCACGCTGCTGACGGGCGAGTTCATTGATTACCGGAAGATTCTGCCGGAAACCTGGAGCACGGAAGCGCTGGTGAACCGTTCCCAGTTTTCCGACGCCATTGACCGGTGCAGCCTGATGGCGCGGGAAGGAAAGAACAACCTGATTTACCTGCATTTAAAGCCCGAAGCGCCCATGGAAATGACCGCGAACGCCGAGCGCGGCGACGTGCATGAGGAAATCGACGTGGGGTTCCAGGGGAACGAACTGAACATCGCGTTCAATTCCCGGTACCTGACGGATATTATCCACAATATCGACGGCGAGCAGGTGAGGATGTGCTTCAATTCCAACGTGTCCCCCTGCATGATCCTGCCGCTTGAGGGCGAAGCGTTCACGTTCCTGGTGCTGCCGGTCAGGATTTTTAACCGCTGATTGATTTGAAAACCTTCTCTGAAGACGGGAAGGTTTTTTTCTGTTTCTATTCACATAATGCGGAAGCAATAAGGGTAACGCTGGGGGCTCCGCGCCCCCAGACCTGCGCCAGGGTGGTAACCGTCCGCAGCCTCAATCGGCACAAGTCCGCAGGACTTGTGCCGATTGAGGCTGCGGATCGCACAGGCCCTCGCTCCGGTTAACAAACATCGTGTGATAGCTGAATGATAACTTTTTTCCAGGTTTTTTGTGAGTTTTCGATGAAAAAAACGGTAGACTTTTGGCCTACACTGTGCTATAATGTCTGTGTACGGGCTGACGGGTTCAGCCGAAAAAGCAATAGAGGGTCTTGTTTTCTATGGTTCTTGCGCGGTAGGAAATCCGCGTGCGAATAAATACATTTTAAAAGGAGAAACCAACATGAAAAAGGTTCTCGCTCTGGTTCTCGCCCTGGCCATGATGATGGTCGCCACGGGCGCTCTGGCCGACATCGTGATCTGCCAGAACAAGGTGGAAATCACCAACGCTATGCAGGAATACGCCAAGCTGTACACCGAAAAGACCGGCGTTGACGTGAAGGTCATCACCGGCGGCGGCTCCTCCGACTACAACACCGTGCTCAAGGCCGAAATGCAGTCCGGCCGCGAACCCGACATCTGGGTCATCGAAGGCCC
>CADAKE010000204.1:0-2205 GCA_902788445.1 uncultured Eubacteriales bacterium
AACAAGCAATGTCCGCATGAAGCGGACTTGCGTCGATTGAGGCTGCGGACGGTTACCACCCTGGCGCAGGTCTGGGGGCGCGGAGCCCCCAGCGTAACCCGTGTTTATTCCGCATTATGTGAATCGTAACAATTTACAACTTGCGCGGTGCTTTCAGGGGGCCGTGGTATTTGCAAAGCAGGAAAAGATATGGTATAGTATAAAAGGATTTTCTCACTAAGGAGGCGCGTGTATGCGGAAATTCCTGTTATTGATTTTGAGTTTATTGTTATTTGTTTCATCCGTTCAAGCGGAGGAGGTTATCACGCCCGCTTACCGCAGCGAATACCACCCCGGGCATGAGAACTGCTACTGGTGCACGCCCATGGACATTCACGACGAGGACGCCGTGTGGGCGATGCTGACGGCGCCCATCACCATTGTGGACGTGGGGCAGAAGGAGCAGGTGATTCTCTACGCCGAACCGGACAAGAACAGCGAACAGCTCGGCGTCATTACCGGGGCCAGCCAGGCGGTGCATGTGCTGGGAAAAAGCCAGAACGGCTGGACATTGGTCGAGACCTATTCCAGTTCTTTCCACGACAGCAAGGTGAAAAACTGGAACGCTTTTGTGACCGGCTATGTGCAGAGCAGCAAGCTGAAAGAAAAGAAGGTCAACCAGGAATACGGCATCGTGATCGACAAGCTGACCCAGACCCTCTATATTTTTAAGGACGGCCACCTGTTTTCCACCCTGGCCGTGTCCACCGGCCTGTACAACGATAAGCAGCCCTACAACGAAACCCGCTCTGGCGAGTTCATCATCGTGTCCCGCGTGGGCGATTTCAGGAGCGACAACCTGATTTGCGCCATGGGCCTGCGCTTCAATAGCGGCGATTTGCTGCATGAGGTGCCCCACACAAAAAACGGCGACGGCTCCAAAAACTACAAAAACACCGAGCCCAAGCTCGGCACCCGTTCCAGCCACGGCTGCATCCGCGTGCAGCGCCTGAAAAACCCCGAGGGTGTGAACATGAAGTGGATTTGGGACAACATCAAGAATGGCACCAAGGTGGTGATCTGGGAGGATTACCAGGGCCGCCAGGTGGAAATCCCGGACGATGATCTGGTGCTGTACTACAATCCCGACGGCGGCAGCTACTACCACAGCGTGCATGACTGCAACGGCATCAAAGAAAAATACTGGCCGAAGATGACGGCTGTCAACTACGGCCAGCTGGACGATGCCGAATTTGCTTCCCTGGACGCCTGCCCCTACTGCCAGCCCCCGCGCCGCAAGGCTGTGCTGGAAGAAATCAACCGGGTGCATATGGAAATGTCGCCCGGGGAAGTGATGTCCTATTGGAAGAAATAAGGCGGACTACTTCTTCAATTGATTTTACAGATTGGTATTTGTTCAGTTGTTTTGAAAGGGTGCTATAAATCAAGATAGGAGTTAGGAGAGAGAAGATAGGAGATTATTTTGTTAACTTTAACTTTTTGAATACCGGAGATGGCCAAAAGGCTTCCCCTTGAGGGGGGCCGAAGAGCCCGGAAAACCTGCCCTTGGGCTGGTTTTCAGCGTAGGCCGGGCCGGAAGGCCCCGTATGCTGTCAGGCGCGGAAACAAGATGGCTCAATGAAAATAAGCAAATTCGCGCCTGACTGATGAGGTGATAAGCAGGATATCATCAAAGCATCTTCTTCCAAACCCAGCAAATCACCTCATCCGAGCCGCGCGAAGTCGTTTAATATCTCTTGCGAACTTGCTTCCGCGCGGCCCACCTTCCCCTCAAGGGGAAGGCTTTTGGAATGGTACCCATATCAAGGATTATTTTATTTCCTATCTTCTCTCTCCTAACTCCTATCTTTATAACTTAAAGTTCCCTATATTGAACCAACTGAACAATTACAGATATTCACGCAGAGAGGGCACCGGCGTGCCGTCCAGCTTTGTGTCCGGGGCGGCGAGCAGCATGGACTGCAAAATCGCTTCCTCCGCGCATTCACCCACGGCGCGGAAGGGGATGTTCATGAGGATTTCGTTCAGCACGGTCTGCGCTTGGAAGCTGCCGCTGACGGGCGTTTTCGGCGCGGTCGTAAAGCCCACGGCGATTTCGCCGCTGCCGTGGCCGATGTAGGAGCCCAGCCGCGCCATGCCGACGGACGTTCGTTTCAGCACGCGCTTTAACTGGCGGCTGGACAGCGGCAGGTCGGTGGCGACGAT
>CADAKE010000204.1:2252-4547 GCA_902788445.1 uncultured Eubacteriales bacterium
GACGCGCCGTAATTGGACTGCACCAGGACGCCTATGGTATAGGTCTTTCCGTCGATCTCCATGCGCCGGGAGGAAGAGCCGATGCCGCCCTTCATGCCGTAGCAAAGCGTGCCGCGCCCCGCGCCGACCGCGCCTTGAGCAAAATCGGCTGAGGCCGACGCAATGGCGGCGAACACTTCTTTTTCTCCCACGGGCCGCTGGGCAATGTCGCTGAGACTGCTGTCGTTGCATTCGCACACCACGGGATTCACGGAGGTCAGCTTCACCCCGTCCCGGCGGCAAATGTCGATCATGTGGCTCACCAGCGCGTCGTGCACCTTGCCCACGTTCAGGGTGTTGGTCAGGGCGATGGGCGTTTCCAACTGCCCCAGTTCTTCCACCTGCACCAGCCCCAGCGTTTTTCCAAAGCCGTTGAACACGCAGCACGCCGCGGTCAACTTGTCAAGAAACGGATTGCCCGGCGGAGGAAGCACCACGGTCACGCCCGTGTGGCAGTTCCCTTCGTCGATTGTCGCGTGGCCCACGCGCACGCCCGGCACGTCGGAGATCAGGTTCCTTTCCCCGTGCGGCAGCTTGCCGATGGACAGGTTCATTTCGCCGCCTCCTTATTCCAGTTCGCCCTTGTATTTGCTGATGCCGCCGATGCTGACGGCGTTTTTGTATCCCGCCCCTTGCAGCACGGCCTCCGCCTGCCAGGAGCGCATTCCCCGGTAGCAGTAGAGGAAAATGGGCGTGTCAAATTCTGCGATGGCCTCCATTTCGCCCCGCACAATCAGCAGCGCGCCCGGCGCTGCTTTCCACTGGCTGACGCCTTCCTGAATGTTCATAGGAACAATTTCCTTTCGTGTTTTTGGGAAGCTCCGCGTTTATTCTATCACAGGTTCAGCGGTTTTTCCACTCAAAACAAACGATCCTTGAAACGGAGGAACAAATCCGCATGAAGTACCAGCATTTTTTCTGGGATTTTGACGGCACGCTGTACGACACCTATGGCCGCATCACCCGCGCGACCGCCGCGGCGCTCGGCGACTTTGGCGTTTCCGTGACGCCGGAGGAGGTCTATCCCGTCGCCAAGCGCAGCTTGTTTACCGTATGCGCCAAATGGGTGGAGCCGCTGGGATACACCTACGCCCAGTTCATGGACTGTTACCACCGCCACAGCGAGGTGGAGGGCGCGGAGTCCATCCGGCCCTTTCCCGGCGCGCTGGACACGCTGCGGGCGGTTGTGGCGCATGGGGGAAGGAATTACCTCTACACCCACCGCAGCGAAAGCGTGTTCCATTGGCTGGCCTACGACGGCATCACCGACCTGTTCGCGGACAAGGTGACTACGCTGGACGGCTTCCCCTCCAAGCCCGCGCCGGACGCGCTGAATTACCTGGTGAACAAGCACGGCCTGACGCTTTCCGAATGCGTGATGGTCGGCGACCGGGACATTGACCTGGACGCCGGGAAGAACGCGGGCATGGCCTGCGCACTGTTCGACCCGGACGATTTCTACCCTGATTACGACACGCCCTGGCGTTTCCACACGATGGACGGACTGAGAAAATCGTTGGTAGAATGAAATTTTCCGTGCATTTTTACTGATTTTTTTGCCATATTTCAGGGAAATGTGCTTGATCTGTCCTCCCATGCGTGCTATAATGCGTATGAAAATTCAGTTCACAGAGGGGAGAAAGTACACATGATCAAGAAGCTGCTCAAAGAGTTCAAAGAATTTGCCCTGCGGGGCAACGTGATCGACATGGCCGTCGGCGTTATCATCGGCGCCGCGTTCGGCAAGGTCGTCACCGCCGTGATCGACATTTTCCTCCAGCCCCTGCTGGATTCCCTGCCCAAGCTGGAAGCGGGCGGCACCGGCTTCGCCGGCAGCATCATGAGCTTCCTGGGCGTGGTGGTGGAATTCCTGCTCACAGCGCTGGTGCTCTTTGCCATCATCAAGGCCATGAACGCCGCCCAGAGCCTGACCAAGAAGCCCGAACCGCCCAAGGAAAAGCCCCGCACCTGCCCCTTCTGCTGCTCCGAAATCGCCAAGGAAGCCACCCGCTGCCCCCACTGCACCAGCGAACTTCCCAAATACAAGGCGGCATAAAATCTTCCTGCACAGAATTCAAGCGACGGATTTCAACATCCGCCGCTTTTTTGCTGGGGAAATAATAAAAAAACGAAGCCTTTTGACAGCTTCGCTTTTTGAGAGGCGCCATCCGGATTCGGACCGGAGAGTAAAGGTTTTGCAGACCTTCGCCTTACCACTTGGCTATGGCGCCTTAAAAAATGGAGCGGTAGACGAGG
>CADAKE010000204.1:4593-6448 GCA_902788445.1 uncultured Eubacteriales bacterium
TGAGCTACCAAGGCAAATATGGCGACCCGGAAGGGGCTCGAACCCTCGACCTCCAGCGTGACAGGCTGGCATTCTAAACCGACTGAACTACCGGGCCATATGTTGAGTGGGAACAACAGGGCTCGAACCTGTGACCCTTTGCTTGTAAGGCAAATGCTCTCCCAGCTGAGCTATGCTCCCCCCGCTCCGCCGCACTGGTTTCCCACACGGCACGTGTGATATAATAACAGATAAGTTCGACTTTGTCAATAGATTTTTCAAAAAAAATGACATTTGCCTGCTGAGAGCCCTTGCCAAAAGGAAAGCCCAGCCTGCCGATCACAAGCTGGGCGTTTGATCGCTGAGGTTTTACCATCCGCGTCCGCCGCGGCCCCAGCCGCCGAATCCGCCGTTGCCGAAGCCGTTATTGCCAAACCCGCCGCGGCCGCCGCCCATCATCTGGTTGGGAATGGAGCTGACCTGCTGGCCGTTGGCGATGATGGTGCCGCCGTTGTACTGCGCGGCGCCGTCGTAATCGAAGGTGCTGTTGCCGGTCACGTTGATGTTTCCGCCGTTGACGATGATGTTGCCGTTGGAGTCGATGCCGTCGGTGTCGCCCGCGCCGACCGCCACGGTGATATCGCCGTCGTTGATTTCGATGGTCGCGGTGTACGCCCGGGACTTCTGCGCGGCGTTGATGCCGTCGTCGCTGGCCTGGACGTTGATGACGCCGCCGTTGATCTGGATGTAGGTGCCTTCGATGCCCTCAGCCGCGGTAATCGTGATTGTGCCGCCGTCGATCTGCGCCACGGAATTGGCGTGGATGCCGTCGTCGCCCGCCTGGATGTTCAGGACGCCGCCGCTGATGTAGACATAGCCCAGGCTGGTGTCGTCCTTGTTTTCGGCGTGCAGGCCATCCGTCCCGGCGACGAGGTTCAGGGTGCCGCCCGCGACGCGGATGGAGTCGTTGGCCTCAATGGCCTTGGATTTTGCGGTGATATTGTAGGTGCCGCCGGTGATTTTCAGGTCGTCCTTGCCCACGACGCCGTTGTCCGTGGACGAGATGGTCAGCGCGGCCGTGCCGTTCAGCACCAGGTCGCTCTTGGAGAAAATGACGCCGTCGGTGTTGGTGCTGCCGTCCGCTTTAAAGGAACCGGTCACGGTGAGCTGGCTGTCCGCGCTCGTGGTCACGAACACCTTATCCGCCGTCTTGGCGTAGATCACCGGGAAGTCCGCGTTGGTGACGTTCACGCCCGCCAGCACGATCTGGACTTTATCGTCCTTTCCGGCTTCCACATAGACCGTGACGCTGCTCGCCGTGCCGCTGAGCACATACACGCCCGCTTCGGTCAAATGGATGTCCTGGCCGTCCGACACGGTGTAGATCATGGCGTCAGACAAATCGGCTTCCTGCTTCAGGTCGCGGCTGGAGAAAAGGTCAGCCGCGTTGTAAATGGGGGACACCGTTTCCGCCATCGCGGAGGAAAAGAAAACAGTGGCCATCAGGGTCAAAATCGCAAATATCGCAATCAGTTTTTTCATCGTTTGCTTCATGGTGTAATCCCTCCCTTTCTTGGTTACGGGCATATCATAGCGCCCGATCCTTAAAACAACTTAAAAGAAAATTATTTTTTTCGGCAATGTGGAAAGGGCGTTTTAAGTAAGAAAGGCACGCGCCCATCCGTATTGGGCGCGGCTCAGAATGACAGACTGGGTTCCCCACCCTAATCCCTATTCCCTCGTCCTTGACTGAAAGCGTCCTTTCAAACAAAAACCCATGCCAATCTGGTCTGGCATGGGTTTTTGTTTGAGCATGAGTGGTAAGATCCCTGCGCGTTTACCCAATGCTCTGAATGATGCGGTTCATTTCTCCCAG
>CADAKE010000205.1 GCA_902788445.1 uncultured Eubacteriales bacterium
GTGAAGGACATTGCCTACAACCAGCCCAAGTCCCTGCCCTATCCCACCGAGAATCCCTGGGCATAACCTTTCATTCCATCAAAGCCACCGGCTCAGCCGGTGGCTTTGATTTTGCGGAAATTGGCCCAGCGCACGGCAACAAAAAACGCCCGTTCCGATGGCAGCAATTGCCTGAATTCCGGAAGGGCGGTTGTACGTTCTATGGTGGGAGGATGCTACTCGCGGGTCGTTCCGCCGTATGCGTACTGCACCGGCAGGCAGATCAGGGAAGGCATGGTGGACAGGTGCTTGGAAAGCACGGTGCTCACGCAGGCCTCGGCAATTTCCTGCACCGGCTGCACGATGGTGGAAACGATGTATTCTCCTTCCCCGAACATGCGGATGCCGTCAAAGCCGATCACCTGCACGTCCTGGGGGACGCTGATATGCAGGGATTTCAGCATCCCGATCACCGTGTAGGCCAGCATGTCCGTGCCGACGAACAGGCCGTCGAAGTCCAGCCTGCCTTCATGAATGTGCGCCGCCAGGAAATCCTGGAAGCGGGAGAGGGGCGTGCCGTCGTCCAGCACCATCATTTCAAAGGGGATTCCCAGTTCCACGCAGGCGGAAACAAAGCCGTCCTTGCGCTTGCTGGGCTCGTTGGTCAGGGTGGAGCCGATGCGCAGGAAAGCCAAACGCTTGCAGCCTAATTCATGCAGCTTTTTCGCCGCGAGCACTCCGCCGCCGAAATTGTCCGCCGCCACGCAGGGTACGGACACGGAGAAAAAACGGTCGATGGTCACGAAGGGAATATCCGCCGGGATGGTCAGGTCGGGATTGTAGGTCAGGGCGATGATGCCGTCCACCCGGTTCTGCCGCACCATCTGAATGAACTCCGCCTCCCGGTTCTGGTCGTATTCGGTGAAGCAGAGCATCATCCGGAAGTTCCGCTTTTCCAGGGCGAGGTTGATGTGGTGCACCAGCAGCGCGAAAAACGGGTTGACCGTGTTGGGGATGATCAGGGCAATGACGTTGGTGCGGTCGGTGCGCAGGGCGCGGCCGCTGGTGTTGTATTGGTAGCCCAGGCGGGCGATGGCGTCCTCCACTTTTTTGCGGAATTCCGGCCCCACGGGCTGGCCGTTGACCACCTTGGACACCGTGCCCAGGGCGACGCCCGCTTCCTTCGCCACGTCCGCCATGGTGGGCGTTTGCTTGTCTTTCAAAAGGATCGTCCTCACTTCTGTGTCTTCATGAAATCATGATACCATTTTCATGGAAAGAAATCAAGTTTTTTTAGGCATTTTTCACAGGAAGGCCATTGGAAATATTTGTTTTTTTTCTCGAAACTCAGTGTTCATTTCATGAAACGGCTTGCCGGGTTTTTGCCGTTTTCCTCTTTCTTTCTGGTAAAATAAAATACAAAAATGCCAAAAAATCTGTTGACAAGTCTATATAAATGTGGTATCTTATAAGTGAAGTTCATGAAACGTTTCATGAAGAATCTGGGAAACCAAGATGAAAACGGATGAAGAGGGAGGAATGTGTATGGCTTCGACGGCTGCTCCCGCCCGCAAGGTTCACCGCAAGAACCTGGGGCAGCGAATGGCGGACAACTGGCAGCTCTACGTGCTGCTGCTGATCCCGGTGGTCATTACCATCATCTACAAGTACGGGCCCATGTACGGCATTCAGATTGCGTTCCGCAATTATAATCCGGGCCTGGGCATCACCGGCAGCCCCTGGGTGGGCTGGAAATGGTTCGAGCGCTTCTTCCGGGCCCCGAACTTTGACCGGATGCTGTGGAACACCGTGAAGCTGAGCCTGTACGGCTTGCTGTGGGGGTTCCCGGTGCCTATCATCCTGAGCCTGGTGCTGAACCAGCTGCGGTTCAAGCGCTTAAAGCGTACCGTGCAGACCGTGATCTACGCGCCGCACTTCATTTCCACCATGGTTATCTGCGGTATGCTGCGCATCTTCCTCAGCCCCTCCGGCGGCCTCATCAACCTGCTGGCGGGCACCAGGATCGACTTCCTCACCGAGGCCAGCGCCTTCCGCACCATCTACGTGGCCAGCGGCATATGGCAGGAAGCGGGCTGGGGCACCATCATTTACCTGGCCACCCTGAGCAGCATTGACGCTTCCCTGTACGAAGCGGCCAAGGTGGACGGCGCTTCCGTGTTCCAGCGCATCCTGCACATCGACATTCCCTGCCTGCTGCCCATGAT
>CADAKE010000206.1 GCA_902788445.1 uncultured Eubacteriales bacterium
GATGGACAGCAAGAATCCCCTGGACGCCACCGCCGTCCACCCCGAAAGCTACGACGCCGCCAAGGCCGTGCTGTCCACCCTGGGGTATGAAGCCAAGGATGTGAAGAACGGCGGCCTGCCCGGCATCGCCCTGAAAGCGAAGGAATACGGCGTGGACAAGCTGGCCAAGGAACTGGACATCGGCCTGCCCACCCTGAACGACATTCTGTCCGAACTGCAAAAGCCCGGCCGCGACCCCCGCGACGAGCTGCCCAAGCCCGTCCTGCGCACCGACGTGCTGGACATGAAGGACCTCCAGCCCGGCATGGAGCTGACCGGCACGGTTCGCAACGTGGTTCGCAACGTGATCGACTTCGGCGCGTTCGTGGATATCGGCGTCCATCAGGACGGCCTGGTGCACATCTCCCGCATGGCCGACCGCTTCATCCGCCATCCCTCGGAGGTTGTGAAGGTCGGCGACGTGGTCAAGGTCTGGGTGGTCAGCGTGGACGAAAAGAAAAAGCGTATCGCGCTGACCATGGTGAAGGGGAAAGAATAAAGCCATCGTATCTGTTCAGCGGCACTTCAAAGGAGCACGATCAATCAGATAGGAGATAGGAGTTAGGAGATAGAAGATTGACAGCGGTCGATACAAAAGCGCAAAGCAGCCAATAAAAGTATGGCCATTCTTTCATCTCCTCTCTCCTAACTCCTCTCTGGCATGAAGTTCTTCTGCGGTAAGCGACTGAGAAATTACAAGAGCGCGTAAGGGAAACGATGAGACGCCCTGGGTGATGATTTAATCCAGGGCGTTTTTGCGGTGGGCGTAACCGGGCGGTTGCGTCCCGGAATATCAGGAACCGTTCCGCCTTTTTCATTGTTTTGCTCTGAAATGGAAGAACCGGTTGAAAAGCCTCTTTTTCTTCCATTGCGAAACGCCATTATATAAGAAGAAACCCTTCCATTTTTCATGATTTCGTGCTATAATAAAAAGGCGGAGCTTTTGCCCGCACGCACCAACCAAACAACCCTTTGGGAGGACAGTATGGCGCAGGATTATGAAAACAATCTGAATGAAAACAGCCCGGAGCTGCAGGGCTCCGCGCATTATGACGAAACGCAGATTCAGGTGCTGGAGGGGCTGGAGGCCGTGCGCAAGCGCCCCGGCATGTACATCGGCTCCACCGACGCGAGGGGCCTGCACCACTGCGTATATGAGATCGTGGACAACGCCATCGACGAAGCGCTGGCGGGCTTCTGCACGGAAATTTATGTGACGCTGCATAAAGACGGCTCCGTGTCCGTCAAGGACAACGGGCGCGGCTTCCCCGTGGGCATCCATCCCAAGATGGGCCGTCCCGCCGTGGAAGTGTGCCTCACCATCCTGCACGCGGGCGGCAAGTTCGGCGGCGAGGGGTACAAGGTCTCCGGCGGCCTGCACGGCGTGGGCGCGTCCGTCGTGAACGCGCTGAGTCGCCACATGCGCGTGGAAGTGCGGCAGGACGGCAAAATCTACGAGCAGGAATACAACATCGGCAAGATTGAATACGACCTGCGGGTAATCGGCGAAACGAAGGAAACCGGCACCACCGTCCAGTTCTGGCCCGACATTCGCACGGCGGAAAACCCCGAGGGCGTGTTCGACCCCGGCATTGATTTTTCCTTTGACGTGCTCAAGGCCCGCATCCGCGAAATGGCGTTCCTGAACAAGGGCATCAAGATCGTCCTGCGGGATGACCGGCCCGAGGAACCCATCGAGCGCACCTTCCACTACGAGGGCGGTATCCGGGAGTTCGTCAAGTACCTGAACAAAAACAAGGAAGTGCTCTTCCCCGAGCCCATCTACGTGGAGGGCCTGAAAAACGGCGTGTCGGTGGAAGTGGCCATGCAGTACAACGACAGCTACACCGAAAACATCTACACCTTCGCCAACAACATCCACACCCCCGAGGGCGGCACCCATCTAATGGGCTTCCAGAGCGCCCTGACAAGAGCCGTCAACGACTACGGGCGGCGGTATAAGATTTTGAAGGATGCCGACGCCAACCTGAAGGGCGAGGACACCCGCGAATCCTTGGCGGCGGTCATTTCCGTCAAGATGCACGAGCCGCAGTTCGAGGGCCAGACCAAATCCAAACTGGGCAACAGTGAAGTCCGACCCATTGTGGACAGTTTGGTTTCCGAAGGGCTGAACACGTTCTTAGAGGAACACCCGACAGAAGCCAAGATCATCCTGGAACGCTGCCTTGGCGCGGCCCGCGCCCGCGAAGCGGCCCGGAAAGCCCGCGACCTGACCCGCAGAAAGACCGTGCTGGAATCCGCCTCACTGCCCGGCAAGCTGGCGGACTGCACTGAGCGCGACCCGGCCAAGTGCGAAATCTTCATCGTGGAGGGCGACTCCGCCGGCGGCAGCGCCAAGACGGGCCGCGACCGGCATTACCAGGCCATCCTGCCCCTGCGCGGCAAGCAAAATCCTGAACGTGGAAAAGGCGCGGCTGGACAAAATCCTCATCAACGCCGAAATCAAGAATATGATCACCGCGTTCGGCTGCGGCGTGGGCAATGAATTCAACCTGGACAAGCTGCGCTATCACCGCATCGTCTGCATGACCGATGCCGACGTGGACGGCGCCCACATCCGCATCCTGATGCTCACGTTCTTCTACCGCTACATGCGGCCCCTCATTGAAAACGGCTATGTGTATATTGCTATGCCGCCGCTGTACAAGGTGACCAAGGGCAAGCAGGAGTATTACGTGTACGACGATAAGGAGCTGCAGCAGCTTCTGGACAAGCTGGGCCGGGACACCAAGGCGGAGATTCAGCGGTATAAAGGTCTGGGCGAAATGAGCTCAGAACAGCTCTGGCTCACCACCATGAACCCCGAAACCCGCACCATGATG
>CADAKE010000207.1 GCA_902788445.1 uncultured Eubacteriales bacterium
GGACAATACCTGCAACACAATATCGCTCAGAAACGTGCCCACCAAATCCTTGCCCCGCCGGGTGTCCAGCAGCGGCATGTCGATCACGCAGATGTCCACACCCTTGTCCTTGGTCAGAATGCGCCATTGATGCTGAATTTCCTCGTAGTTCCTGCCCAGGCGGTCGATGCTTTTGATGTACAGCAGATCGTCCTTTTTCATTTTCCGCATCATCCGCTTGTATTGCGGCCGCTCAAAATCCTTGCCGGACTGCTTGTCCACGAATATGCTTTCCTCCGCCACGCCCGCCGCCCGCAGCGCGATCAATTGGCGGTGCTCGTTCTGGTCGGTGCTGGATACCCGCGCGTAGCCGTATGTTTTTGGCATGTTGATTCTTCTCCTTTTCCTTTGATGCGTTCTCGCATCCCAGTATGAAGGAAACAGAGAAGAAAAAGAGACCCCAAACCTGCCCGAAACGGCCAAGAAAAAACCGGATTCCGGTCTTGTGTTTTTGTTCATATTGATATATGATGAAGCTGTTGATTTTTTACAAGCGAGGTTTTTTGGATGAGCAAAACGCAGCGGGACTTTACGCAGGGGCCGATCGCCCGGAGCATGATCGCGTTCTCTCTGCCCTTTCTTCTTTCCAATATATTGCAGGCGCTCTACGGCGCGGTGGACATGCTGGTGGTGGGCAACTTTTCCGACCCCGACCCGGTGATCAGCGCGCAGATTCTGTCCGGCGTGAACATCGGCAGCCAGATCACCAACCTGGTGGTGATGATGGTGAGCGGCCTGACGGTGTCCGGCACGGTGATGGTGGGCCAGTACGTGGGCGCGAAGAAGCAGAAGGACGCCTCTGAAACCGTGGGCACGATGTTTACGCTCATGGCGTTGGTGGGCTTGGTGCTGATGGCGCTGATGCTGATTTTCTCCGACGCCATGCTGCGGTTGCTCAACACGCCCGCGGAAGCGTTTGACCACGCGAAATCCTACCTGAATATTTGCCTGAGCGGCACGCTGTTCATCTTTGGCTACAACGCGGTTTCTTCCATCCAGCGCGGCCTGGGCGATTCCGTGCGGCCGCTGATCTTTGTGGGCGTCGCGTGCCTGGTGAACGTGGCGCTCGACCTGTGGCTGGTGAAGGGCCTGGGCATGGGCGCGGCGGGCGCTGCCTGGGCCACCGTGATCGCGCAGGCGCTGAGCCTGCTGCTGGCCGCGTGGTACCTGAGCCGGAACAAGTTCATCTTCGACTTCAAGCTGAAATCCTTCCGCATCCACAAGGAAAAGATGAAGCTGATGGTGAAGCTGGGCATTCCGTCCTCCGTGCAGAGCATCGTGGTGAACGTGTCCTTCCTGGTCATGACCAGTTTGGTCAACGGCATCGGCGGCTACACCGCCTCCGCCGCCGTCGGCGTGGTGGGCAAGTTTAATTCCTTCGCCATCCTGCCAGCCGTCGCCATGTCCTCGTCCGTCAGCGCGTTTGCCGCCCAGAACATCGGCGCGCGGCTGTATGACCGGGCGAAGCAAAGCCTGTGGGTGGGCATCGGCATCGCCATGACCATTTCCGTGGCGGTGTTCGCGGCGGTGCAGCTGTTCCCGGAGGCCATCATCGGCATTTTCAGCCCCGACCCCGAACTGATTCAAAACGGCGTGGAGTATATGCGCACGTTCAGCTTTGACTATTTGCTGGTGCCTATCCAGTTCTGCTTCAACGGCCTGATCATGGGCGCGGGGCATACCCAGTTTACCCTGATCAACGCGGCGCTGTCCTCGCTGCTGCTGCGCATCCCGGTGGCGATTCTGTTCGGTTCTGTGCTCGGCTGGGGCCTGATGGGCGTCGGCTTGGCTGGGCCCGCCGCCTCCGTCGCGGGCGTAGTACTGGGCGCGTGGTTCATCTTCTCCGGCCGCTGGAAGAAGGATCAAACCGGTATTGGCGCGGAAACTGAAAGAAAATCTTGAAAAAAGCTTGACAAATTTTGAAATATTTCGTATACTGACAGACGCATCAATAGACTCCGTTAGCCCCGGGTGCTATTGTACAAATGCCTGAACGTGCGACCATCACGGAACGGCGCCTCAAGTTTACCTGATTTTCAAGGAGGAAATTCACTTGAACACCTATATGGCAAATGCGCAGAACGTAGAGCGCAAGTGGTATGTCGTTGATGCAGACGGCA
>CADAKE010000208.1:0-2143 GCA_902788445.1 uncultured Eubacteriales bacterium
TCAAAAGTATGTTTTATGAACATTCAGTCTTTACAGCATACATCTTGGTATTGATCGTATACAAACGTATACGAACGTATGAATCGTATTCCTCGGAAGAAAGGCAATCCTCCGCTTTGGCTTTATCGGTTTTCCCCAGCGTTTTCCCTTCTCCCGGCGCCTCACGCCTCTCCGCTTCCCGGCATACCCTGAAGGAGGAGGGGGCGATGGGAATGGGCCTGTGGGTGGCGGACGAAGCGCGGGGCTTGATGCGGCTGGATCGGAACGGAGGCTGTTGGGTCGGCCCGCCGGGAGAGGCGCTGTGCGGACAGGACGGCAGAATCTGGTGCGCGGGAGCGGGACGATGCCGCTGCTACGCGGAGAAAACACGCGCGCTGCTGTATGACCTGGCGCTGCCCACGGGCGTCTGCGCGCTGGCCGCGCTGGGGGATCAGGTCTGCGCGCTGTCCAGCGACGCCGACAGCGTGACGGCGTTTTCTTCGGAAACAGGAGAGATTCGCTGCTGCGCCCCGGCGGGCATCTATCCGCGCGATCTGTGCCCGCATCCGGGCGGCAAGCTTCTGCTGGCAGCGGGCGGCGCGTCGGGGGAAATGCTGCTGCTGGACGCGGAACTGAACAAACTGAAAAGCTACCGCCTGCCGGGCACGGTTTGCGGCGCTTGCTTCTGGGGCCGGGGGATGGCGGCGCTGTGCGCGGTGGAAAAGGGCGAAACGCTCGCTTCCAGCCTCTACGCGGTCAGCTTCCGGGGCGTGATGGAGGAAATCCTTTCGCTGCCGCTTATGCCGGGCTGCCTGTGCGGCCTGCCGGACGGCGGCTGCTTCATGGGCTGCTGCGGGGAAACCGTCTGTTTCCGGGCAAACAAAAAGGCTGCCTTTCGGCAACCTTTTTCCTGCCCTTTGCGGCTGCGCGCCGCCCGGGGCCAAATGCTGCTGTGTGAAGCCGGGGAGGGGGTGTTTTCCCTTCCGTCCCGGCGCAGGGTGTATACCGGGGAAAACGCCCTGGACGCCCTGCTCGTATGAATCGGCAATCGTCAAGAGGAAACGGGGGAGGGGACGGACAGCGCAAAGCCTGCCGCCGCCCGGTCAGTAGAGCCGGGGCTTCCGTTCGCGGGCGTACATGAGCTCCGTCTTGTACCCGCTGCGGATGATGAACTGATAGGCTTCATCCTTCTGCCCCGTGGGGCGCATCACCTTGTAGCGCCGCAGGCGGTAGCACTGGCTCTCCTGCAGCACCGGCAGATCGTCGGCAATCACCTGCGCCAGGGCCCAGGTGCGCCGCGCGTTCAGGGGCCGGTGGCCCCATTCGGAGAGCACGTAAGCGCCGATTTCGCCGGGGGGGCAGACGGAGAAAAACACCACGCGGGTCCTTTCCACCTGCACCCGGTCGATTTCGTACTTGCGCGCTTCCAACACCAAGGGATAAACCTCATAATACAGCATGCTGTGACGCATGCGCTCTTTATCCATTTCCTCATGCTGACGGCGGCTGTGATCCACCCACAGGATCAGCAGCATACCCAATGCGGCCGCGCACAGAAACAGCGTCCACCCGCTCATCCGCATGATCTCCTTTCCGCAAGCTCAGGAGTATTGTATCATCCGCTTTTTCCAAATGCAACACGATTTCAGGATTGTTGGCAATTTGTAATAGTTTTGATACCGCTCCTTCATCCTCGCGGAAATGGCGAAAAAAACTTTGACGGAATTGTGTTGACAGTGTTGCGGGTCTTTTGAGGGATTAGGGAGTAGGGGGAGGGAGGAGGGATTAGGGATTAGGGAGTAGGGAATAGGGAATAGGCAATAGGCAATAGGCAGTAGGCATTAGGGAATAGGCAATAGGCAATAGGGATTAGGGTACCAGCCCACTTCTGTCATCCCGAGCGAAGGTGAGCGGGACGCGAACCGCAGTCGAGGGACCTGAGATCTGGGGACAGCATTGCTTGGATGAATATGTTTCTTTTAGGTCCCTCGACTTCGTTCCGCTGCCGCTCCACTTCGCTCGGGATGACAGCCGGGGGGTGTAACTCCAAATGCCTAAGTAAAAACGGCTCTTCCCTAGAAAGTGTGGGTGACCAAACGCTATAGAAGCAAGGAAATAAAAGGATTTGCAGGGTTGACATGGAGCCTCTGACATATGTGATGTA
>CADAKE010000208.1:2150-4406 GCA_902788445.1 uncultured Eubacteriales bacterium
CTCGCCAGACAGGCTATCACATATGTCTGCTCCATGTAAACCCGTGCAAATCATAAGTTTGTCCTCAACAATTTACCCACATCTTCTAGTGAAGCCTCGTAAAAACTGATCTATTTAATCATGTTAATTTCTATACGTTTGTTGGAATAACAACGTGTAGGGACGGATATCATCCGCCCGTGGAGCAAATCATTACGTTTCGCTACATTTCCCCGCGTTGTCGCAATTCTACAATGCGGGCGGATAATATCCGCCCCTACAATATATTGTATAATTTCTATGTGCGATGAATGAATCAGTGGTTACCTAATGCCTACTCCCTACTCTCTACTGCCTATTGCCTACTGCCTATTGCCTACTCTCTTTGCCGGCGGACAGCAGCAGGCGCTTGTCCGCGTTTTCCAGCGCGGCGCAGAGGGCCGCAGGGTCGGGCAGGGCGTTTGGCGCGAACTTGCAGATCAGCGTGTTCGCTGTATAATACACTCGAACGATGCCCAGCCTGCCGCACACGCCGCGCAGGTGGGCGATGTCGATCAGGTTCATCACCGGCTGCGGCACGTCGCCAAAGCGGTCGATCAGTTCCTCAATCACGTCCTCCCGGGTCTCCCGGGTCTTGATGAGGGCGATGCGCTTGAACACCTCCATCCGCTGGTTTTCGCCCTTCACGTATTCCAGCGGCAGGTAGGCGTCCACCTTCAGGTCGACGCGGGTGTCCGCCTCCACGGGCACCTCCTGGCCTTCAGCGGCCTGGGCTTCCCGCACGGCTTCCTCGATCAGGCGGCAGTACATGTCGTAGCCCACCGCCGCCACCTGGCCGGACTGCTCGGGGCCGAAGATGTTGCCCGCGCCGCGAATCTCCAAATCGCGCATGGCGATGCGGAAGCCGGAGCCGAACTCCGTGAACTCCCGGATGGAGGACAGGCGCTTCTGCGCGGTTTCGGAGAGCATCTTGTCCGGGCGGATGGTGAAGTAAGCATACGCCACCCGGGTGGAGCGGCCCACCCGCCCGCGCAGCTGATAGAGCTGGCTCAGGCCGAAGCGGTCGGAATCGTAAATAATGATCGTGTTGGCCGTCGGCACGTCCAGGCCGTTTTCGATGATTGTGGAGCAGAGCAGCACGTCAAAGCGCCCCTCGTAGAAATCCAGCATCACATCCTCCAGCAGGCTTTCCTTCATCTGCCCGTGGGCCACGGCGACGCGCGCCTCCGGCACCAGAGATCGCAGGCGGGCGGCGAAGGCGTCGATGTGCTGCACGTGGTTGTAGAGGAAATACACCTGCCCCTGACGGTTGAGCTCCCGCATGATGGCGTCCCGGATCACCGCGTCGTTGTAGTCCAGCACGTAGGTCTGCACGGGGTAGCGCTCCTCCGGCGGGGTCTGCAAAAGGCTCATGTCCCGCACGCCCACCATGGACATATGCAGCGTGCGCGGAATGGGCGTGGCGGACAGGGTCAGCACGTCCACGGTCTTTTTCAGGTTCTTGATGGCTTCCTTGTGGGCCACGCCGAAGCGCTGCTCCTCGTCCACGATCAGCAGGCCCAGGTCTTTGAAATGCACGTCCTTGCTCAGCAGCCTGTGGGTGCCCACCAGAACATCCACCTTGCCCTCGGTCAGCTTCGCCAGCGTTTCCTTTTGCAGCTTGGGACTGCGGAAGCGGGACAGCACGTCGATGTTCACCGGGAAATCGGCGAAGCGCTTGAGCATGGTGTAGTAGTGCTGCTGGGCCAGGATGGTGGTGGGGGCCAGCAGGGCCACCTGCTTGCCGTCCATCACGGCCTTCATGGTGGCGCGGAGGGCCACCTCGGTTTTGCCGTAGCCCACGTCGCCGCACACCAGGCGGTCCATGTTGCGGGCCGCTTCCATGTCGCGGCGAATATCCTCCACGGCCTTTTCCTGGTCAGGGGTCAGCTCGAAGGGAAAGGCGTCCTCAAATTCCCGCTGCCAGGGTGTATCGGGGCAGAAGGCATGGCCCGGCGTGGACTGGCGCTCGGCGTACAGGCGCACCAGGTCGAAGGCCAGCTTCTTTAAGCCTGCCTTCACCTTGTTTTTCTTTTTGGCCCAGTCGTTGCCGCTTAAGGAATTGAGCGGCGGCGCGGCGTCCGGCCCGCCGATGAATTTCTGCACCCGGTCGAACTGGTCGGTGGGCACGTATAATTTGTCGCTGCCCTGGTACTGAATGAGCAGGTAATCCCGGTAGGTGCCCTCGGTCTGCAAGCGCACGGTGCCCTTGAAAATGCCGATGCCGTGGGCCTCGTG
>CADAKE010000209.1 GCA_902788445.1 uncultured Eubacteriales bacterium
CGCGGGCATCGCCGAGGGCAAGGTGCAGAACCTGAACATCATCATCAAGGCCGACGTGCAGGGCAGCGTGGAAGCCGTGAAGCAGGCGCTGGAGAAGCTCTCCAACGACGAAGTGAAGGTGCGCGTGCTGCACAGCGCCGTCGGCGCGGTCACCCAGGACGACGTGAACCTGGCCTCCGCTTTCAACGCCATCATCATTGGCTTCAACATCCGGCCCGACTCCACCGCCCGCGACGCCGCCGAGCGCGAGGGCGTGGATATCCGCCTCTACCGCATCATCTATCAGGCCATCGAGGACGTGGAAAAGGCCATGAAGGGCCTGCTGGCTCCCGAATATAAGGAGAACCTGCTGGGCCACGCCCAGGTGCGTTCTACCTTCAAGATCACCGGCGCGGGCACTATCGGCGGCTCCTATGTCACCGACGGCAAGGTGCAGCGCAACGCCTCCGTGCGCCTGCTGCGCGACAACGTGGTCATCTTTGAAGGTAAGCTGAGTTCTCTCCGCCGCTTCAAGGACGACGTGAAGGAAGTCGCCGCCGGTTATGAGTGCGGCATCGGCCTGGAAAACTACAACGATATCAAAGAGGGCGACGTGATCGAGTGCTTCGTGATGGAAGAAATCGAACGCTGACGCTTTCCGATGAAAGCCCACATTCGTGGGCTTTCATCGGGTTTCCAGATTTTCTTGTGGCCTGCGGCCACGGCCAGAAAATCTGTAAGGAAGCGGGATAAATCCCGCTCCTCGAACCGGCAAAGCCGGTTCTGCGGATTTCTGTCGAAGGCTTTGCCAACCTTCGACGCATCTGGCAAGTTTGATTCCATTTTTAGAGAGGAAAGAAGATTTGAGTAGTTTTCGTATTGACCGGATTTCAGAAGAAGTGCGCCACGCCATCGACGCCATCATCCGGGACATGAACGACCCGCGTATCAGCGGTACTTATGCCGTCACCCGGGCCGACGTGACCCGCGATTTAAGATGGGCCAAGGTATACGTGAGCGTGCTGGAGGAAGAAAAGGCGGACGATATGATCAAGGCGCTGAAAAAGGCCGCCGGTTATATCCGCCACGAACTGGGCCTGCGGGTGGATCTGCGCTATACGCCCGAACTGCTTTTTGAGCGGGATCGGAACATCGCTTACGGCGCGCATATCGCCCAGGTACTCAAGGACGTCATTCCGCAGGAGGAAGATACTCATGCAGAACAACCCGGAAAGGAAGAAGAAACGGAATTCTGAGCTTCCGCCTGACATGCTGTCCGCGCTGCAAAACGCGAACAGCATCTTGTTATGCTGCCATATTTCCCCGGACGGCGACGCCATCGGTTCGCTCACGGCGATGGGCCTTGTGCTGAAAACCCTGGGGAAACAAGTGACCCTGGCCTGCGGCGACCCAGTACCCAAGCAGTTTTCTTTTCTGCCCTGCGCGGAGGAAATCGTGGACGCGGAAGCGCTGAAAGGAAAAACCTTTGACGCGGCGCTGTCCGTGGATACTGCGACGCTGGAGCGGATGGGCGGCTGCGCGGAGGCGTTTTTAAAAGCCCCGGTCACGATGGTGATTGACCACCACGGGGACAATCCCCGCTACGGGCGGATGAACGTGGTGGACGGAAAGGCTTCGGCGGCGGGCTGCCTGGTGCGCAGGGCGATGCGGGATTTGAACGTGCCGCTGACAAAGGAAATCGCTTCCTGCTTATATTGCGCCATCAGCACGGACACGGGCAATTTCCTCCAGCCGAACGCCACGGCGGAAGCGTTTGAAATCATGGCGGAACTGATGGAGGCTGGGCTGGATTTGGACGCGGAAGCGCGGCGGCTGCATCTCCTGCGGGAGGAGCCCAGCGCCAAATTATTGGGCCGGGCGCTTTCTTCGCTCACGGTTTTTGGCGGCGGCAAATGCGCCTGTATGCGGATCACCGCCCAGGACTACCGCGAAACGCGGGCGCTGCCTGAGCACAACACCGGCATCGTGAATTACGCGCTGAACATTCCCGGCGTGGAGGCGGCGTTCCTGGCGGAGGAGCGGGAAAGCGGCGAAGTGAAAGCCAGCCTGCGGTCGCTTCCGACG
>CADAKE010000210.1 GCA_902788445.1 uncultured Eubacteriales bacterium
GGAAATTCAAGGACTTTCACGGATCAAAAAAGGCGCTGGCCAGGCTGAGCGACTTGATTTGTTTGGAGAATGGATACTCTGTAATTGAACATCCCCAAAACCAGGGAAAGAAATATAACAGGTGGCTGGGAGAAGAATACTCCGAAGAGGCGCTGAATGCCATCTTCAAAGCAGTGTGAAAACCGTTCCGATGATATGACTGTTACTTTCCGAATTGCTATGACTCCTCTTTACCCAACAAACAGCATCGGTTTTCCCGCGACATGTTCATTTCGTTTCTTCCATTGGACGTTCCTCCCGGCCTTGTTCACAGGCAGAGGAATCCAGAGGAACATCCTGCGCAGCGTCCACCTTCTTCATTTCACCGTAGAAATTGACGATAATGGAAGTGATCAGAGCGACCACGATGATGCCGTATATGCCGAGAATGACGGTGATGATCCGCCCGATGGCGTTGTGGCCGCCAGGTCGCCGAAGCCGATGGTGGTTACCACCGCGAAGCAGTACCACAGGCCGTCCCAGAAGGTCGTGAAGGCTTCATCCGAGTATTTCAGGACGTAGGAGAAGGTCACCATCAGCAGCAGCAGGCCGACGACGATCTCGGCGGCGTAGGTCTTGCGGATGATTTCCTTCAAAACGTCCAGCTTGATACCGGAGAAGATCACGATCATGATGGAAATGAAGGAGAAGATCGCGGCGGCGACGGTTGTAAGGAGCAGCGGGATCGACACCATGGAAGCGACGGCGGCCGCAATGAACGCCAATATCAGGATCACGTTCAGGACGACGCTCCAGGGCCTGTGATTGCGGACGATGGCGCGTACCCGTTCGGCAATCATGACACCCCAGAACACCCCTTCCAGCACGATTTGCGTCGCTTCGCCGAACCCGAGCGTCACGATCGCTACGACGCAGAGCGCAAAGACAGCGCTATAGACCAGGTGAGCGGCAAAAGCGCTGCCATCCCTCCCGCGCAGACGGAAAGCGCGAAAAAAGTGGACGAGGGCCAGCGTTCCGTACAGCGCGCTGGGCCAGAGAATCAGGCCCGGGTCATTCGGATTTTCAACCAGCAGGAACAGCTTCTCCAGGAAAGTGAAGCCGAAAGGAAAGACGAGGATGGAAAACAGCATGTCGCCGATGAGGGGCAGCTTCGCGCGATAATTTTTGAGCTGGGCGAACATGGGGGCCCTCCTTTTCGGTTGAGCAGCTACATCAACATGCTGATGTAGAGGATAATATTTTCTTTCAATTCCTGAAGATTCACTTTGCTCACGGGCAAAAGCGGCAGCAGTTGGTGGATTCCCTCCACATAGACGATCAGGATTAGCGCGACGCCCGCCACCGGGATCAGCATGTCCAGCAAACGGTTCTTCGCCCTGCGCGTGTAAGAGAAAAGAAGCGCCAGCGGAGCCAGGAAAAGCAGGCTGATGGAATCGCCAAAGCCCACGGCCATGGCAATGCGGATGCCGGAATCCAGCGATGAGTCAACGCCTCCCTCCAGGTGAAAACGATCCAGCGCTTCCTTCGCCGCGTCCTCGACGCTGATGGGCTCCGGCGACGCGGTCACCTCCGGGACAGGTTCAGCTTGCTCCATGGCAGCCGCCAGTTGTTCAAGCAAAGCCTGCGCCGCTTCTTCCGGCGTGGGCGTCGCTTCAGGCATGATTTCCTCGGCTTCGGGCGCGGCGGTGGGAGCCTCGTAATCCTCCATCACTTTTTGAATCCGTTCATCAATGTCCTCGGGCACCTCCTGCCCGTTTTTCGCCAGCCTTTCGATCACGGCCCCTTTCACGCCCGACCCAAGGGAGGCAGACACTTCATTCAGAGAGAAACCGGCCACGACCGCAAAATCGGCTAAACTCACCAGCACCATCATGACGGCCAGAAATACGGAAAAGTTCCAGGAATTGCGCCGGGTCTTTAAAAATTCGTAATTGTTCAGTCGCGCCAAGATAAGGCAGTTTGAAAAGCAGTATCGGAGAAAATGGACAGAAGTGCATCAAAAGAAGATAGGCCATGAAGGGCG
>CADAKE010000211.1 GCA_902788445.1 uncultured Eubacteriales bacterium
GTGGCGCTGGTGGTGCTGTTCCTGTGCTTCTTCCTGCGCACGAAGCTGGGCCTGGCGATCCGCGCCACGGGCAGCAACGCGGACATGGTGCGTTCCTCCTCCATCAACCCCGCCTTCACCACCACCGTGGGCCTGTGCGTCTCCAACGCCTTCACGGCGCTTTCCGGGTGCCTGATGGCCCAGCAGCAAAAGAACTATGAGGTGAACATGGGCAGCGGCATGGTGACGGTGGCGCTGGCGTCGCTGCTGATTGGCGGCGTGATCATCAGCAAGCACCGGTCGGTGCCCCTCCGGGCTGTGGGCGCGGTGATCGGCGCGTTCCTGTTCCGGCTGGTGTACGCGCTGGCCCTGCGGCTGAATATGCCCGCGTTCATGCTGAAGGCCGTTTCCTCCCTGATCGTGGTGCTGGCGATTTCCGGGCCGTACCTGAGAAAGCAATTGCCGCTGATGCTCAAATCTCTGGGGATGCGAAAACGCCCCGCTTCCCTGCCGGAAGGAGGGCGATAAGATGCTGTATTTAAACGAAGTATCCAAAACCTTCAACCCCGGCACGGTGAACGCGAAATTGGCTTTGGATAAGCTGTCCCTCCACATCCGCAAGGGCGATTTTGTGTCCATTATCGGGGCCAACGGCGCGGGCAAATCCACCCTGTTCAACGCCATCTGCGGCAGCTTTTTCCCCGACCACGGTTCGGTCGTCATGGACGGGCGGGACATCACCTGGATGCCCGAGCACCAGCGGGCCAAGCAGATCGGGCGCCTGTTCCAGGACCCCATGCGCGGCACCGCGCCGGATATGAGCATCGAAGAAAACCTGGCCCTGGCCGCGGGCAACGGCGGCTGGCTGAGCCGGGTGTCCGGCGCGGACAAGAAAACCTTCCGGGACAAGCTGGCCCTGTTGGGGATGGGCCTGGAAAACCGCATGAAGCAGCCCGTGGGCCTGCTCTCCGGCGGGCAAAGGCAGGCGCTGACCCTGCTGATGGCAACCTATCATATTCCGAAACTCCTGCTCTTGGATGAGCACACCGCCGCCCTCGACCCCGGCACCGCCGAAAAGGTGCTGGCCCTCACCCGCTCCATCGTGGAGGAAAACAAAATCACCTGCCTCATGATCACCCACAACATGCAGTCCGCCCTCGACCTGGGCAACCGCACGCTGATGATGAACCAGGGACAAGTGATCGCTTTGCCGTACACGATTTGGCAGGAAAGAACAGGCCAGGGCGCGGCCGGATATACGCTCAATTGTCATCTCCGCCGCCTGAATTGTCGCTTTGCCGCCTTTCAAATATCACGGGAATTTGGTATACTGTTCCCGTCGAAAGGGAAAAGCCCCTTCGATTCAGCAAAGAAAAAACACCTGAAAGGAGGGCGTTGCAATGCTGAATTTCATCCTGATCGTTCTTGTTCTTTCTTTCCTGTTCCGTCGCGGTGGACTGTTCATGGGGCGCGGACTGTTCGGCGGCTTCCCCTTCTTCATGGGCGGCAGCTATCGCCGCTGGCATCGCCGTCCCCCGATGGGCCCGCACGGCGGAATGCACATGGGCGGCCCGCATCATGGAATGGGCGGCCCCGGGATGGGCGGATTCGGTGGCCCGCATGGCCGTTTCTGACGGCTTGAACGACCGTTGACGATACATTCTGAAAAATCCTCGGGCAGGCTGTCTGCCCGAGGTTCGTCTTTTTTCATTCCGCTTTGCAGGAAATACTTTCGGAGGGGAAATCATGATGGTTTCGGGTTACAAGAGCCTGCTTTCCGCGACAACCAATACCAGGGATCTTGGCGGGTATCCGACAGCATCGGGAGATATTTCCGTCAGAAACCGGATTTGGAGAAGCGACGCGCCCATTGTGTGGCAGCCTTCCGACGCCAAAGTGCTGATAGAACACAATATGCGAACCATCATTGACCTGCGCACGGATGGGGAGATCGAAAGGCATCCGTGCGCCTATTCGCGCGGGAACGGTTTTGATTACCGGCATTTTCCGATTGCCGCGGGAAGCGTTCCGCCCCCAGCGCTGGAAGATGTTCCGGCGTCCTATCTTCAAATCGCCATCCAAAAAGAAACCGCGGATGCCCTGCGAACAATCGCGGAAGCGGAAACGGGCGTTCTGTTTTGCTGCACGGCTGGGAAAGACCGAACGGGGGTGGTCAGCGCGATCCTCCTGCTGTCCTGCGGCGTGAACCGGGAAATTGTCATCGACGATTACGCGGTCAGCCGGGAGTACAACAAAGAGCGGCTTGAGAAGTATCTTTCAGAACACCCCGAAGTAGACAGGCGAATCGTCCTGGCCAACGAAATCAGCATGGCGCGGTTTATTGACCTGTTCTTCGCAAGATTTGAAAGCGTTGAGAGCTTTTTTGTTCAGGCGGGGCTCAGCCTGGAACACCTGCAAAGGATTCGGAGAAAGCTGCTGGAGGGCAGGAGTTAGCGTTGCCTTCTTCATAAAAAAGTCCGTCTGTTCAATGATGCTGAACAGACGGACTGCTGTTTTTATGATTACTTGGCGTATTCCGTGCTGCGGGTTTCGCGGATCACGTTCACGCGAATCTGGCCGGGATACTCCATTTCCTTTTCGATGCGCTTGGCGATTTCCTTCGCCAGCACCTTCGTGCCCTCGTCGGTCACGTCCTCGGGCTTGACCATGATGCGCACCTCGCGGCCGCTCTGGATGGCGAAACACTTGTCCACGCCATTGAAGGAATTGGCGATTTCTTCCAGCTTGGTCAGACGCTTGATGTAATTCTCCAGGCTCTCGCGGCGCGCGCCGGGACGGGCGGCGCTGATCGCGTCGGCGGCCTGCACCAGCACGGCTTCCACGGTCTGGGGCTCCACGTCGTTGTGGTGCGCCAGGATGGCGTGGATCACATCGGGGCTTTCATGATATTTCCGGGCCAGTTCGCCGCCCAGGGACACATGGGTGCCCTCCTGTTCGTGGTCCACGGCCTTGCCGATATCATGCAGCAAACCCGCGCGCTTGGCCAGCGCCACGTCGGCGCCCAGCTCCGCGGCCATCAGGCCCGCCAGGTGGCTGACCTCGATGGAGTGCTTCAGCACGTTCTGGCCGTAGCTGGTGCGGTAACGCATCCGGCCCAGCAGCTTGACCAGCTCGGGATGGATGCCGGATGGATGCCGTGCTGGCCAGTCTCGAACACGGCCTGCTCCCCGGCTTCCCGGATCTGGTTTTCCACTTCTTTCTTGGCTTTCTCCACGCACTCCTCGATGCGGGCGGGGTGGATGCGGCCGTCCATGATCAGCTTTTCGATCGCCAGCCGGGCGATTTCACGCCGGACGGGATCGAACGCGGACACGATCACGGCTTCGGGGGTGTCGTCGATGATCAGGTCGACGCCGGTGGCGGTTTCCAGGGCGCGGATGTTGCGGCCCTCGCGGCCGATGATGCGGCCCTTCATGTCGTCGTTGGGCAGG
>CADAKE010000212.1 GCA_902788445.1 uncultured Eubacteriales bacterium
CCGTGGGACAGGGTGCGGGAGAGAATCACCGCCCGGCCCGCCTCGGCCTGGGGCCGTTCTTCCCAGGTGGGAACGGACGCTTCCAGGCCGATGAGCGCGTTTTGCAGCCGGTGGGAGCGTGCTTCGCCGCCCGCCATGAGCAGGGTCAGATAGCCTTCCTTTTTCCAGGCGGCCAAATCCGTCGCCAAATCCTTGAAGCGGCTCACGTATTTCGGCGCGTTCACCCCGGCGAACCGGGCCAGCTTCGCGGGCTTTAAGCCGCCCATGCCGCGTAAAAGCTCCATCACCAGATGGACGGGCTTCTCCGCCATGGCTTGCGCAGCGTCCTCCCAGGAGCGCAGCAGCGCCGCTTGCTCCGGCACGGCCTCCTGCCGCTCCAGGGTCAGCTTGAAATCTTCCTCAAAGCCCGCCATCCGGTCGTCGCACCGGGCCTTGACCCGGTCGGGCTCCTCGACCACCAGGAGGGGATTTTCCAAATATTCCCAAATCCAGGCGCAGGGCACGTCCAATGCCCCCGCCCACAGGGAAAGGTTCGGCGTCTGGATACCCGCTTCCAGCTGGTCGGCGTCCTGGAACAGCCGGGCGATACCGGCGTCGTACACCTTCGGCCCGGAGGCTTCCACGATCTCGCCCGGCTCCTCCTCGTCGTCCTCCTCCGGCAGCGGCGGCAGGTCGGCGTACAGCAGACTCTTGGGCAGGCGGTTCATCTGGTTCCGCACCAGCGCGCGAATGTCCTTCGCCCGCTCCGGCGGCAGCAGCCATTCCACCGCGGGATAGAACGCCGCCTCGTCCATATGATCCAGACTGCGCTGGCTGATGGGGTCGAACGCGCGGATGGAATCCACCTCGTCGTCCCAGAACTCAATGCGCGTGGCGGTGTTCTCGGCGGGCGAGAAAGCGTCCACAATGTCGCCGCGCAGGGCGCACTGGCCCCGGCCCTCCACCATGTCCACCCGCTCATAGCCCATTTTCACCAGCCGGGCGATCACGTCCTGGGGCTCCATATGATCGCCGGATTTGAGGGAAACGGCGTATTCCTCATAGGCCGAAACCGGCATCATCCGCGTCATCAGCGCGTCGGCGGACAGGCATAGCGCCTTGATTTCACCCCGCCGCGCCTTTTGCAGCACGGACAGGCGCTGGAACGCGCTTTCCCGGCTGGCGGTGCCGCGGGTGAAGTTCACGTCCGGCGCGGGCAGTACCGCCGCGCCGCCGCCCAGCCAGGCGGCCAGATCGTCCGCCGCCCGCATAGCCAAGGCGTCGGATGGGGCGATATACACGATGGGCCGCTTCGCTGCCAGTTGGAGCAGCGCGGCATAGAAGGGCCGCTGGCCCTCGGCCATCTCATAGAGCGCGGTGACGCCGTTTCCGGGCGCGTCAAAAGCCTCCCGAAACGCTGGGGAGGCCTGTAAAAAGTCCAATACCTTATTCAGCATGGCGTTTGTTGAAGCGGTTCATCGCTGTGTCGATGCCCTCCGCCGCCCAGCACAGCGCCGCGTCGGCGGCGGTCATGTAGGCGTCGTAAGCGATTTTCCGCTCCTCCTCCGTCTGAAATTTGCTCAGCACCCAGTCCGCCAAATCCCACTCCGGCGGCGGCGCGCCTACGCCCACCCGGATGCGGGGAAAGTCCCCCGACCCGGTGCACTGCACGATGTGGCGCAGGCCGTTGTGGGTGCCGGGACCGCCCTTCGCCCGCACGCGCACCTGGCCGAAGGGCAGGTCAATGTCGTCCACCAAAATCAGTATATTCTGGGGCTCCAACTTGTACCAGTTCATGGCCTCCTGCACCGTCAGGCCGGAGAGGTTCATGAAGGTCTGCGGCTTGATCAGCGCCAGCTTCTCGCCCTGATAGACCGTTTCCCCGATGGTGCCCTGGAATTTCAGCTTTTTGATCGGCGTGTTCAGCTTCGCCGCTGGCGGGTGTGTTCATACTTTTCGCCCGGATTGCCCAGGCCCACGATGGCTAACATAACGTCTCCTGTTATTTTTATGCTTGTCTTTTAGAAATCCTTTGGTTTCTTTCCGCTACCGCCTGTACAAGCGCTGCATAAAGTTCAGGCGTTTTAATGGGATCAATTTCCGGATTGTCCTCGTCATATTCTGCTGGCATAGCGCTGGCAGCTTCGATCATGGCGATTTCTTCCGGCGTAATTTGTGTCCCGCGTTTATAGATGAATTTAATTTCTTCACTCATTCTTTTTGCCTCCCATATTCATCAGACTCTTCCAATCAGGTTGTTGTTATACATCACTTGCTCCATCCTGGTTGCGACACGGGCGGAGATCATACGAATGTCCACATTCCCTGTTGTTTCATTCAGACGGTCACAGTACACGACGGTCAAAATATTGTAGACAAGGCCTATTGTGATATACCGTTCCTCTGTATCGCTGTGTTTGATATCGGGAAGCTCCACTCTCAATTCATCATCAAATACTCTGGCTGCTGTCTGGAATGTGATGCCGTGTTTTTTGAAATTGAGTTCAGCCTTTTCTGCGTCCCATACAAAAGTATATTCGTTGTGAGAAAAGTAATTATCCGGCATCGTTCATCCTCCCGTCGAAACAGAGCTATCTTCATTTACTATTCTATCCTGAAATCCCGCAAATAGCAAGGCTTCCCGGAAAAGAAAAAACCCGCCATGAGCGGGTTTTGCAAGGCAAGCAATTAAGCGTTTGCTTTGGCCAAGGCCTTAGCCAGACGCGCCTTTTTGCGGTTGGCGGTATTCTTGTGCATAACGCCCTTGGAAACCGCTTTATCAATAGCGGAGGTGGTGGCGCTCAGCTG
>CADAKE010000213.1 GCA_902788445.1 uncultured Eubacteriales bacterium
TTCCTGGGCTGCGTCCAGCTTGTCGCGGGCATCACTGTTTTTTGATACCATAAGGGTGAGCGGTGCATACTTGCCCCGGTATAAATCCTGTAGAATCATTGTTTGGGCCTCCCTCTCTTTAGATTGCAGTGGGATAATAGCGTCGCTTCGCGTACATAGCAATACCAAGCGGCAAAACATAAGAGAAACGTAACAACCTCTTTCACACAGCCGTCTTCGGACGGCTTTTTTTGTCTACTTTAGTGTAAAAAGAAAACCACCACGAGAGGTGGTGAGAGGGAAAAACTTAAGATACAAGAACGCCTCCTTTGCTTATAATAAAAGCAGGTCTGGCAACCGCAACAAAAGCAAAGGAGGCGTGCCATTTATGGCAAATGACAATAGTAGTTTATCACACACGAAATGGAATTGCAAATACCACATTGTATTTGCGCCAAAGTATCGGAGACAGGAAATATACAGGCAGATCAAGGCGGACATAGGAAAAATCATAAGGCAGCTATGCGAAATGAAAAAGGTGGAGATCATTGAGGCAGAGGCATGCCCGGATCATATCCACATGTTAGTGAGCATACCACCCAACATCAGCGTATCGCAATTTGTGGGATACCTGAAAGGAAAAAGTTCACTGATGATATTCGACAGACATGCGAATTTGAAATACAAATATGGGAATCGGCATTTCTGGTGCAGAGGATATTACGTGGACACAGTAGGACGAAATAAAGAGAAAATTGCAGCCTATATCCGCAATCAATTGAATGAGGATATTATGGCAGACCAGTTGTCGTTCAAGGAGTATATTGACCCGTTTACGGGTAGCAAGAATTCCAAGGCATAAGAAAAGGCCGCTTTAGCGGCGGCCTGAGAAAGTACTGCGGTTGCTGGACTGTTCAATGCGCCTTTAGGCGCGGCTGGTATCATTGCCTTGAAGGCATGGTGCATACCACCGGCTCAGCCGGTGGTTTTGATTTTTACAGATTGGATTTTATTTTTTCGATCATTTTAGCGTATTCCGCTTCGGTGAGCTTGGTTTGTCCCGGGTTCATGGCGAACACGCCGCCCCACTCGAAACCGTCCCGATACTTGGGCACCAGGTGGACATGCAGGTGGCAGCCGGTGTCGCCATAGGCCCCGTAGTTGATTTTCTCCGGATGGAAGGCGGCGTGGATGGCTTTCGCCGCGCGGGCGATATCCTCCATGAAGGCGGCCCGCTCCTCTGGGCTGATGTCCACGATCTCGCTGACGTGATCCTTGTAGGCCACGATGCAGCGGCCCGGGTGGCTCTGCTCCCGGAATAAGATGAGCTGGCTCACGGACAGATCGCAGATGGGAATGCCAAAGGCGTCCAGCAGCTCGCCGCCCATGCAGTACCCGCACTTGCTGCGCGGGGCTTCCTGTTCGGTCATAGTACGCACCTCATATCTGATATTTATTCTGATTTACGGCATCTGTTTTACGCGAAAGGTTCATTGCATGAGTTCGTCATACAGCGCCAGGTATTTGTCCGCGCTGCTGACCCAGGAAACATCCTTGCGCATGTTGCGCTTCACCATCTCGTCCCAGGCGGAACGGTCATTGAAATACACGTTCTTCGCGTCGTTCACCGCGCCCAGCAGAAGGTTCGCGTCATACTGGTCGAAGGTGAAACCGTTGCCCTCGGCCTGTTCGCCGTTGAAGGGAAGCACGGTATCCTTCAATCCGCCGGTCTCCCGGACGATGGGCGCGGTGCCGTAGCGCATGGCGATCAGCTGGGTCAGGCCGCAGGGCTCGAACAGGCTGGGCACCAGGAAGGCGTCCGCGCCGGCGTAGATCAGGTGGGCCAGCTTTTCATCGTAGGAGATGTAGGCGCAGACGCTGCCCTTGTATATTCCTTCATAGTACCGGAAGGCGTTCTCATACCGCGGGTCGCCGGTGCCAAGCACCACCATCTGGGTGTTGCTGTCCATCATCTGCTGGAAGACCGCGTTCACCAGGTCCAGGCCTTTCTGATCCGTCAGGCGGGAAACAAGGCCGAGCACCATTTTGTTCTCATCCAGCTCCAGCCCCAGCCGCTCCTGGAGGGCGAGCTTGTTTTTCTTCTTCTGTCCGACAGCGTTATCCGCGTCGTACTTCGCGGCCAGCAGCTTGTCCGCGGCGGGGTCCCACTGGCCCACGTCGATACCGTTCACGATGCCGCTCAGCCGCGGGCTGTGATACCGCAGGTGCGCGTCCAGGCCTTCGCCGTAAGCGGGGGTCTGAATCTCCTGGGCATAGGTTTCACTGACGGTGGTGATGCGGTCCGCGAAGGCGATGCCGCCCTTGAACATGTTGGCTTCATCCTCGTTCCATTTGAGCACCGGATAGTCGAACAAATCGTCCCGCAGGCCGGACCAGTACTTGAGGTGGGGAATGCTGCAAATGCCCTGGAAGCGCAGGTTGTGGATCGTGAGCACCGTCCTGGCCGCACCGACGGGCGTATCCCAGAACTTGGTGCGCTTGTACAGCGGCACGAGGGCGGCCTGCCAGTCGTGGCAGTGGATCACGTCCGGCACCCATTCCAGGTAGTTCATCATCGCCAGGGAAGCCTTGGAGAAATAGCAGTACTTGGGAATATCCTCCCACAGGCCGGTATAGGGATTGCCCCAGTCAAAGAACTCCTTGTTCTCGACGAAGTCGTAGGTCACGCCGTCCATTTCCAGCTCCATGATGCCCACGAAGAAGGTGCGGCCTTCCAGCGTCAGATCCATCATGAAGGAGCCCTTGAATTCCATTTGATCCTTGTATTTCTGCGGGATG
>CADAKE010000214.1:0-1606 GCA_902788445.1 uncultured Eubacteriales bacterium
TGTATAAAGAGAAAAAGGCCGGCAAGCAGCGCTTTTCCATTTCCGTGCCCCGGGCCAGCTATATTTCGGACGCCTTCGCCGCCTTCTCCAAAACGCTGGGGAAGGAAAAAATGGAAATCTTTTATCAGGAAACCAACGCGCTGCAGGCGGTGAAGAACATCCTGGAGGTTGGCTACAACCTGGGCATCATCCGTTATGCGGCGGGCTATGATAAATACTTCAAGCAGATGATGGCGGAAAAAGGGCTGAAGGGCGAGCTCGTGGCAGAATTCAAATATGTGCTGGTGATGCGGGAGGACTGCGCTTTGGCAGCGATGGAAACCATCCGTTTCTCAGATCTGCAGCAATACATTCAGATTGCCCACGCCGATCCGTACGTGCCTTCCCTGCCGCTTTCCGCCGTGCGGAACGAGGAACTGCCGCAAACACCGCGGCGCATCTTCGTGTTTGAGCGGGGCAGCCAATTAGATCTGCTGACGGAGAACCCGGAAACCTTTATGTGGGTGTCGCCGCTGCCGGAACGCCTTTTGCGGCAGCTGCATCTGGTGCAGCGGGAATGCGCGGAGAACCAGCGGGTGTATCGGGATGTGCTGATCCATCGGCAGGATTATCAGCTGACCGAGCTGGATAAGCGCTTTATCACGGAGCTGACCCAGTCCAAACGCACCTGCATCACAAGAAAAAAATAAAAAATAATATGCTCATGAAGGCTTTGCTGTCAAATCTGGCGGCAAAGCCTCTTTTTATGCCATGAATCGAATGCTTGTTATCGATTGTGATATATCGATTATACGGTTTTGGTAATTCGCAAGGGCCGGACAATTCGATATAATGCGTATCGAAAGGAGGATGATCCTTTGCAGTGTACGCTTTCCAAGGCGACCCTGGGCCGATTGCCCATGTATTTGCAGTTTATCCGCAGAATGGACGCGGAGAAGGTTTCGGCCACGCAGATCGCCAAGGGACTGGGGCTGGGCGAGGTGCAGGTGCGCAAGGACCTGGCCAGCGTCTGTACGGCGGGGCTGCCCAAGGTGGGCTACCCGGTATCGATCCTGCGCCGGGATATGGAAAAGGCGCTGGGGGTGGATGTGCCGGTGCCCGCGGTGATCGTGGGCGCGGGCAAGCTGGGAACGGCCCTGATGGACTATGACGGGTTTTCGGATTACGGCGTGGAAATCGCCGCCGCTTTTGACCGCAGTGCGTCAGTTCCTTCGCTTCATGGCCATGTGCCTGTTTATCCCATGGATCAGCTTGCCGCATTTTGCGCCTTGCATCAGATACAGACGGGCATCCTGACGGTCCCGGCTTCAGCGGCGCAGACGGCGGCTGACGCCATGACGGCGGCGGGCCTGACGGCGATCCTCAATTTTGCGTCCTATCCCATCAAAGTGCCGCCCTGCGTGACGGTGCATCCGGTCAATATCGCTTTATCCCTGGCTTATCTTCATCTGGCGGCCAGCGAGACAGGAAAACAGGAAGAGGAGGAACAGTATGGAACAAAAAGCATTTGACATGGTGGACAGCGTGGAAGCGCTGGAAGCGGCCATCGCGCGGGTGCGCGCAGCCCAGCGGGTCTTCGCTGCCTATACCCAGGAGCAGGTGGACA
>CADAKE010000214.1:1653-3542 GCA_902788445.1 uncultured Eubacteriales bacterium
CACTACGCCAGCGAATACATTTACAACGCCTATCGGGATACCAAGACCTGCGGCGTCATCGAGGAAGACAAGGCTTACGGCATGAAGAAAATTGCCGAGCCCATCGGCGTGGTGGCGGCGGTGATCCCCACCACCAACCCCACCTCCACCGCCATTTTCAAGGCGCTGATCTGCCTGAAAACCCGCAACGGCATCATTTTCAGCCCCCATCCCCGGGCCAAGAAAGCCACCATCGCCGCGGCGAAGGTGGTGCTGGACGCGGCGGTGAAGGCCGGCGCGCCGGAGGGCATCATCAGCTGGATCGACGTGCCTTCCCTGGACATGACCAACACCCTGATGCGGGAAGCGGATATTATCCTGGCCACCGGCGGCCCCGGCATGGTGAAGGCTGCCTATTCCAGCGGCAAGCCAGCCCTGGGCGTGGGCGCGGGCAACGTGCCCGCCGTCATCGACGACAGCGCCAACCTGGTGCTGGCGGTCAATTCCATCATCCATTCCAAAACCTTTGACAACGGCATGATCTGCGCCTCCGAGCAGAGCGTGATCGTGCTGGACAGCATCTATGATGAAGTCAAGGCCGAGTTCGCGGACCGCGGCTGCTGGTTCCTGAAAGGCGCAGAGCTGGACAAGGTGCGCCACACCATCCTGATCAACGGCGCGCTGAACGCCAAAATCGTGGGTCAGAGCGCCTGCAAAATCGCGGCGCTGGCCGGCGTTACCGTGCCGGAGGGCACCAAGGTGCTGATCGGCGAAGTGGAATCCGTGGAGCTTACCGAGGAATTTGCCCATGAAAAGCTGAGCCCCGTGCTGGCCATGTACCGCGCCAAAGATCTGGAGGACGCCTTCAATAAGGCCGACCGGCTGATTGCAGACGGCGGTTACGGCCACACCGCGTCCCTGTATGCCGACACCCAGAAGAAGCCCGAGGTGCTGGGTGCCTTCGCGGCCCGGATGAAGACCTGCCGTATCGTGGTGAACACCCCCTCCTCCCAGGGCGGCATCGGCGATCTGTACAATTTCAAAATGGCCCCCTCCCTCACCCTGGGCTGCGGCAGCTGGGGCGGCAACTCCGTATCCGAAAATGTGGGCGTCAAGCACCTGCTGAACATCAAAACCGTGGCCGAAAGGAGAGAGAACATGCTGTGGTTCCGCGCGCCGGAAAAGGTGTATATCAAGAAGGGCTGCCTGCCGGTGGCGCTGGATGAGCTGAAGCACGTGATGGGCAAGAAGAAAGCCTTCATCGTGACCGACAATTTCCTTTATCACAACGGCAACACCAAGCCCATCACCGAAAAACTGGACGCGCTGGGCATCCAGCACGCCACCTTCTTTGACGTGGCCCCCGATCCCACCCTGGCTTGCGCCAAGGCCGGTGCGGAGCAGATGCGCCTGTTCCAGCCCGACGTGATCATCGCCCTGGGCGGCGGCAGCGCCATGGACGCCGGCAAGATCATGTGGGTGCTCTATGAGCATCCCGAGGTGGATTTCCAGGATATGGCCATGCGGTTCATGGACATCCGCAAACGCGTTTACACCTTCCCCAAGATGGGCGAAAAGGCTTACTTCATCGCCATCCCCACCTCTGCCGGCACCGGCAGCGAGGTGACGCCCTTCGCTGTGATCACCGATGAACAGAGCGGCGTCAAATACCCGCTGGCCGATTACGCGCTGCTGCCCAACATGGCGATTATCGATACCGATTTCCATATGACCGCCCCCAAGGGCCTCACCGCCGCCAGCGGCATCGACGCCGTGACCCACGCCCTGGAAGCCTACGCCTCCATGATGGCGACGGATTACACCGACGGCCTGGCCATCAAGGCGCTGCAAACCATCTTTGAATACCTGCCCCGGGCCTATGACAACGGCCTGACCGACATCGAGGCCCG
>CADAKE010000215.1 GCA_902788445.1 uncultured Eubacteriales bacterium
CAGGCCGTTGCCGTAGTCTTCGCCCAGCATGGTGAGCACGTAGGCTTTCTTGGCGCCCAGGTCATTGGCGAAGTTCGCCATCACGCTGCCCTGGAAGGGGTCCAGGAAACAAATGCGCCAGTAGTAGTCGCACAGGGTGGTGACGGAGGGGTTGGTGCAGCTAAGGCCGATGGCGGGCACTTCCGCCGCCGCGAACACGTCGCCGCCAGCCATGGAAGCGCCGGAGCCGTAGGAGCCGAGCACCACGGACACGCCCGCGCTGACCAGTTCCTGAGCCGCGGTGACGGCCTTGGAGGAATCGGACTGGTTATCCACGTTCACCAGCTGCACGGTGTATTCCTTGCCGCCGACGGTGACAGTGGGCTTCAGGCTATGGGCATATTCCACGCCCAGCACTTCCTGCTTGCCGCCCGCGCCGTTGTCGCCGGAGGAGGGCTCAAACACGCCGATCTTTACAACATCTTCCGCCATGGCGAAGGCGGGAATCATCAGCATCAAAGCCAGAACCAGAGCCAGAACCTTCTTCATGAATCATTCATCTCCGTTTCGTATTTTGGTATCCAAACTATACCGAACATTATCATACCTTCTTTGACAAACGTTTGCAAGACCAAATAAATAAAAATGCAAAACAGATACAATTTCATGTTGCCCCGATTGGGGAATATAGGAATAAACAGGCAGCCATGATTCCTTCCTTTACAAGCAAAGCAGTCAAAAGACAGACCATTTCTCAGTCAAAAGATATTGAATAAAAAGGAATAAATGTCATCCTGAGCGAAGTGGAGCGAGAGCGGAACGGAGTCGAAGGATGACAACGGAATTCGATCGGTTACATATTTCTTTATTTAACCCGCGATCTGCTTCTGTTCCTTCTTCGCCATTTTCTTCTCGATGTACTTCGGCACGGAATATTCGTGGCCTTCCTCGAACACCACGCTTTCCGGCGGGGTTTCCAATTCCTCCAGGTGGTCGATATAGTACATCATTTTTTCCACCAGCTTGGCCCATTCCCGGCCCGCGCAGATGCGCTCGTCGGCGGTAAAGCCCGCGGGCAGCCAGCGCTTGCGGGTCACTTTGCCGTCGGGCCCCACGATGGTTTCCCGCTGGATGGTGCCCATGGAAACAAACAGCGAAGTCGTGCCGAAATTATAAATATGATGGTTCACGGCGGGCATCCCGATGGACGCCATCTGGGTAAAGAACATGGTGGTATGGAAAGGGGAAGCGTCCAGGATGTATTTGGGCAGGATGCCATAGCGGTCGGTGACGCGGGCCAGCGCCACCACGATATTTGCCAGGATCGGGTTCAGCAGCAGCTTTGCCACCTTCATGGTGGAGTTGTCCGCTTCCGCGCGGCGGTTTTCCTCAATGGCCGCGCTGACGCGCTCCGCCACGTCGTAGATAGTGTCGCGGGGGTCAAAATAGCATTTCACCGTGTTTTCCTCGATCTTGTCGGGGTCGCCGGTGTCCTTGAGCAGGGCGAAGGAAATGGTCAGCTGCGTGCGGGCATACAGCCGCTTGTTCACCACGAACCGGTTGATTTCCGGAATCTGGGAAACGGAGCGCACGAACGCCGCGAAAATGATTTCCATGAAGGTAAACTTATGGCCCTTGCTGCCCTGCGCCACGATATAGCGGGCCATCTTTTCATAGCCCAGCTTGTAATTGGACATCACCTGCGCGTCGCAGCGCATGGGCATCAGGTAAGGGGTCAGGGCGATGATGGGGTCGATTTCCTTCAGCACCCGCCCGTCCGCGCGCCGTCCAAACATGCGTCATTCCTCCGCTTCCATCAGAATATAGGATATGTTTCATTATAATTCTTTTTGTTTTTTCCGTCAATGCCGTTTTCGGCACTGGTTTTCGCTTTTTTGCTATCATGAGAGCGGTTCAAGCCGCGGCGGACTGCCGGGAGAAAGGATACGAAGGTATGAATATTGGAATTCGGCTTCATGACACAGCGCCGGGAACGCTGTCGGAACGGCTGGGCTTTGCCAGGGCGCAGGGCTTTTCCTGCGCGCATCTGGCGATGAGCAAGGTGATCGACGGCTTTTTGATGCAGGACGCGCCGAAGCTGCTGACGGAGGAACTGGCCGGGCGGGTAAAGGGCGCTTTTGCCGAACATGAAATGGGATGCGCGGTGCTGGGCTGCTACCTGAATCTGGCGAATCCGGACGAGGAAGAACGGAAAAAGACCCAGGAAATTTACAAGGCCCACCTGCGGTTTGGCAGGCTGATCGGAGCCGGGGTGGTGGGGTCTGAAACATATGCATTAAAGACCACCCATTTTTCCGACGGCCCCGCGCCGCAATCTGAGGAAGCGTTTCAATTATTTATGAAAGCGTTCCTGCCGGTGGTAAAGTGGGCGGAGGAATATGACGAGGTCATGGCGATCGAGCCGGTGTGCACCCACATCATTTCCACGCCGGAACGGGCGGAAAGGATGCTGGACACCGTCCATTCCGACCACGTGAAGATCATCCTGGACGCCGTGAATCTTGTGAGCAACAATACAGCGGGCCAGGCGGAAAGCATCATCCGCGAGGCCGTCCGCCGCCTGGGCGATCAGGTGCGCGTGCTGCATATGAAGGACTTCGCCGTGAACCCGGACAAGGATGGGAACGAGCAGGTGGACTTCCGTCCCTGCGGCATGGGCGCCATGTATTACGGCGATTTGCTGCCGTTGGCGAAACAGTACGACCTGCCCATGACGCTGGAGAACACCGAGCCCCAGAACGCCGAAGCGGCGAGGCTGTATTTGGAACAATTCGGAAAACACTGATTGATTTATCACAGTTACAGATGATACCAATGATGTAGGGGCGGATATCATCCGCCCGCATAGCAACATTTCAGGAACGCATGAAAATGCTGTCAATGTAACGATTTGCAGAACGGGCGGATGATATCCGCCCCTTGAAGGAATTGTTCAGCAGAACGGGCGGATGATATCCGCCCCTACATGAAGGAATTGTTCCGTGTTTACTTTAAAAACGAAAATATAAAGGGGACGAGAAATATGAATCGTGAAGAAGCCCGAAAGCGCGCCCGCGCGCTGGTGGATCAAATGACGCTGGAGGAAGCCGCGTCCCAGATGAGCTATCAGGCCCCCGCCATCGAGCGGCTGCGCGTGCCCGCCTACAACTGGTGGAACGAAGCGCTGCACGGCGTGGCCCGGGCGGGCATGGCAACGATGTACCCCCAGGCCATCGGCATGGCCGCGACATTTGACCCCAAGCTGGTGGAAGAACTGGGCGACGTTTCCGCCACCGAGGGCCGCGCCAAGTACAACGCCGCCTCCCGCCACGGCGACCGGGACATTTACAAGGGCCTCACCTTCTGGAGCCCCAACATCAACATTTT
>CADAKE010000216.1 GCA_902788445.1 uncultured Eubacteriales bacterium
ATGGCGGACGCCGCGGTAGCAGCCGATTTCCACCAGACGCTTGATATTCAGGGAGACTTCGCGGCGCAGATCGCCTTCCACCTTCAGGTGATGTTCGATATATTCGCGCAGCTTGCTCACGTCGTTTTCACTCAGGTCCTTGACCCGGGTGTCGGGATTCACTTCGGTCACTTCAAGAATCTGCTTGCTTACGGTCGGGCCGATGCCGTAGATGTAAGTCAAGCCAACCTCGACGCGCTTTTCTCGGGGCAGGTCAACGCCCGCAATACGTGCCATGTGTTGGTTACACCTCCAAATGATTCAATGGGGTTTTGGTGGCGGGGATGGATATATCCTTTGGAAAAAAGGCGTAGATAACTTTTTTCCGCCGGGATTCCTCCCCTTCTCTTGACACTTTCCGCCCGCAACCCAGGCGGAGATTTATGTGACAGCATGCATGGTCCCCGGCGGCGTTTCGCGCGTCGGGGCAGCCGCCCACACAGGCTTGTCTGCATTGGGAAGATGGGGTTTCCGTTGCTGCGAATCTTTCTTCGCGCGGGGAACGCCGTCCCCGGCGTCCGGTCGAAACAGACGCTCGGGACGGCGCTCCCGTGAGCTGTCAGGGTGGGTTAGCCCTGGCGCTGCTTATGCTTGGGGTTTTCGCAAATCACCATCACGCGGCCCTTGCGCTTGATGATCTTGCACTTTTCACAGATGGGCTTCACAGAAGGACGGACTACCTCCTTGGTTAGGATAGGAATCAATTCTTGCTGCGCCACGTGATGCGGCCGCGGGTCAAATCGTAGGGGGAGAGCTCGATCGTGACCTTATCCCCCGGGTAAATGCGGATGAAATTCATGCGCATCTTGCCGGAAATATGGGCCATGATGCGATGGCCGTTCGGCAGTTCAACCTGGAACATGGCATTGGGCAGCGCCTCAATGACCTTGCCTTAACCCTCCCTGTTTCTGTTCGGCGATTGCTCGCCATTGCCATTGGGTGCGATGGAATGAAGCGCCTTGCGAATGTCGCTGTCCTTGAGCCGGTTCTTTTCGTAAAGCGCCAGCAATTCAGGAAATTCATGGGGACAGGCGGCCAGGTGCTTGCGCCGTTTTTTCTTCATGTGATCGAGCTTCCGGGTATCCCCATCGGCCATCATCACAAAATCGGCGTCCACCGAATATAATACCACAAAGTACCTGCCTTTGTCACGCCCTTTTTTTGAAAAAACTGCGTAACCGGGCAAAATTGGTGGTTTCACTGATTTTTTTCCTCCCAGTTGAACCCCGGAAGGGTTAAAATTTCTGGCAGGCCCTTGGGCGTGATCGCCAGCGTGTGCTCATAATGCGCCGCGGGCGAGTGGTCGTTGGTCACGATCGTCCAGCCGTCGCTCAGTTGATGCACCTGCCAGCGGCCCATAGCGATCATGGGTTCCACGCAGAAGGTCATGCCCGGACGGATGCGGCTGCCGTGCCCCGCCATGCCGAAGTTCGGAACGGACGGATCTTCATGCATTTCCCTGCCGATGCCGTGTCCCGTCAGGTCGCGCACCACGCCATAGCCGTGGGATTCCGCGTGGCTCTGCACCGCGTGGCTCACGTCGCCGATGCGGTTGCCGTTGATGGCCTGCCGCGCGCCGAGCCAGAAGCATTCCTCCGTGACCTGAATCAGCTTCTGCTTTTCAGCGCTGATCTTGCCCACGGGTGCGGTGAAGCAGCTGTCCGCCTGCCACCCGTCGAGGGCCAGCGTCACGTCGATGGAAATGATGCTGCCTTCGCGCAGTTCCACGTTCTTGGAGGGGATGCCGTGCACCACCTCATCGTCGATGGACGCGCAGATGGACGCGGGATACCCGCAGTAGCCCAACTCCGTCGGGATGCCGCCGCCCTTGCGGATGGCTTCATCCACGTAAGCGTTGATGTCCATGGTGGTCATGCCCGGACGAATGATCTCCCGGGTCGCCGCCAGCACGTCATGGAGCAGATGACCCGCGCTACGCATCTTCGCCAGCTGAATGGGATTCTTGATACTGATCATGCCATCCCCAGCGTTTCACGCACTTTGGCGTAGTTTTCCTGCACAGTGGCCTTCGGCGCGCATTCCACAGTTTTGAGCAGGCCCTTCTTCTCATAGTAATCAATGAGGGGAGCCGTCTGCGCCGCGTACACCGCCAGGCGGTTCTTCACCGTTTCCGGCGCGTCGTCCTTGCGCTGCACCAGCTTTTCGCCGCACTTATCGCAGGTATCCTTGCCGTTCAGGGTGCTGATGTGATACGTCGCGCCGCACTTGAGGCACACGCGCCGTCCGCCCAGCCGGTTGATGATCACTTCGTCGTCCAGGGCGATGTTCAGCGCCACGTCGATCTTGGCGAACTGCGCCAGCGCTTCCGCCTGCGGAACCGTCCGGGGGAACCCGTCGAGGATGTAACCGTTCTTGCAGTCCTCCGCCTGGAGCCGATCCTTCACAATACCGATGACCACTTCATCGGGCACCAGTTCACCCGCTTCGATATACCGCTTGGCGCTCAGGCCCATTTCGGTGCCCGCTTTCATCGCCTGGCGGAGCATATCGCCGGTGGAAATCTGGGGGATGCCCGCTGGTTCATACCAGCACCTCCTTAGAATTTTTTCTGGGGGGAACCGCTCTTTGGAAGCCAAAGAGCGGTTCCCCCCAGACCCCCTTCCGAGAAAGCTGTAAAAGGGGACTGGTTTCCATGCTCAATGCCTTCTGAATGAACGGATGACCCCACATATTGTATCCGTTTTCACATCGAATACATTTTATATTTGCCTATACATAGAACGTGGAATGCCGCCCCTGGTGAGAACCCATCGCTCCCGCCAGGGGTGCATTCCTCATGTTCCGTGGATTGCTCTTTCGATTAACCCAGGAAGCCTTTGTAGTTGCGCATCACCAGCTGGCTCTCCACCTGGCGCACCGTCTCGATGGCCACGCTCACAGCGATCAGGATGGAAGAAGCGCCGAAGGGAATCTGCACTTGCTGCCA
>CADAKE010000217.1 GCA_902788445.1 uncultured Eubacteriales bacterium
AAAGCCCATCTCCACTTATGACAGTGATGAGATGGACGGGCACACGGACGGATACGTCCAGTATGTGTTGGAAACCTTGGCGGAGGCGAAGAAGCGCTGCCCGGATGCAATCCTGCTGATCGAGCAGAGGCTGGATTTCTCCTGCTGGGTACCCGATGGCTTCGGCACTGGCGATGCTCTGATTGTGGCCGATGACGAGCTCCATATCATCGATCTGAAATATGGTCAGGGCATCGTTGTGGAGGCGGAGCGCAATCCCCAGATGATGCTGTACGCCTTGGGTGCCTTAAACATCTTTGATGGGCTCTACGATATCCGCACGGTCAGCATGACGATCTACCAGCCTCGCCGGGAGAACATTTCCACCTGGTCGATTTCCGTAGCAGATCTGAAGGATTGGGCAGAAAACACACTGAAGCCCCTGGCAGACCTTGCCTTTGAGGGTAAGGGCGACTACCATCCCGGCGCATGGTGTGTCTTCTGCAAGGCTGCGGTGCGCTGTCGGGCCAGAGCGGAAGCGAATCTGGAGCTGGCAAAGCTGGACTTCGCCCTGCCGCCATTGCTCACCGATGCGGAGATTGGCGAGGTGCTGGGCAAGCTGGATGACCTGATCAAATGGGCAGACGAGCTCAAGACCTATGCGCTGGACGGAGCGCTGCATCAAGGTAAGCAGTGGCCCGGCTGGAAGCTGGTCGAGGGCCGCAGCGTCCGCAAGTACACCGATGAGGATGCCGTGATAGCTGCTGCCAACGCGGCGGGCTATAAGGACATCTTCAGAAAAACACTCCTGCCCATCGGAGAGATGGAAAAGCTCATGGGCAAGCAGACCTTTGCCGAGGTGCTAGGCTCCTGTGTCCATAAGCCTGCAGGAAAGCCAACACTGGTCCCTGAGTCGGACAAGCGCCCGGCTCTGAATAACGTCAAAACCGATTTCAATGAATTTCAGGAGGATTGAAAAATATGGCTAAGCAGAATAACACCAAAGTCGTCACCGGTATCGTCCGTCTGTCCTACGCGAACATCTGGGACCCGAAGGCTCCCGTCAGCGGCGGTGATCCCCGCTACAGCTGCTCCCTGATCATCCCCAAGAGCGACACCGAAACCGTGGATGCCATCAACCGCGCCATCGACTGCGCGATCCAGGAGGGCATCGGCAAGTTCGGCGGGAAGATCCCGAATAAGGCCGCGCTGAAGCTGCCCCTGCGGGACGGCGATCTGGAGCGCGAGGATGACGCCTACAAGGGCTGCTGGTTCATCAATGCCAACAGCAAGACCGCGCCCCAGGTGGTTGACCGCCATGTGCAGCCGATCATCGACCGCAGCGAAATCTACAGCGGCGTATACGCCAGGGTCTCCATCAGCCTGTACGCATTCTCCGTAAACGGGAACAAAGGCGTGGCCTGCGGCCTGGGCAACATCCAGAAGATCCGCGACGGCGAGCCCCTCGGCGGGCACACCAACGCCAGCAACGACTTTGATGCCGTAGACGATGGCGACGAGGATTTCCTGAACTAATCCGGAAAAGTCAGGGTGGCGGAGCAGTCTGCCACCCTTTTCTCTCTGTGGGGGTGTATATGTGAAAAACATCAGTATCGATATCGAAACCTTCAGCAGCGTGGATTTCAGGTGATTGACCTGGCTTCTGGGGAAAGCATTCCGGAGGATGTGCTGGCTGCACTGACAGATGATGATGTGACAAAATGGGCATTCAACGCGAATTTTGAGCGGGTGTGCCTGTCCCGGCATCTGGCCGATCTGGGCCTTTCACTTGATCCTTTTCATGATAATCATCCGTCGTCGACTGGCTGTGCCCGTTTCCTGAACCCTGCGGGATGGCGATGCACCATGGTATGGTCAGCCTATCTCGGCCTCCCGCTGTCCCTGGCCGGAGCGGGCGCGGTGCTGGGCTTGGACAAGCAGAAAATGTCGGAAGGAAAAGAACTGATCCGATATTTCTGTCAGCCCTGTGCGCCGAGCAAAACCAATGGCGGACGCACCCGCAACCTGCCATCCCATGACCGGCAGAAATGGGAGATCTTCAAGGCGTATAATATCCGTGACGTGGAAACCGAAATGGCGATCCAACACAGACTGCGGAATTATCCTGTGCCGGAGCAGGTGTGGGATCAGTATCATCAGGATCAGGAAATCAACGACAGAGGCATCGCGCTGGACATGGAACTGGTAGAAAACGCGATCCAGATGGATACGCAATCCCGAAATGAACTGACCGCTGCCATTCAGCATCTGACCGCCCTGGAGAATCCCAACAGCGTCCAGCAGATGAAGGCTTGGCTGGCGGACAACGGGCTGGAGACAGAGACCCTTGGTAAGAAGGCTGTCACGGAATTGCTGCAGGATTGCCCGCCGGAGCTGCGGGAGGTGTTGCTTCTCCGCCAGCAGCTGGCAAAAAGCAGCGTGAAAAAGTACATCGCCATGAAAAATGCGGTGTGCACTGATGGACGTGCCCGTGGCATGTTCATGTTTTACGGCGCGAATCGAACGGGTCGATTCAGCGGCAGGCTGATCCAGTTACAGAATTTGCCTCAGAACAAAATGCCGGATCTTGGTGTGGCAAGGGAGCTGGTGCGCAGCGGAGATTATGAGCAGGTGAAGCTTCTATATGACGATGTGCCAGATACCTTGAGCCAGCTGATCCGAACAGCGTTTATCCCGGCAAAGGGATACAAATTCGTCGTCAGCGATTTTGCGGCTATTGAGGCCCGTGTGATTGCATGGCTGGCCGGAGAAAAATGGCGGCAGAAGGTGTTCCTGGAGGGCGGCGACATTTATTGTGCATCGGCGTCAGCCATGTTTCATGTGCCGGTGGTGAAGCACGGTATAAACGGCCACCTTCGCCAGCGAGGCAAGGTCGCGGAATTGGCCCTCGGTTACGGTGGCAGCGTCGGCGCTCTGAAGGCCATGGGTGCTTTGGAAATGGGCGTACCGGGGGAGGAACTTAAGCCGCTGGTGGAAGCATGGCGGGAATCCAATCCGAACATCGTCCGTCTCTGGTGGGATGTGGACAGAGCAGTTATGGAAGCAGTCATCGACAAGAGCGAAACGAATACACACGGGATCAAATTCACTTGCAGCAGCGGGATGCTGTTCATTACGTTGCCATCTGGGCGAAGGCTCAGCTACGTCAAGCCACAGATCGGCACCAACCAGTTCGG
>CADAKE010000218.1 GCA_902788445.1 uncultured Eubacteriales bacterium
TTCCGCATGTATAAGAAGCTGTCCGGCATGACCGGTACGGCCAAGACGGAGGAGGGCGAATTCCAGGGCATTTACAGCCTGGACGTGGTGCAGATTCCAACCAACAAGCCCATGATCCGTCAGGATCTCAACGACGTGATCTACCGCACCAAGAACGGCAAGTACAAGGCCGTGGTGGAGGAAATCATCAAGCGCCATGCCACCGGCCAGCCCATCCTGGTGGGTACCGTTTCGGTGGAGGTCAGCGAACACATCAGCCACCTGCTGGATATGCGCGGCATTCCCCACGAAGTGCTGAACGCCAAGCACCACGCCCGCGAAGCTTCCATCGTGGCGCAGGCGGGCCACTACGGAGCCGTCACCATCGCCACCAACATGGCGGGCCGCGGCACGGACATTCTGCTGGGCGGCAACCCGGACTTCCTGGCCCGGCGCACCATGCGGCAGGAGGAAATCCCCGAGGAGATTATCGAGGCCGCCACGGGCTTTAACGAGAACGTGAGCGAGGAAGTCTTAGAAGCCCGGAAGCATTACCAGGAACTCAAGGCCGAATACAAAAAGACCACCGACGTGGAGCACGACAAGGTCGTGGCCGTGGGCGGATTGCACATCATCGGCACCGAGCGCCACGAATCCCGCCGCATCGACAACCAGCTGCGCGGCCGCGCCGGACGCCAGGGCGACCCCGGATCCAGCCAGTTCTTCATCGCCCTGGAGGACGACCTCATGCGCATCTTCGGCGGCGAGCGCATCCAGCCCCTGATCGAAAAGCTGGGCATGGACGAGGACACGCCGCTGGAAGCGGGCATGCTCACCAAGCAGATCGAAAACGCCCAGAAGCGGGTGGAGAGCCGCAATTTTGAAATCCGTAAGCACGTGCTGCAATACGACGACGTGATGAACCAGCAGCGCGGCGTCATCTACGGCCAACGCCGGCAAGTGCTGGCGGGCGAGGACATGCAGGGCGTGGTCGCCACCATGCGGGACGCGCTGATCGACGAAGCCTGCTCCCGGTTCCTGAGCGCCGAGAAGAACAGCGAATGGGACGTGAAGGGCCTGGCCGAGTACCTGGAGCGCCTCTGCGTGCCCCACGGCTGCATCGAGGCGAACCGCGACGCCCTCTCCGGCATGAAGAAGGAAGACGCGGTCAGCTTCCTGAAAAAGCAGTCCGAAAAGCTCTACGAGGAACGGGAGCAGCAGATCACCGAGCTGGGCATCGACATGCGGAAATTGGAGCGGAACGTGCTGCTCCGCGCCGTGGACATGCGCTGGATGGATCACATCGACGCCATGGATCAGCTGCGCGACGGCATCGGCCTGCGCGCCTACGCCCAGCGCGACCCCGTGAACGAATACGCCACCGCCCGAGTAACTTCTACCAATCAACCGACAGAAGGCGGAGCGGCACCTACCGCCGCCCAGCGCCAGGCCGCCCGCATCAACCAGCGCTTGCAGGCCCGCCCGCAAACCAGCAACGGCCCGGTACAGCAGCCCGTGAAGGTCGCCAAGAAGGTGGGCCGCAACGACCCCTGTCCCTGCGGCAGCGGGAAGAAGTATAAGAATTGCTGCGGCAGGAACTTGGGAGCGGAGGAGTAGTTTTCGAGAGTACAGAGTGTAGAGTACAGAGTTCAGATGATATTGCCGATCAATCATGCAGACCACTTATTGTCATCTATATTCTCTGAACTCTGCACTCTGAACTCTGCACTCTCTGTTTATCCTCACTACTTTTTCCCTCTATTTAACAAGGAGAGATCAGCATGATATTAGAACTGGATCAATTTACTCAGCGTGTGGACAGCCTGCGCAGCCAGCTCAAAGAAGTGGGCGAAGGGCTGCACATCGAGGACATGGAGCGGGAGCTTCAGGAGCTCCACGAGGAAATGAACGCTGACGGGTTCTGGGACAACCTGGAGCGCTCCACCCACGTGAACCGCCGCATCGCCAGCCTGGAGGGGAAGATCAAGCATTACAATTCCCTGCTCTCCGGCTGCGACGACGCGGAAACCATGATCGAACTGGCCAACGAGGAAAACGACGAAAGCATGGTGGAGGAGATTTCTTCCGAGCTGGAACGCCTGGAAAAGGAAACCGAGGCCCTGGCCCTGGAAACCCTCATGCGCGGGCAGTACGACGACAACGACGCCGTGCTGTCCCTCCACGCGGGCGCGGGCGGCACCGAGGCCCAGGACTGGACTTCGATGTTATACCGCATGTATACCCGCTACTGTGAGCGCATGGGCTTTACCGTGAAGCTGCTTGATTTGCTGGACGGCGACGAGGCGGGCATCAAGTCCGTGACCTTCGAGGTCAGCGGCGACCACGCCTACGGCTACCTGCGCGGCGAAAAGGGCGTGCATCGGCTGGTGCGCATTTCGCCCTTCGACGCCAACGCCCGGCGGCATACCTCCTTCGCCTCCCTGGACGTGGCCCCCATGCTGGAGGACGACGACAGCGAGATCGAAATCGACATGAAGTACGTGCGGGTGGACACCTACCACTCCTCCGGCGCGGGCGGCCAG